>DITO01000118.1 GCA_002422065.1 Erysipelotrichaceae bacterium UBA6182 | reverse complement strand
TGGGAATACCAGTTTTATGGAGCATTGGTTAACTTCTCCTTTCGCTTTTGTATTCCAATGAGTGTTTTATTTCCAAATAAACCATTTCGCAGTTCATGAAGTTGTTGGTGGTAATGTTCAATGAGTTGTTCACTCTCAGGATGAGGTTCATTTAAGTATTGACTTACATAAAGTCCGGTTAAGTAACCTTCCATCATGGCTGAACTTGCTTCTTCAATGCCCACCATATCACCACAAGCAAAGACACCTTCCACTGAGGTCATATATTGGTCATTGAGTAAAGGGACAAAACCACCAAGCTGAGGGATATAGGCTGTTTTAGCATTGATCATTGAGGCAAGTTGGTGTTGAGGGGATAACCCTACAGAAACACACAAACATTCGGTTTCTATGATTTCACTTGACCCTGGAATTTCTTTGAAATTAGAATCTACTTGAATAAGTTCAACAGCTTCTAGTTTCTCAGTGCCTATGGCTCGTTTAATGGTTGTTCTTGTCTTAATATCTACACCTAAACGTTTAAGTTTAGAGGCATGAACCTTATAACCTCCAATACAATCATTCGCTTCAACAATCGCTTTGACTTCAATCCCTGCTTGCATCATTTGATAAGACACAATGAGTCCAATATTTCCACTTCCAATCATGACCATATTTTTCCCTGGTATGACTTGGTATTGATTCACGATTGTTTGCAGTGCTCCCGCCCCCATAATTTGAGGAAGGTCGTTATTTTCAAAGGCTAAGAATTTTTCACTTGCCCCTGTGGCTAAAATAATGACTTTAGCACTGATTTTCTTATACTCATTTCTTTGTAAGACTGTGACTACTTTATCCTCATACAAACCAACAACCGTGCTTTCAAGCATAAAAGTTAGGTTAGGAAAGTTTTGTAGGTTCTCTTGTAAAATGGTAGCAATATCAAACCCACGTTGTTTTGCATACTGCTCTTTTGAACCAAAAAACTTGTGAGTTTGCTTTGTGAGTTGGCCTCCTAAAATGTGAGAGCGATCAATAAGCAAGGTTGAAAGGCCGGCTTCACATGTCATTTTTGCAGCTGTAAGCCCTGCAGGACCGCCTCCAATGATAAGTACATCGGTGTAAATCATAAGTTTTGTCCTTGTGAAGAGTCACGATTTACAATCATATCTTCTTCTAATGGGGTAATGCATGTTCTTACATGAGCAATACCATTAACATTCATTTCACAGGATGCACAGTTTCCAATCGCACAATAAAAACCTCTTGGGCGTTGTTTTTTTATACTATACGCCATGGTTGTAACTCCATGGGCAATAAGTGCTGAAGCAATAGTATCCCCTTCTAGTCCTTCAACTTCCATTCCCTCAAATATAAATCGAATCTTCTTTCTTGGTTTTACATCAATGATTGGATGAGTAAGAATACGATTCATAATGTGACCTTTCCTTTAATTCATTTTAACATAAGGTATGGTGTGATAATCAAGGAAAAAAGGAAGATTCAATTTTATTAGTGTTTGAGAATATCAAGACACAAATCACTCTCTTTACCACTTAAATATGAAGAAAGATGGATTGTTTATCAATTAACTAACGTTTAAATTATGAATAAATTGAGTTAGGAAAATCTAGACTTAAGAAGAAAACTTAAGTTTCAGACAAAACAAAGCTGTTAATAAAGTTTATATGAGCAACTCTCAATGAAACGATAAGACGTTTTTATTTTGGTGATTTTTTACAGTTGTTAACTCATCTATATCCATTACAAGTCCTCTTTTAAACACTAGAAAATCCCTTCATTAGACACTACTTGATTGTACTATCTTCAATGAAGGGATTATTCAAGTCATATCGATACTAAGAATTAGATTTTTTCGTTAATCAATTTTTTCTTACCAAAACTTAAGATTCCTACTCCCAAAAGTAATAGCCAAACATGTCTTGTTTGAGAATGATCTGATGTATCTGGTAAAGTTTCTTCATCATCTTTCTCTATAGGATTAGTAGCTTCTTCCTCTTCTTCTACCGGAGGAGTAACTTCTTCATCTTCTTCATTCGGATCTGTTGGTGGTTCTTCTTCATTTTGCATTGGTGTCACTATCATAGTAGCAAAATAAGATTGTCCATCTATGACAACTAATGCTTTTGATTCTCCATCAATATCTCCAAGTAGTAATATATTTTGAAATTCATTACTAAAATCACCTAATACATTCCCATTTTCATTGATAACATGTAAAACAAACCCTACATTTGCATGCGCTCTTATAAAGAATCTAGAGAATAAATTAGACACTTCTATCGTTGGAACTTCTCCACTAGTTCCAATAGCATACCCGTCGACATAATCGCTAAGTTGATCATAATCATTTTCATAAGGAACCATTACTTCAAAATTTGAGTTAAGAATAGACTGTTTGAAACTACGTGTGTTTTCATCATATTTTTCTAAGTACCATAATGAGTCTCTATATTGAATGATTTCATGTTCAAAATCAATCTTAGTATTTAACTCAACATCGACTACACCTACAGCAAGGACAAATCTTTCTAAATCAATAGAATAAACAATAATAAATCCATTAGCATAGTCAATATCAAGTACTGGTCGATCATAATCTGAAAAATCAAATCGTTGTTTCTCACTTGTTTGTGAATCAATCACTTCCCAAACAGTATCGCTTACTCTTAATATATAGTTTTCGTTTGAGTATTTAATATCCATATATACAGGTTCAAACAAAACTCCATCTGGTGTGATAATACCTTTGTGCTCAGTAGTATAATCATCATTATAGACAATGACTACCATTTGGTTATTTATATCAAACATTGGAGCCATAAAATAATCTACTTCAACACCTTGAATTGCACTATAAATCGGTTCTACTACGAGACCTCGTTCTACATGGACTAGACCATAAGTACGTGATTCCGTTCCTAAATATGACCCATATTCATCATCATATATCATTTTAACGTGGCGTTCAGTTTTAATGTATCCATCACTGTTTATTTCAGAAAGTGCATCGTATATTGGTTCTACAACAATTTTCCCTTCTCTATTTATCATTCCTACCTTAATATCAAAGATAGGAACAAAGGCATCATCTCTAATAATAATGATTTCTCCTCCATCACCTTCAACAACTGGAGCAAATCCGACAACCCCTACTACTCTATTTATCCGGGTAAAATTATTAAGTGATAAATCATCAAGTGATAAATCGGTAAACTGAGGTTCTACATAAACTTTGTTTACTAGATCATAATACCCATCGAAAGGAAAAACTGAATCTTGACCCAATGGATCTTCAACCCCAAGTGATTTCATCTTTCTAAGATGTAACCAATCCATTTCCTCATGAAACGATATTTCTGCAAAATCTTCATCAATAATCAAATTAGCATCTTTATCCATAACATACGCTTTGGTTTGTAGTGGTAAACCAGTATTTGAGACAATATATACATCCCATTGAGCAACATAGTTTATATACAAGTATTCATCTTCTTCATAAAACCCTTTTTGCTTTATTATTGCTTCAGTTAAAAGTATGTCCTCTGGATTTGTGACTGGTTTTAATTGTGTTTCTTTGCTTAAAAAGTAATATTCATGAATAGCTTCCTCTTCATAAAAACGATAGTCGTATCGTCTCGAAACACGGTTTAACCATAGATAATCTATGTTATCTAAAAAGACTTCATAAGTATATGTACTAGCACTTACAGTCCCTTGATAAATAGTATATAAAAACGTATCTTGATTTTGCTCAACATAGAAAAATTTGTTACCAATGGCATAGGAATAATAATCTCCAACCATTGAGTTAGATGGTGTATTAAATGACTCTCCATATTGATTCACATACCAATTCACCTGTTTAAGTGTTTTTTCCTCATCCATGGAACCGCTTATGGAATCAAGATATAAGCCTGATAAGCGATAAACATAATCAGATAACTTCTCTGAAATAATATATTCAAAGCTAATCTCTTTTACCTTGTCTGGCATTTCAACGACTGAAATTTTTTGGTTTTTAATTGAAAAAACGATTGGCTTCTTTAGTTCACTTTCATCATCTAAATATTCATTCCCAATGAAAAAGCGATCATGTTCAAGATTAGGTATAAAATCATATTTTGCTTCTAATACGATAGAACCATCTACTTTTGACAATAAACCATACATTACAATATCATCATGCATTGCAATTAAGTAATAGTGTTCATTGAAGTTACTAATCTCTCCATAGATAGGTTCAAGGATGATCTCACCAGTTTGATTAATCATTCCAAATCTATGAACTATTTGATTTACTTCTCCTTCTTCAGTAAAATAAGTAATTGTTTCTTTTACTGTAACAATCGCAAATCCATTTTGATCATATCGACCTATTGATTCAAAGCTGGTATCGATTGGATCACGATCATCAAGGACAAATTCAACACCTCCATTGGTAAGATTTTGAACCCTAGTAGCTGACAAAGGCATTCTAAATGATAAAAAGAACACCAAAAAAACTAAACTAAACCTCAACAATTTCTTCTTCATACTTTCTCCCCTGCACCTTATGTGCCAATATGATCAAAGTGAATATCTTAAATTATTATGACAATCACTTAAATACCACCCAAAAGTATTTAATCTCTATGCGAAAATTATAACAAGACTTTTTATTTGATTCAATATTCTATCGATCATTGTTATATTTATTTGTTCATATAAGTATTACTTCATATGCATATAAAACAGATTTGTTTAGACTACTAATTACACTGTAGTACAAGATCAAAGTAGGAATAATCATTTTTAAATCCTTTTAAACTACGATGAGTAATATATCTCAAAACAGGTTGAAAGTTTTCATGAAACAATGTAACATAAAAACATGAAAACTTTACTTAAAGCACTTATCGATGTATTTAATTTCTTTCATCGTTTTTTTACGAGCCTTTCCAATGAATTTTCTTTTGGTTTAAATGATAAAGAACTTCACTTTTATGTGATTGGATTTATATTTTTGATAGCTTATATAATCATTCATCCAATATTCGTAAAGCTTAGTAAAGTGAGTGTTAAACTTATTTCATTCATTTATGTCTTTACACTTTGTCTTGTGGTAAGTATTGCGATAGAAGTTGCACAGTTTCAGTCTAGATCAGGCAATATGGATATAGCTGATGTAGCTTGGTCTATGTTTGGTTTTCTAGCAATGTTTAGTGCACTTGAAGTTATAAAGTTTATTTTGAAGTCTATTTCTAAGTTAATTAAAGAAACATTTGAAGAGAGAAACAAGAAGCGTAATTATCAATCAAATAACTAAATCACAATGATTATTCTATGTCGCAAAAACAAAAATACCCTGAACTTAAATTAAGTTCAGGGTATTTTTATTTAGCACCATCTTTAGTAATTGAAATGCTAGGATGAACAACTTGAATCCAAGTATTACCAGGAAGAAGTATTACTTCTTTACCTGCTGAATCATAATACTTAGTTATTTCTGTTTCAGAACTTTTCTTCCATGTTCCTACTTCATGTTTACCATTAACAAAGTATTCAGCTTTACCTTCTCCAACAAAGTCTACTAAAACGTATTTAACTCTTTCAGCATCCCAATGTTTAGCGTGCAATACAACTATGTTTGTAACTTTAACTTGAGTATTAGTATTTAAGTCCATCATAGGAGCGTCATTTATAAAACGAGAGTATGTTTTATCACTCGCATTGAAGAGATAGTCGATTTTATTACTAGATGAATATTTAAGTTCAATTTCACTGACATCATCGTCAGTAACATTTGAGTTGTCATCATACTTAAAACGTGGAGCGTATGTAAGTGAAGGTATCTTTACAAGTGCACTTTCAGCATTAAAATAGGCATTATGTGG
>DITO01000182.1 GCA_002422065.1 Erysipelotrichaceae bacterium UBA6182 | reverse complement strand
TCAAAGTTTTTGATCATAGATTCCATCACATGAGATGGAATGTTTTTTCCTGGCCGTGAGGCAAGGCGCTCTTTGAGATTCTTTGGAATCTCAAAGACAACGCCAATGATTTGATAATCATCTTTAAGCAGTCGAGCAATTTTACCAGACCGAGACTTTTTAGTCAAATTTGTTTGATCCCAAATAAAATCATTCATGTCGGTAATAAAATCTGCCACATCATCAAGCATCCTGGAAGTAGCAGTTTTGATCGATGCTTCAAATACATCATTATAAGTTTTCCCAGCTTCTGCGGCAAACTGATCAATGTACTTATCCGTTGAGGCATAAGACATGCTTGGATGATTTTCAAGCACCCAAGTAGTTTTACCAGAACCAGGCACACCAATAAGCATATAGCAAATTGGGCGAAGAATTTTCAAAGTATAGATTGACATTATGAATAGGTTTTGTTTGACATATAATTATACTACACTCAAAAATATGTGTAAATTATTTTTCTTCGGTTGGTTTAGTTTCTTCTTTGGTCACGGGAGTTTGGTTCAACCCCATCATAGAGTTAAAAGTACCCACATATTTAGAATAATAATCATTTGCTAAAACAACATCAGAAAGTATTTCATCGGTTTTAATCTTAGTTTGTTCGGTAATATACTTATTCATCATTGGCGTCATACACATGAATGTATCTCATTTTTTGATCTGGAGTCCAATTCTTGAGATAATCATTATCTTTATCAAAAGTCTCGAGATATTCATCAACTGATACTTCACGTTGAGAAATGACTGTTTCCCCAAGATGTTTCTGTGAAAATTCATCATGTATTTTACCAAGTTTAACTACTTCGATTGCCTGATCTATATCATTATCTGCTACTTCAACGACATAACGAATATGAAATGTAGATATTGCATCTACTAATACTAATTTACTCATTTCTTTTCACCTTTTCTAATTGAAGACAAAAATTCTCAACCGTCAATTTAACCACCGTGGCCAAAAGTATCATATCCCTGACTTCTGGATCATTATTCAAATACATTTCTAACACAGACGTAGCCATTAATGTAAATGCTACATCTTCATCTACTCTGAGCATACCAAAATCAATTGGATCTTCNNAGTTGATCTACTAAAGTCATATTGCAATTGCCTTCATAATTTCATTATCATATTTACGCTTGGTTGAAATAACTTTCAAAGCATATAGTGGCTCTTGACCTAAGGATCCGTTGTATCGAAGCAGAGTTTCAATTTTGCTTCTGGAAATATCCGTATATTCTCTAATAATCCATGCACCAACCATGATGTTGTTATATGGGTCAAATAAAGCGGCTCTAGTAGATTTTTCTTTGTGATATGATGAAGCAATCTGAAATAATCCAATTGGCCCAGTTGGTGATACAGCTTTATAGTTGAATTTAGATTCGTTGTATATTACTGCAAGAAGCAATGTTGGATCTAGTGCGTATTTTGCCGCGGCTTCATAAATCCAAATAGAATATTTCTTTGCAACTTTAAGTGGAAGGTTACCATCGCGGGCGATGATGGCCGCGGTTTTATCGAGAATCAAACCTTCATTATTTGTGGCGGATTGGAATAACGGATAAGTCGGTGGACTTGTTTTGATCACATTTAGATATGCTACTACACCAACTAAAGCTAGTGCTAAAGCAATATAAACTGTATACTTGGTAATTTTAAAAATAGAAGTTTCAGTAATCCTTTGAAATATTCCTAGTTGTGTTTTGATTTTTTGAGTCATTTTCGTATCTTATTGAGTTGACATCTATTTCACCATAATGATTTACAGTGAAAAGAATTTTTTCGTTTGCTATTATAGCAAACCCGTAACCATCTTCATCTATTGAATAGTCGTAATGAGAATCTTGAATGTACAATATTTTCTTTATTGTACAAAAAGGTACATCACGTGATGATTTTAACATATATTAGTGATATGTGTAAATTTTATACATATTTTGATGATATGTACAAATTTTAACAAGATTTTAACATATGATCTCTTCTAACTCGAGAAGAAATCCATGCATTATAGTACTTGTCTGGATATAACAAGCAATCCGTTTCAAACTGAATCTTAGATTCATAATATGAAAGCTCTGTGAGTGTCTTACAGAATCTAAGTATTTCTCGGGTAAAATTTTCCTTGCCGAGTTTAGTCACATCTGCTTTGAGTTCTTCTGAGGATCCGTAATAGGTATCCCAATCAGAAGGTACATTTGATCTAATCTTCTTTTTCCTTTTGGTACCGTTTTTCAACTTTACCGTTTTGATAGAAGTCTTTTTGAAAGTTAATTTCTTCTTGCCGAAGTATTTTCTACCATCAATCACATTTGAAATGCAATATACAAAGCCGATAAACGAAGGATCAACTTCATCTACCGGCTCATCTTTATAAGTCCAAGTCATTATTATCCAAGTTAGTTAACCTTGGATATTTAATGTTTAAAAAACGTATTCACAAACCCCACCAGCACACGCCGCGCCTGCCAAAGAATCTACATCAACATACTGCTGAGCCTGAAGTTCCTTTGAGAAATCAATGTGGTACATCGAACGGTTGATGTTGGACCACTTGTGTAGATTGTAACAATCTTTGAGACAAGCAATCATAGCATCCGAATCACCTTTGAAATAATTAGCTGCAAACTTGGTTGCCCTCCGAATCCAGTCACGTTTCAACAAATCTTCCGATTCGGAAGATAACTTCAGTCCGCGACCGAGGATGGTGTCGCATGCCAGCCAAAGATTTTCATTGTATGCACGAAGTGCTTCTACAATGAGACCTGAAGCAAACAAAGAGCCTTCTCCATGAAGTTTAACGATCTTCTCAAACGTAAGTACTTCGGTGAATGGAGCTTGAGCATAAGCCTTATCACCAGATCCTGCCATAAGAGAAACGCCAGCGAAGTGTTCACGATTGTCGTACAAATATTGTTCAACTTCATCCCAGTTGTCCACGGTGATTGTGTTAGAAACATTATGACGAAGTTTTGGATGAGTGCAAAGTTCTACGTTAGTACCGTATTCAACCCAGTACTGTTGTGCAAGTTTGACGTATTCAAGTTGCTTGACACCAAGCAATTCGGACTTATACTTAGAACCCGGTTTAGTAATAATTGGGAAAGCAACTACAACATCGGTACCATTAGAAGACCAAACTGATTTTTCTACCATCTTTGGATTGATTTCCATAATGTGCTTAGCAACTTCATCGTTGATGTTCATTTGCACGTGACGGAAATATTGTTCTGCGTGTTCTCCATGAATTCCAGAACCAGAGGCTAAAATAGTAGAAGCATTACCAGAAGGTTTGACACAAGTATTTCTTGCTGCAGGATTAATTCCGATGATTGCAGCAATTTCCTTATTGATTTGTTTGATATAAGTAGCACCATCAATCATATTTTGCTTATCAAACAGAACATCTGGGTTATTCATCCAACCAGTAATTGAACAACCGATAAGTGACTCGTGTTCGGTAATTTTCTTAGTTGCATCAGATACGTACTTAAAGTTAGTATATCCAGCTTGAATAGTACCAAGAATTGCCGATGCCTTACATGCACGCATAAATGTTTCTTTATCGACACATTTACGACCATTAATTTCCGTTAGATTACAGAATTGGAAACCAGATATACCATCAACGGTCTGTGGGCGCATACCGATCTCAACACATGGGTTGTACATGAAGTCATCGGAATCGGAAAAGATAAAACCTGGTTCACCAAAGTCCTTGACTGACTTCATAATATGAGCCCATTCATCACGAGATAATTCATCACGGATAATCAGTGCAGAATTATTGGAACGACCGCGTTGTGGGTTAGTAGTAAACCAATCACCGGTCTTTGCCGTAAGCATATCTTGGTCATCTTTATCGAAGACACAAATAGTTGCAGATCTACGAACACCACC
>DITO01000222.1:2848-3631 GCA_002422065.1 Erysipelotrichaceae bacterium UBA6182 | reverse complement strand
CATCTGCCATGTACTCAGGTGTTACAAGGTTTTCACCATTAAATAACTTACTAGAATCACTAGAATTCGAATAGTTTTTTGCATATTTACTTGCTTGGTAGGGTTTGCCAATACTGTATGCCATCTGTGTAGCTGTATTATCTGAAGAAACTATCATTTCATAAAGTACTTCTTCAAGGGGATAAACTTGGCCATTTACTCCATAATTAGTTATGGTTCCTCTACCACTTTGAACATGACGTTCCTGTCTAACAACTTCAGTACTTAAATCAAGTCCAACGTCAAAAAGAAGCATTGCGATAATAGGTTTTGGAGTACTTGCTGCATAGAAATAAGATTTCTCATTATAGCTAATACGCTCGTTTGTTGTTAGATTATGATAAACAAATCCTATATCTTGATCTAAAAGATGTTGGATATCTTTAGGAATATTATTAGAATTTATTACTGTTAAATTGGGGCTCTTTGGAGGTTGAACAGAAGGAGAAGGGGTAGGTTCAGTAATAATAGGTTCTTTTAAATCGTCAATCGACTCTTGATTATCTTCGATTATCGGTTTACTTTCAATCTCTTCAACATTGTCTTCAAGACTCTCATTGATAGTGGTACTTTCCAAAGTATTGTAGTTTGCATAAGCAAAAAGAATAAAAATAGTTATCAAAAATTTTGCAATCAGCATAATTTCCCCTTCCACTTACTATTTTAAGACTATCATAATCATCTTTATAAGTAAATGATGAGAATTCGACAATATAATAGATAGTATTCAATGATAAGCAAAGA
>DITO01000222.1:0-2792 GCA_002422065.1 Erysipelotrichaceae bacterium UBA6182 | reverse complement strand
TAAATAACAAAGTTGTTTATTTGACGTTTTTTTTATGATAAATTAATGAGGAAATCGAAAAAAAGGAGATCTTCGTGAAATTGAATCGTTGGGTAATACTATCAGCGTCTATTCTGATAAATATGTGTATTGGTTCTGCTTATGCTTGGAGTGTTTTTCAAAATCCTCTCATTAGTTTATTTGGATGGACTACAACTCAAACTTCACTTGCATTTACAATTAGTTTAGCATTAGTTCCTATTTCAATGATCTTTGCGGGAAGACTTCAAGATCTTTATGGACCTAAATATGTGACCTTAGCAGGTGGCTGTGTCTTTGGTTTAGGCATTTTCTTAACATCTACAATTACATCACTCACAGGACTTTACTTATATTATGGACTTCTTGGTGGATTAGGTATAGGCATGGTTTATGCTTGTATGGTAGGAAACACTATGAAATGGTTTCCTGATAAACGTGGACTTGCGGGTGGTTTAATTGCTATGGGATTTGGTTTAGGAGCAGTTGTCTTTGCACCATTAGGAGTTACATTAATTAACAGTTATGGAGTATTAAATACATTCGCAATCTTTGGAATTGTTTTCTCTTCAATTATTATCGTGGCATCATTATTCTTAGCAGCTCCTGCTAAAGTATCAACTAATCAACAAACAGCGGCTCAAACTTTAGATCTTAAAAATACATTAAATGCACAAGAAATGGTGAAAACACCTAAGTTTTACACTCTTTGGATCTTATATGCGATTGGTTGTATTGGTGGTTTAATGATTATTGGTCATGCTTCTCCAATTGTTCAACAAAAAGTTGGTTTACTTCCACAAGAAGCTGCACTGATTGTTAGTTTCTTAGGGATAGCAAACTCACTTGGTCGTGTATTCTGGGGAACCATGTCTGATCGTTTTGGTCGTATGCCAACCCTCATCGCTACATACATTGTCAGTGCAGTATGTCTCATGACACTATCTTGGTTTTCAACTCTTACACTTACAGTCATTGGTTTAGCAGGAATTGCCTTATGCTTTGGAGGATATTTAGGAATAATGCCATCCATTTGTGCTGATTTCTTTGGATCAAAACACATTGGGATTAACTACGGTATCTTATTTACAGCTTATGGAGTTGCGGCTGTAGTTGGACCACGACTTGCTTCATGGATTAAAGACATGAATGCGGGAAGTTATGATGTAGCCTTTACACTTGTTATGTTTATGAATGTTGTGGCGATTGTGATTGGGATACTTCTTGTATTAAAGAAGACAAATCCACAAGTAATGACTACAGCAACTCAAGCATAATTTAATCAATACTAGTTTTACAAATGTAGTTTTCTATATAAGTGAACAAAACCCTTGAACAATATTCTCAAATGATATGAGAGTGATTGTTCAAGGGTTTTTAATTCAATAGATTAAGATGTTTGTTAGTATTTAATAAATGGCTATGTAACTTTTTGATGACAGGATTGAAATACTAATAAGGGAATCACGCTTGCAGTGATGCTTGATATTGCTTATGATAGTGCTATTGTACATAACATGATTTTTAGGTTTAACTTCAATTTCAATTATAGACATATGTAACATGACTCTCAATAAACCTTCACAAGACATTGTTAGTGATTAAAGTGCATATCCAATATACAGATTCATGACTCAAAGTTTATCTACCAGAAAGATTTGCTTATAAAGTGAGGAAAGTAGTAATGAAACATTCAATTATCGTTGTTTTAACTAGTATTTTATTGTTAGTGGGATGTGAAAGTAATACAAGAAGTGAACTGGTTAGTATCACTTTGTCTTCTTGTGTCGATGGGGATACTGCTCGCTTTGAATCGTTAGGTCGTGTTCGATTTCTTTATATAGATACTCCTGAAGTACATCCAATTGAGGAACCATTAGGAAAAGAAGCTGCAGATTTCACATGTGAAATGCTTAAAAATGCGGATGCAATTTACATTGAATATGATGGTGAAAGATTAGATCAATATGATCGTGTATTAGGATGGATATGGGTGGATGATTTACTTCTTCAAGAAGAGCTCACTAAAGCAGGGTATGTGGATTATTTTTATGAGTATAATCAACCTAAATATAGAGATCGAATTCAAAGGGCATATCAAGAAGCGAAAAAGAATAGAGTAGGGTTATTTAGATGAATCGTAACTCAATATGCTTCTAATATGATTAATCAGGTTACTTGATTTCGTTATTGTAATATTCCATAATCAACCATATTAATGAATTGTAAGATGTTAAGAAAATAAAAATGCTTGAATTTGATGGTAATCAAATACAAGCATTTTCTTTTACCATTCTTCAAACAAGTCTAAACTAATTAAGAAACATGTGTTAGATTAGAGAATTAGCCCATCCACTTAATTTTTCGCTCAGTTCCTGCCATAATTCGTCCAATATTTTCATGATGGCGAGCAATGACAATCGCTGCAACAAGTGAGAATGATAATGATATCCAAATATTAGGTTGTAGAATGAAGAGTAAGATTGTCGCAATGGTTACTGCTGAGATTGATGCAAGCGAAACCATTTTGAAGAGTTTTAATAAACCAAAGAATGTAAAAACGGGGACAAGTCCAATGATCCATCCAGCACTTCCAGAAAGTGCTGATAAAGCTAATAAGTAACCTGCTGCTGTCGATACTGCTTTACCACCTTTAAATTTTGCAAAGAGTGGGTAACAGTGACCTAATGATGTTGCAATACCGGCCACAATCGCAACGTCTTGACCATAGAGCAAGAATGCTATCCATACTGCCACAGCTGCTTTTGATGTAT
>DITO01000131.1 GCA_002422065.1 Erysipelotrichaceae bacterium UBA6182 | reverse complement strand
TTTGAAAGAGATCTTGAAACTGGTCATCCCACTGAGCGCTTAACAGGTGAAAACGTTGGTTATGCACTGAGTGAGATTAAAGGTATTGATGTGCTGTTTACTGGGCATCAACATCGTAGTATTGCTCAATTTAAAGATAATGTAGCTTTACTTCAATGTGGTTTTGAAGGCATAGAAGTGATGCAAGCATCACTTCATGGTAAGACATGGACTCCTTCACTCATTGAACTGTCACACTATCCAATGACAGAAGAGATTAAGAATCTTTATGAAGAGGATGTACAACCTTTTGAAACGTGGTTAGATACCCCTAGTGGAACATTGGATGAAGATCGCTATCAACTCGTTGATGATCTACAAGATCGTTTAGTAAAACCTGCGCTCATCTCTCTCTTTAATCAAATTATGATGAAAGAAACAGGAGCAGATTGTGCTAGTAGTTCCCTCTTTAATGTTTTAGTTGGACTTCCTCAAAATCCTACCATGAAAGATTTATTAGCCGCTTATCCTTATCCTAATATTATTGTGGTTAAGAAACTTGATAAACCTACATTACTTGCTTATCTAGAGCAAAATGCATCATTCTTCTCATTGGATGACAGTAAAAACATTGTGATTACCCCCTCTTTTGTTTATCCTAAAAAGCAGCTCTATAACTATGACATGATTGATGGTATTGAATACACCATGGATATTTCAAAACCTGTAGGTCAGCGTATTACTCGTTGTACATTTAAAGGACAACCTCTTAATGATGAGACTGTACTAAGATGTGCTATGAATAATTATCGCAGTGTAGGGGGTGGAGACTTTGCTATGGTTGCAAATGCACCGTTAGACTATGATACCGGTAAAGACATGATGACATTACTTGTGGATGCCTTAACATCCAAGCAAACAATTCAAGTCCACCATACAAATAACATTACTATCATAGCAAGTGAACCTCAATAAACTATGAATGTGCATTATCTTCATTGTAAACAATTTAGTGAGCACTTCTCTAATCTACACAAGATATGCTTATGCGTTTAAGATTAGGGCGTATTAGACAAAGTAAAATACAATGAATGAATTTGTTGAATAATATATAGCTCTTCTAAGGTATAATCTTACTGTGCATCAGAATGATGCTATGAATCTTAAAAAGTTAGTGAGGTTAGCCCCTCAACAAATCCTAAACTATGTGAAAGAGAGTCAAGAACGATATGATTAAAGCAATTGTTGGAGCAAACTGGGGTGATGAAGGAAAAGGTAAAGTAACAGATGTCTTTGCACAAACAAGTGACATTGTTATTCGCTACCAAGGTGGTAATAATGCAGGTCATACCATCATCAACGAATATGGAAAATTTGCACTCCATATGTTACCAAGTGGAGTCTTTAATCCACATACATTAAATGTCATTGGTCCTGGGGTTGCTCTTAATATTCATGCCTTAATGAAAGAAATCAAAATGGTAAAGGAGCGTTATCCTCATCCAATAAAACTTGTTGTATCTGATCGTGCACAAGTTGTGATGTCTTACCACACTTTGTTTGATGGACTTGAAGAAGAGCGTATGGGTAAAGCATCTTTTGGAAGTACTAAGTCTGGAATTGCACCTTTCTATAGTGATAAATTTGCTAAGCTAGGATTTCAAGTTCAAGAGTTGTTTCATGAAGAAAGTGTTCATGCGAAGCTTGATCGTGTCTTACCTGCTAAGAATGTTCTTATGGAACATTTATATAAAACTAAACCACTGATCAAAGAAGATTTACTTCTTGAAATAGAGACTTTAAAAGAAGCGATCGCTCCTTATGTCAGTGATACCTTTGTCTTACTTCAAGAAGCAGTCAAAGAGAACAAAGTAATTCTATGTGAAGGTCAACTTGGAGCACTTCGTGATCCAGATTATGGTATATATCCTTACTCTACATCATCGTCGACACTTGCATCCTATGCACCATTAGGTTCGGGATTGATGAGTAGCCTTGATGAGGTATGGGCTGTGACTAAAGCTTATTCAAGTGCTGTAGGAGCTGGTCCATTTGTGGCAGAACTTGAAGGTGAAGTAGCCCAAGATTTACGTAGACGTGGTGGTGATGCTGGAGAATATGGGGCAACCACAGGTCGTCCTCGTAGTGTTGGATGGTTTGATGGAGTTGCAACGCGTTATGGTTGTGCTATTCAAAAAGCAACTCACGTTGTCTTAACTAATATTGATGTCCTCTCCTATTTAGAGCGTATTCCTGTGATTACTCATTATGAACTTGAAGATGGAACAGTCACTAATCACTTTGCGGCAACATCCCTGCTTTGGAAAGCAAAACCGGTTTATACATACCTTGACGGATGGTTAACTGATATTACTCAAGTTTGTAACTATAATGATTTACCTCTTAATGCGAAACTCTATGTGGAAGCATTAGAGAAATTGATTGGTGTTCCTATCGCGATGGTTTCTAATGGACCTAAGCGTAGTCAAATCTTAAAACGACTTTAGAAGCATGCCTAGCATGCTTTTAATATGCACTATACCGCATGAAAACATGCGCTTTAGCGCATGGTCAATGATGGAATGAATGGGTATGATTAAATCTATGAACAAACCCTATTCACCGAAAGAAGTGGGAAGTCGGATTCGAGTCCGACGAGATCAGATAGGTCTCTCCCGTGAAGATTTAGCCCAACTAACTAACATATCAGTAAGACAACT
>DITO01000097.1 GCA_002422065.1 Erysipelotrichaceae bacterium UBA6182 | reverse complement strand
GGTCCCCAAATCATTTCAACAAATTCAGGATAATCAATAAATGGATTTCTATTTTTTTGATAATCAAAGATAACGTTATTTCTATTTCTTTCAAAGTCATCAACAGGATCATCTAGATGCCATTGTAAAAGTGTATCTAGCATTGCCATCTTATAGAGTGTTGGTGTGCTATTTATTAGTTCTAAATAATCATACATAACAATCATGTAGAATAAGATTCTAGCTATATCTCCTCTAACTGCTAATCTTGGTGAATAAGAAACAGTAGTAGTTAGGTTATCAAAGTATTTATTACCTCGACTTGAGTTTTCTGATGGATTAGCAGGTTTAAGATTGTGAAGATCAGAACCGATGTTTTTAGATGTGTTTGTAAGAGTGGTTGTCATCATCAGTGATTGTGGCCACACGTGTTCTCTATTCCAAGTGATACCATCATCCCATGTTCCTGAAACAGACGTTCCACGGTATACAAGGATTACATTGTTGATATTATCAGGATCTCGGTCTGTAATGTTTAGTATATACCGAGCATCTCCATACGATACTTTAAATAATCCCGTATTAATAATCGATCTAAGTTCTAAGAGAAGATTGTTTCCTGTTAGATCAGAAGCTGATGAATAATAAGCTGTGAGTTCAATGATGTTATCCGGATTATCTGGATCAATTACTGTATACGTAATAGCAAGAGTTGTTTCATTACCTGATGAATCAATCGCATAATAGGTGATGACATAACTACCAGCAGTTGATGTGTCAATTGTTCCTGATATGTCACAAGTGATTGTTCCATCAATGTTATCGGTTGCTGTACAACCCAGAGTTGGTGAAGGGTCCCCTACTGAGAAAGAAGACACCTCAAGGAGAGGTGTTATTTCTGGGGGTATTGTGTCTTCAGTAGGGATTATTCCTCCGGGATTGTTATTGTTATTGGTAATGTGACGTTGTGGATACCTAATGTTGTTGATCCAGATGTTCCGTCAACATAAGCACCTAATCTTGTCCAATCATTTGAATTCCAAGTGGTTGATGGGCTTAGTATTGTAGCTTTTCTTATTACAACACTATCAACAGTGGCATTTGCAATATCATCAATTGTCCATCCAGTACCAGGATCAAACCCTTCAGTTCCAAAGACATCAATTAAAATATTATTCTTAAACAGACCAACTGCATCATCTCCATTGAAGTTAATGAGAGTAGATTCAACATCTCCATAAGGTCCTAATTTATCATTTAAAGTAGAATCATCATAATAAGCAACAAATGAGTCTCCATGTAACAAATCAATATTAGCAAAACCATAACCGTTAGTTGCGGATGTGTTAAACAATACACCATTTGCTCCAACTTTGAGTCTATAAATACTTAAGTTAACAGTGTTACCTGTACCGTTATAAATCTCAATAGCTTTTCTATTTCCTGGAGCACCTTCAATATATTCTGAAATAATTAAATCTACAAATCTTATTCTTTGATATGTTGATTTTGTTGACATATTTGAATCGGAATATGTATCACCATCTCCAATTGCAACTACTGCAACTTCATAGTTCTTATTACCATCTAAACTTAGTGGTTTAAGATTTAATTGAGTAGCACCAACAACTGTATAAACTTCAGTTCCAACATAAACTCTGTAGTCTGTAGCGTTATTAACGGCAGTCCAAGTTAGTAATTCAGTTGAAGATCCAATTTGAAGATTTGTTGGAGCATCTAGTTGTTCCAATGTACCAAGAGTTATGTTTAGTGCACTATATTTATAGTAGTTTGACTCACCTTGCTTGTAATATACGTAAGCTCTAATGCTGGAATAAGTTCCATCTGGAAAACTTGTAATGAATTCGTTTGTTACTCCTTGTTTATTATTTGATTGAGCAATAACTGCACCTGCAGAATTTATCGTTAAAGTTTTAACAGCAGTAGGATGATAGATAAATCCATACTCAATTATTTCTTGACCAGGTATTAATTCATATTGTCCAATAAATGTTTCATAGCCTTCTCTTGTAGTTAAAGGGAATGACATAGTAATAATAGATTGTGATGATGAACTTTCAGCATAAGTTGCTGTCAAAGTTCTACTCGATAAAGCTGAAAACTTATACTGTGGATTATAACTAACAATTACATAGTTTTCTACCCATCCGGCAAACACTTGACCTTCAGGAGCTACATCAGCGGTTACTGTTACAAGCGAGTTAAAAGGTACTGGGTTTGCTACTGATGATGAACCACCAGTAACACTTAAAGTCAATGCACCAAGTGGTGTTTCAGCTTCTTCATAAGTTAGTACGAACACTGAATTTTCTTGAACATCACTAATTGAAGCAGATCCCTCTATTGAAGTCCACTTAGATGAAGAACTAACTACGAATCCAGGTCTAGCAGCAGGTGTATTTGTTAGTCCAGTATCAACCACAGCTCCACCTTCAGTGTATTTAACACCTAAATATCTTCCATTGCTATCAATAAATACTGCAGCTACTTTACCTGTTGGGGTAAATACTGCTTGTAAAACGTTAACTGATGTAAATACATATTCATGATCAACGGCTAAGTCTTTTCTAACAACACCATTGATAATCCAAAATGCGAAATTATGACCAGCAGGTTTACTTGAAACATCTAAAGATAGAGTGTTACCACGTGTTCCTGTTCCTGAAAGTCCATCCCATGATCCGCCAGTATCAAAGATACCATCGATATCATAATTGACAGTCGTACTCGCTTCTACACGAACGAAAGAACTAACTACAAAACCCATTAAAAATACTGTAATTAATAATAAGAATATTTTTTTCATTTTAGCTACCCCATATTGTTTCATTAAACCAAGCACCTTGAGCACTATTAGCTATAGACTCTTCAGAGAAAAATTCAATGACTTCAATTTCAGGTTTCTCATAAACCATTTTTTCTTGCATCATATGCCTCCTAGTAGAAAACCAAATAATATATACATTTTAACATATTATTTATAATAATATATACAATAAAAATAAAAAAAGGCCTAATTTTCGAATAATTTACTTTAGGCCAATCATTTCAAATATTTTTCTACTTTCTTTCACTTCATTTTCTGGTGTTTTCAATTTTTTCAACTTTCGATAAGTCATTTTTGGAGTTTTAAAGATAAGCTTAATCCACCTTATTATCCACGCGGGGATAATGAGTATTCTAGATTTACTAGACCAAGGATACATCCCTTTCATTGATTCATAATCAGGGAAAAATAAGGATATCATAAACTTAAATTTTGATGATCCTTTCATTTGACTACTCGCTACCTTACTTGAAAAGGCATTGTAGTTTGAACCAAGTCCATGAATACCTGATTTTGTAATGTAGGTAATGAGTTCATTCATTTCATCTTCAGTTAAGATATTAGGATTGTCCTCATTTAGAGTAGTTATCCCAAAACATTGCTTATTAAATTCCATCATGACATGATAAAACGTTGACATATTACCTATAGTTAAGAGTTCATATAGTAAATCACTTTGTAATTCATCTTTAAAATGATTCACATAAACACCTAAATCAAGAACACTTCTAAGACCTACACCAGAAGAATCCATATGTTTTGCTAAATGGTAGAGAAGATAACAGATTTCAAATTCATGTGTAAATGCGTATTCATGCTGATTCACATGATATGAATATTTCCAAGGATTACTAAACAATAATGCATATTTAGGATTAAAGTCTTTATATAATCCGGGATGGACTTCAATCATCAAACCATTTAACAAGAATCCATCATGTTGCTTCGATTTGAGAGTACATTTAATCTGATGATCTGAAAATACTTGATGTATTCTCTTAAGATCAGATTCTTTGATAAGTAAGTCGATATCACCCATAGCTCTCATATAAGACTCTGGGTATAAGTTCTTTAAAACAGTCCCCTTCATAAAAATAAAATCAATGTCATGCTGATTTAAGATTTCTCTGATTTCTTTGATTGCTGCTTGTTGTTTTTCATCCTTTGAGACATATTCAAAAAAGGTGTTTTCTAGTCTTTTATAAAAGATATTCGAAACGGCATGTTTATCGATGACACTATAAGCAAGTCCGTTAAGCCCATTCTCAAAAATCATTGTGAAAATCTCTTTTTCATTGGATAATGATTTTTGATAACTTTCTTTACGTAAAGCGTGTCTTACGATATCAAGTACTTCATTTTCTAAATAACCCATAAAAACTCCTTAACAACATTTTAAAAGGTTTAATAAATCTCCAAAGGAAGAGAAGAATAGAAACATTAAATGATTTTGGATAGATCACTTTTTGATTGGTTTCATAAGAAACAACGACACCTATTACATCAGATAGATTGATCAGTTCCTTTTGGTAACTATTGTCACCTCTAGCAACAATCTGTTCATCCTTAATTTTGATAATTCGATGAAGTTTAAACTCCTTGTTATATCTAAAAAGGATGATATCACCCTTTGATAGTTTAGTGAATTGAGACATTGTTACATTTGTTAAATCATGCTTTAAAAAGGGCCCCATACTCGTTCCTTGAACCCTAAAAATAGCTTCCTGATTATTCTTGATTGTTTCCTCTATTAAAGCCATCATCTCGCTTGTGACAAGTGCTTGTTTATTCAATTAAATCAATCCTTTTTTAGTTAGTACATCAATAAAATCGATAATATCTTTTCTCGCTATTTTTTCTTCAACATCGTACCGATTAACCATTAAACTAACGAGTTCATCGATTGTAATCTCATTTTTTAATTTTTCAAATAAAAAAGTACTTGTCTCATTTAAAGTAATAATACCGTTGAAATTAACGGCTTCTTCCTTAATTGGAACAACAATGTTTTTTCCTGCTATTTTCTTTAAGATATATTGGTCTTTTATTTTCATTTTATTCACCTTGATAAATCATATTTTTTAATACAATTGCTGAGTCGATTGAATGTGTTGCATAAATGCGGTAGAAGGGGATTTTATCAATCATTTCTTCAATAATCTCTAAAGCGGTATCCCATAAATCTTCTTCCATAGGTCTATGCATATTTTTTAGCAATTCTAATCTTATCTCATCGTTACCTAATTTAACAATGTTGTTATCGAGCCCACGACTATAAAATATTATAGCCTTAAGTGGA
>DITO01000040.1 GCA_002422065.1 Erysipelotrichaceae bacterium UBA6182 | reverse complement strand
ATGATTATATCAACATGATTAGAAACCCATGTAAGCGTAGGATTAAAAGCATAGTCCTGACTCCATAAGTCTTCACACACTTCAAGTCCTATACGATAAATTTGATTTTGGACAGATACAATAAATGGAGAATAAAAATCAAGTCCTAAACTATTTTGTAGATCTAAAGCACTTAAGAAATAACGTGAGTCATCAAAAACACGATAATTTGGAAGTAGTGTCTTAACACCAGGATAAGACATTCCATTCTCACGTTGTACATAGTTTTGATTTTGAGCTATGTATACAGCATTAGCACGACCAAAACGACCATCATGGCCTTTTATAGTTTTATCATTGAAACTCAAAGCAATATTACCCCATACAACAATAATATCTTGAGCATGATTTTTTATGACTTCATTCATCGATTCTGCGTATTTCAAAAATGCAAAATCATTATAGCGATCTGCTAGTATATAACCACTAATGCACATTTCAGGAAAAATAATCATGTCTTTCCCAGCTTTGCGTGCTTCTTTGATCATGGCAATCATCGTGGTGACATTAGCTTCAATGTGACCACTCTTGACTCGCATTTGTCCTAACGCAATCTTTAATTTCATATATTTATAGTATATCACGAATCAATTGACGACCGATATGATAAGTCAATATCGAAGTAGCAGAGACTGCTGATAGCGCAACACGTTGTGTAGAAGGATATTCAATCACGACATGCATGAAACTTAAATCAAGAATTTCTTTAGATAATCCTCTTTTTTCTCCCCCAATCGCAACTAATACATTTGGTGGATATTGAACACGATCAAAAGGTTTAGAAGCGTCACTACGTTGAGCACAGATAAGTCGATAGTTTTTCTTATGATACTGTTCTATCACTGATGGAATGTTTGAAGAGCGAATCCAATTCAATGCCTCACTCATGCCTGCAGATGATTTTACAATAGTCGCTTCATTATCATAAAAATCCTTTGTGTTGGTAATGATCGTTTTGAATCCACTTATGGCAGCAGTTCTCATAATCATCCCTAGGTTAAAAGGATCATCAACTCCTTCCACAATCAACACTAAACCTTCATGAGGGAAGACTTGATCTAATGGGACCGATTCAACAATCGCAAGTACTCCACCATGAGTACGACCAGTCACAAGTGATGTAACGTCATCTTTTTGAGTTACCTTTACGTTGTTTTTCTTGGCAAGGTGATATATGTATCCTTGATCTTTTGATAATTTGGCAGGAAGTATTACCTCGTGTATGACACGACGTTGATATGTAAGTGCTGATTTAACACTCAATGCTCCTTCTAATATCATAGTGTACCCTTTCTGATGAATTCATCAATTTCTATAGGGGTAATCAGAGGAAGTGACACAAGAGACATCGGTTGATAAGCTCTTGGTAGTTCAATGTTTTCATCATTTCTCATATCTTGAACAACCCATTGACGATTCTCATGATATGGCCCAAACACTTCAAGTGTATCCCCTACTTGAAAGACATTTCTCACTTCAATCCACATTCTTTGGGCTTCTAAATCAATTTTGCGTACAACACCAACAAAATCCTGATTGACCCCTGCTCCATTAACTCCGTAAAGAATAGAATTACTGTGAGGTAGTTTTTCATAAAATCCATCAAATGTTTCTCGTGATGCAGCTTTTGATAGTTCAACCAATGTTTGTGCAACTTGGTTTTCTTCATCAAGCATTTCGTGATGATCCATAAAATGACGATAGGCATTCACAACGCTCGCCACATAGTACTCACTCTTCATTCTTCCTTCAATCTTTAAAGATGCTACATTCATTTCTAATAATGATTTGAGATGTGGTGTAGCATTTAAATCTTTAGATGACATTGTAAATGAAAGATCTGGTTTTGATAACATTTCACCACTGTATAAATCAGTGACTTCATACCGCCAACGACAACTTTGAGCACATCCCCCACGATTTGCGTCTCGAAGTGACATATGATTGGATAATGTACATCGTCCTGACACATTGACACACATACCACCATGAATAAATACTTCAATCGGAATTATTTGACTCTCTACTAGTACTCTAACATCTTCTAAGGTGCATTCTCTCGCTAATACAACACGATCAAATCCAAGTGATTTATAGAATTGTAGTGCATACTCATTAGCAGCACTTACTTGAGTTGAGATATGAACTTCCATTTCTGGAGCAACACGCTTACTAATGCGTCCCATAGCAATACTCGCCACAATGACTGCATCAACTCCAATTTCATTAAGCTGTGTTAGATATGCTTCAATTCCTTCAAAATTATCTTCATGAGGAATGATATTCACTGTTACGAATAGTTTCTTACCTCGCTCATGGGCAATTCTTACTCCTTGAGCAATATCACTAATTGTGAAGTTTGAAGCTCTTGCACGTAGCGAAAAGGCCTTTCCTCCAATAAATACAGCATCGGCACCAAAATCAAAGGCTACTTTTAAGCGTAGTAAGTCTCCAGCTGGAGCTAGTAATTCAACACTCATGTTCCAGCCTCCAATCCTTTATCCGTTTCTTCAAGCCCACGATAAACGCTTAGCGTCGTAGACTTTGCTACGTTTTCAAGGGTAAACTCGTTTGTCTTAATAAGATGAATCCAATGAAGTGTTTCTTCAATCGGTACAAAAAGTGAGGATAGATATCCATAGTCACATTGAAGAAAATGTGGATGATCTAGCACAAGCAGTTGTTCATGGAAAACATGAAATCCTTGATCATCTTCTATTCCAAAATAAGATTGCTCACGATTGTGCTCTCTTAATTTTACATGTTTAGGTGCATTAGGGGTTTCAATGACATCATAGTAGGCACTTAAGAGTGGACGTTTTGATGTGGAAATGAGATGAGTTCCACATAGTTGGAATAACGCTTGCGAAGGCATCTTTTGCGCCAAGCTTAATTTTTTATCATACGTGATATCCATAGCGGGTGTAATGAGATCATAACCTGTTTCAAGAAATGCTTGTGCATCAAAAGGATTAGCAATCATTGTTTCGTTCATGTAGATTAATTTCGCATTAGTTTGATTTAATCTCATGAAATAACCAAGTCCTACATCACCACAGGCAATGAAGTCAATGTTCATATTCGCTATTTTTGTAAACCGAGATGAATACTCTTGAAATTGGGTTTGAAGAACAATATAAGGGAAAAGAAGACATACTTGTTTATGGTGGTGATGAATTGTTTCAATAATACTTTCTAAGTCATCAAAATCGACACTATAAAGGCGATCTCCACTAAATCCTTTTAGTCCAATCACCAATATACTTGCGTTGGATTCTAAAAGAACTTGTAATGAATCATTAGAATTTACTTCTACAAATAGTTTCATGTTTCCAGTCCTTGTTTAATTCTACCATTGACTACAATCAACACAACACCAATTAACAAGGCAACCACACCTGCCGTTCCAAGAAAGACTGTTTGGTAGAGGGCTGCTCCCTCAACTGTTCCAGGAATAAGCTTTAGGACTAACCCATAGATTTGATCACCATAGAAAATACCAATCGCAAAGAACGTTTGATAGATACCCATCGACATTTCACGCTCTTCTTTCAAGAAGGAACTTAAAGCTAACCCTAATAGAAGGTTATAAGAAATACCATATCCAAAACCATTTAATCCATAGGCAAAGAATAAAGTAATATCATGAGTACTTAATCCGCCAATTAAAGCAAATAAACCTGATAGCGATAACCCTAACACGAGCGTCCACTTAATACCAAATTTTTGTTTGAAGTATAAACCAACCATCACCCCTGCTCCTAGTTGAAATAGTGTGAATACTACGTCAAGATAAGCGACAAGAAGTGATGACATATTCACAAGATCTGTCCGGGCATAAGCCACCATGTTTGCTTGTGATGTTGAGAATCGTACAAATGAAACCAATACTCCAAATAAGGCAATGAAAATAAAACGAGGAGTGAATAGAATTCTGAAGAAAGTCTTAAAAGAGAAGTTTGTTTTCTTTGTCTTATTGTCTTTGAGCTTTAAGAGTAAACCAAAGGCAATTAAGGCAAGTATCGCTGAGATTGACCATAGAAGTGTATAGTTTTTAACCACATCTTGTGTAGCATAGGTTTGCAGTGGTGCAACTAAAAACTCTGCCATAAGCGGAGAAACTGACAGTATTGATACAGAAACCAAAGCATCCTTAGAATCAAAAGTCTCTGCAAACATGACATTAAATAATGCTAACATACTTGCGCCTAGTCCTAGGGCAAGAGATGAAAGATACAGTGATGTTGCATCCGGTTTTACCACAACATAAATACTTGTTAACATGATAGCCCATAATGCAATTGCTATAAACCATTTGCGACTTTGAAACCAATCAGACAAAATAAAGATTGGAAGTCGTGCAAAGATAGAAATAAGTCCATAAGCAGACACAATTGAAGCTGTGACTAAACCGTCAATGCCAAGTCCACCTACATCCATTGCAGAGATGGCATAAACTCTTCTATAAGAGCGAATGATATTAATAGAAGCCCAAAATAATACTAACAACACAAACATAAGTAGCTGCAACTTGTTGAGATTGTATTTTTTACTTAACCACACAATTAACACAAGTGATACAATGAAAGTAATGAGTGCGACAAGCACTTTGCCATTTGAGGCAAATAATAAGAAGTTGATAAATTGATTCATATAAATTCCTTTCGCATTAAGTTTACTCAATGTGAGACCAAAAATAAAGAACTTTCAAAGGAGAATTCATATGTTTGATTTCAGAAGTGATACTGTAACACGTCCTACAAAGGAAATGAAGAATGCAATGATGAATGCAGTAGTTGGGGATGATGTGTATGAAGATGATCCCACAATCAAAGCACTAGAGAATTATGTTGCTCAAATTACTGGTTTTGAAGCTTCTCTTTTTGTCTTATCGGGTACAATGGGAAACCAACTTGCTGTGATGTGTCATACGCAAAAAGGTGAAGCTGTCTTGATGCATTCCAATGTTCATGTGAATCAATATGAGGTTGGAGCAATCAGTTTACTATCCAGTGTGTATCCTAAACTTGTTCATAATGAATCTGGTTATCTCAGTGCTAGTGACATTATTAAGTATCGTGGAGTTGATAATATTCACTTCCCAAAGGTATCTTTGGTCGTTGTTGAAAATGCACTTGGAGATGGGCGTTGTCTTGATTCAACTATAATGAATCAAACGATTCAACAAGCCCATGATTTTGGATATAAAGTACATATGGATGGTGCAAGGATTTTTAATGCAAAGATTGCGACTAATGTATCATTGAAACAACTAATCGGAGATGCTGATTCACTTATGTTTTGTTTTTCTAAAGGATTAGGTGCTCCCGTTGGATCAATGCTTTGTGGTTCTAAAGAGTTTATTGCCCAAGCAAGACGTTATCGTAAGATGCTTGGAGGTGGCATTAGACAAGGTGGTATTTTAGCTGCGGCTGGTATCTATGCTCTAACACATCATGTTGAACGTTTGAAGGAAGATCATCAAAGAGCTGAAATCATAGCAAGAATGCTTCAGGATTTAAATTATGAAGTTAGAATAAATCATACAGATATTAATATGGTTTTCTTTAAACTCAAAGAAAACCAAAATGAAGGCGAATGGATAAAGAATGCTACTGATTTTAACTTAATATTTAGCTCTAGTACTCATGGTTGGTTAAGACTCGTCACTCATATTGATATTGATGATGAAGCAGTTATGAAGCTGCATCAATTCTTACTTACTCAAAAATAAGAAGCATCCTAGGATGCTTCTTTTGTCTTTACAATGAATATGAATGTTAATAACTTAATGATATAAACAATGACTAATAGTACACGTACCCAAAGAATTGGGACTAATAAGGCTGAAATAAACAACGTAACAAAGACGACAACTAGAATTCTTATCTTACGACTTAATGTCATCGACAATGTTTTAGCATCGACATCATAGTATTCTTTGAAGATTTCAGTTTTCTTTATGGATTCAAGTAGCCTTGGCGAACTCTTTGATGCAAAGTAAACTGAAAGAATGATAAATATCGTAGTTGGCATAACTGGAAGAAATGCCCCAATAACACCAAGGGCAAACATAATCACAGCAAGACTAATGTATACTAGCCTCATTGTTCATCAAGAAAGTTCAATACCGTCTCTACATCATTCTTTGGATCAACATTTTCAAAGATAGCTTTGATTAATCCTTTTTCAACCACAAAGGTAGTGCGAGCGACACCCATGTATTTCTTTCCATACATTGATTTTTCTTTCCATACACCATAGCGTTGAACGACAATGGTTTCAGGATCTGCTAGGATGGTGAAGTTTAGTTCATACTTCTCTTGGAACTTCTTATGTGATTTAACATCATCTTTTGAGATACCTATGACTTTAACTCCTCGTTTCACAAACTCACCTGCAAAATCACGATAAGCACAAGCTTGAGTTGTACATCCTGGAGTATCATCCTTTGGATAAAAATACAAAACAATCGTTTGATCTTTAAAATCTGATAAAGAGATTAAATCTCCTACTTCATTTTGTAGTGTAAAATCTGGTGCTTTGCTTCCTATTGTTAACATAGTTTCCTCCTAATGGTCTTTATCATATCAAAATCATCAACATCTTTCATGATTTATACTCTATCATTAAAGAGTTTTAAGATAGAGATGGCATTCATATGGTCTATAGTTGTTATTAGGGGTTTGGCTCTCATAATTACTTAATATCAGTGAACCTAAGTCTGAATTGTCTTTGTACTTTGTCTTTTTCTTAGAAAAGTTCACGATGAGTGTCAATGTAGTATTACTAAGCTCACGTTTCATGACAATAAGTTTAGGATGATTAGCTTCTTGCTCATTCCAATGACCTTGACTAAACACTGGATGAGTATGATAGAGGTGTGTAAGCTTTCTAGTATAGTTTAGAACACTTTGTGAATCATTGCTTTGAAGTTGAACATTAACCGATGTGTAATCATCATTCGCTTTAAACCATGGTTCTGAATCACTAAATCCTGCATATTTTTGACTATTCCATTGCATAACACCACGAGCATGGTCTCGACTCATCTTTTGAATTATTCTTAATGCAATCCATGCTGGTACTTTCATCATACTTTGAAGTGCTTTATAGGTATTCTTAGCTTCAAAATCTTTCCATTGTTCAAGAGGTAAGTCCATGTTCTTCATTGCAATTTCTTCTCCTTGATATATAAATGGACTTCCTACATTAAAGAAATTGATGGTTATTAGTGCTTTAGCACTCTCGAATCGATATTTTGTATCATCACCAAAGCGTGAGACAGCTCTTGGTTGATCATGATTGGACATGGTTGACGCAATGTGAAATTGGTGGCCTTGAGCAGCATGATTCCATGATCTTAATACTCGTTTAAAGTCTTTGTTGGTATAGTAATAGAGCTTCCTAAAGTCGAATTTACCTAGTGGTCCACACCCAAGCATATGTAAATCAAAGTGAATAATCATATCGAGTTGATCTTTACCATGGCCACACATAACTTGTGCAGAAGATTGATCAATTAACATACCTTCACCTATGGTAATGAAATCATATTTTTCTTTAAGTGATTGAAGGATTTCTTTAAGATAGATTTGGCCTTTTGGGCGATTTAAAATATAGTCATCTGCAAATTGAAAACCTTTTAAATGAGGATTCTTACTAACAAGTCCTTCAATCTTAGAAATAGTATTAAATACATCGAGTCTAAATCCTGCTATTCCTAGATCTAACCAGTAGGACATAATATTCTCTATTTCTTGTCTTACCTTTGGATTATCCCAGTTTAAGTCAGCTTGGGTCGGAGTGAATAATGTTAATGCATAGTCTTGATCATTCACAGCTGTCCAAGCACTACCCCCAAAGATTGATATCCAATTATTAGGATATCCTTCACTTTGAGGTCGAAAGAAATAGTAATCTCTTTTACCACTTAAGGGGTTATTTAATGCTTCTTGAAACCATGGATGATGTGTGGAAGTATGATTTGCCACTAAATCACAAATAATACCAATTTCTTTTTCTTTTGCTAATGAGACTAGTTGTTTAAAGTCATCGATTGTTCCATATTCACTTTGAATGGCATAGTAATCACTCACATCATATCCATAATCATCTTGGGGTGATTTGTAAAATGGTGAGATCCAAATGTAATCTACATTCAAACTTTTGATGTAATCTAGTTTCTTTATGATTCCTTGTAAATCTCCAATCCCATCGTGATTGGTATCACAGAAACTTCGTGGCCATACTTGATAGAACACTGCTTCCTTAAATGGCTTCATGTCGTCCTCCTTTTCTAATGAATGGCAGCAACAACAATGACCAAATCATTAACACAATAACTGACATGACAGGGATGTATAACGTTGTTCCTACGGCTGTTTCTACCCATTCTAATGGGGTATTCTTAGGGGCAAAAGAAACGAATAAATAGTTCCCTCCTGTCCAAAGATTGATCATAAAACTTTGTATTCCTAAATAGGTCATAAAGATAATTGAGAATGGTAATTCTTTGAAGGATGGTCGAAACTTAAACCATAGGATGTCATAGAGTGGAACCATCATGATAAGTCCATGAATAATGAATGATTGTAATGTTTGAAAATGCCAAAAAGGATATTTGCCTAGGATAGTTTCATTAAACAATATAGCTGCAAATGCTCCAATGAGTGCAGTTAGATATACAAAGGTTCTCCATTCTCGCTTATTCGTTTTAAGCATAATGGGCATTAAGATGACTTGCATGCCACATAAATGCAATGGTAACATTTCTGCAAAATCATATCTTCCAAGTGAGAGTGCCCAAATCTGTCGGCTTATCTCAAGCAGTACAATCATAGTTACCCAGATAACAAGTGCTTTACGTCTTTCTTGGTTGTTTAGTGGTATTGCGATAAGTATAGGAATAATAGCACTTGCAAGACCAATAAGAATCAAGAGAATATTCATATTATCAAAAGGCATGACTGGTTGGATAAATGTTAGTTCAGTGAAGTGTTTAAAGAATGTCATAGTTTTCTCCTAATTTTATTATAGAAATATATGATCAAGTACACAAGTGACGATGTCTTAATAATCGTTTATAATGTGTTTATGAATGCAAAATTACTTAAAAAAATACCATCCAATGTTACATGTATTGGTGTTTCAAAAAAAAGATCACTGAATGAAATTCAAGAAGCTTTTAATCATGGGATTAAACACTTTGGTGAAAACAAAGCTCAAGAACTGTTAACTAAGGTATCATTAGATCAACTTTGGGAGTGGCATTTTATTGGACACTTGCAAACTAATAAAGTTAAAAGTATTCTTCCATATATCACATGTATCCATTCTGTAGATTCAAAAAAG
>DITO01000105.1:6340-6671 GCA_002422065.1 Erysipelotrichaceae bacterium UBA6182 | reverse complement strand
ATACGATCAATAAGAGATCAAGATCGTGTTCGCGAAGACATTGAACTTGCGCTTAAGCACATTAAGATGGATAAGTGGGTCACAGTATCTTTTACTACAGATCGTAAATGGGCACTATAAACCAAAAGAAATCACGTCATCTTGAGGATGACGTGATCTTTTTTTATTTAATATTAGTAAATGTAGCTAAGCCTGGGAAAATTCCAACTTCTTCAAGTTCATCTTCAATACGAAGTAGTTGATTGTATTTCGCTAAGCGATCAGTACGGCTCATTGAACCAGTTTTGATTTGTCCAGCATTGAATGCAACAGCGATATCAGCGATTGTTGT
>DITO01000105.1:0-6318 GCA_002422065.1 Erysipelotrichaceae bacterium UBA6182 | reverse complement strand
TCGATTCCTTCTTTTAAGATTGCAGGGTTAGTTACGAATAAGTCGTCTCCAACGATTTGGATTTTCTTACCTAAACGAGCAGTAAGTCTTTCCCATCCTGCCCAGTCACGTTCTCCTAAACCATCTTCAATAGAAACGATTGGATAACGTTCAACTAAGTCAGCATACATTTCAATCATTTCATCCGTAGTCTTAACTTGACCACCTGATTTCTTGAAGATATACACTCCTTTTTCAACATCATAGAATTCACTAGCAGCAACGTCCATTGCAAGTGCAATGTCATTACCAGCTACATAACCAGCTACTTTGATTGCTTCCATAATAACTGCTAAAGGTTCTTCATTAGAAGATAAGTTAGGTGCAAATCCACCTTCATCCCCAACAGCCGTTACATGTCCTGCTTTTTTAAGAACAGTTTTTAATGCATGGAATACTTCAGCACCCATACGGATTGCTTCTTTAATGGATTTAGCTCCAACTGGCATAATCATGAACTCTTGGAAATCAACAGATGAATCTGCATGAGCTCCACCATTAATAACGTTCATCATTGGAACTGGTAATGCTTTAGCATTAAATCCACCAAGATATTTGTAAAGTGGCATTCCATAGTAGTCAGCTGCTGCACGAGCTGCTGCCATTGAAACACCTAAGATTGCGTTAGCACCAAGACGTGATTTGTCTTTTGTACCATCAAGTTCAATCATAGTTTTGTCAATTAAGTTTTGATCACGAACATCAAAGCCTACTAAAGTTTCGAATAATTCATTATTAACATTCTCAACTGCTTTTAATACACCTTTTCCTAAGAAACGTGATTTATCACCATCTCTTAGTTCTAATGCTTCACGCTCTCCTGTGGATGCTCCTGATGGAACAATAGCACGACCAAATGCGCCTGATTCTGTAGTTACTTCAACCTCAATAGTTGGGTTACCACGTGAGTCCATGACTTCACGAGCATAAATATCTGTAATAATTGGCATAATGTGTAATTCCTTTCTTACGCTTTAACCGCGTTTACAATATCTAAGAATGATTCAATTTTAAGTGATGCGCCACCAATAAGTGCGCCATCAATGTCCGGTTCACTCATGTAGGCTTTAATATTATCCGGTTTAACTGATCCACCATATTGAATACGAACAGCATCTGCTGCTGCTTGACCAAAGCGAACAAGTACTTCATTACGGACAATCGCACATGTGTTTTGTGCAATCTCTTGAGTCGCGTTTTTACCTGTTCCAATAGCCCAAACTGGTTCGTATGCAATAACAAGTGATGCCACTTGCTCAGGTGTTAAGTCTTTAAGGCTTTCAGAGACTGAATTTCTAACCACTTCTTCAGTACGTCCCGCTTCAAATTCTTGTAAAGTTTCACCAACACATACAATTGGTGTCATCGAAGCATTAAGTAATGCTTTGACTTTTTTATTGACGGTTTCATCAGTTTCATTGAAGAATGTACGACGCTCACTGTGTCCTACAATCACCCATTCCACACCAAGTTCTTGAAGCATTTCAACACTAATTTCTCCTGTAAAGGCACCACTTGGTTCGAAGTGAACATTTTGAGCAGCGACAAATAAGCCCTCAGCATGTTTAACTCCAGCTGCAAGTGCAGTGAATGGTGCTCCAACACCAAACGTTACATCATCATGAAGATGCTCGCTCACTCCATTAAGAAATTCAATGGTTTGTGAAACGGTTTTATTCATCTTCCAGTTTCCAACGATTATTTTTTTTCTCATGCTTTTTCCTTAATGACCGCAATACCCGGTAAGGTTTTGCCTTCCATGAATTCTAAGCTTGCTCCACCACCGGTAGAGATATGTGAGAACTCATCTTTAAATCCTAATTGAATTGCAGCTGCAGCACTGTCACCACCACCAATAACGGTCATAGCTCCTTTTTGAGCAGCAATTGCTTTACATACTTCAAGTGTTCCATTCGCATATGGAGCCATTTCGAATACACCCATAGGACCATTCCATACCACAGTTTGTGCTCCTTCTAAAGCTTTAGCAAAGAGTTTAACTGTTTCAGGTCCAATGTCGAGTCCCATCCAACCATCTTCAATATGTTCATTACCAACAACTTTAATGTTAGCATCAACACTGAATGCATCAGCAACAACATGGTCTACTGGAAGAATAATCTTACCATTTGATTTTTCTAAGAATTCTTTAGCAAGATCAACTTTATCAGCTTCAAGAAGTGAAGAACCGATGTTTAATCCCATTGCTTTTAAGAAAGTATATGCCATACCACCACCAATAAGAACCTTATCAGCAATATTTAATAAGTTTTCAATCACTGCTATTTTGTCAGATACTTTAGCACCACCAACGATAGCAACAAATGGCTTCGCAGGTTTTAAGATTGCTTTTTCTAACGCAACAACTTCTTTTTCAACTAGGAATCCTAACCCACTAGGTAAAATTTCTGCAATACCATAGGTTGTAGCATGTGCGCGATGGGATGATCCAAAAGCATCAAATACAAACACTTCTCCAAGACTTGCCCAATATGCCGCAAGTTCAGGATCATTTTTAGATTCACCTTTTTCATAACGTGTGTTTTGGACAACAACGATATCACCGCCAACAAGAGCATTCACTGCAGCTTCTAAAACAGGTCCACGAGTTTCACTAACAAACGTAACAGGCGCATCAACCAGTTCACCTAAGCGAGCCGCTACAGGTGCCATGTTGTTTTTGGCTTTATCTGACGCGGTTTTCTCAGGATCTTTATGATCCACTTTTCCTAAATGAGACATGATGATTAATTTTGCTTTCTTTTCTAGCAAATAATTAATCGTTGGTAAGGCTTGCACAATACGGTTATCGTCCGTAATGACGCCGTTCTTGATTGGTACGTTAAAGTCAACGCGAACAATCACTTTTCTATTCGACACATCCAAATCTCTGAGTGTCAATTTTGACATAGTGTTTTTCCTCCTAAGCGTGTAAATTATACCATTTTAGCCCTTTTCATACAATGAAATGGGTGTGAATGTTTTCACATTATCGCTATTAGTCTTTAATGAAAGCGCTTAAAAAGAGCCTAAACTGGCTCTCTTTAATTATTTGCTTATCTTACTAAAATACTTCTCTTCACTCTTTAACACATGAGGTGTAAGTGGTGTTAACAATTCATACCCATCCTTTGTAATTAAGACCATGTCTTCAATGTTGAAGCCATTGTATCCTGTGATATACATTGGATTTTCTACACTTAAAATCATTCCTTCTTCTAAGACACCTTCTTGATTGTCTGATATAAATGGTGCTTCAGCGGTCTGTGGTCCCATGGAAATACTATGTCCTAAGTGACCCCTTTGATAGAATGGAAACTCTTTAAGGGTATGTTGATACCCAATGTTGAAGAGTTCTTTAAAAGACAATCCAGGTTTTAATGCCTTCAGCATTAACTCATGAGCTTCAAGAAGATTTCTTTTTACACTCACAAGCCAAGGATCAACCTCTGACATAAGCCAACTGCGTGAGAAGTCAGTGGTGTAAAACTTTGTGCCTCCATGAACACCCCCATCAAACTTCACCACATCCTTGGATGTGATGATNNTAAAGCTCTTGTTCACTCATTCCTTCTTTAATAGACATCGCAACCTTATTAAGTGCTTGATCACTGATGGTAATCAGTGTCTTAAACCATTCAATCTCATCAGATTGTTTAATTATACGTGCTTTTAAGAATAATGAAGAGATATTGACAAAGACTGCCTTTGGAAGTCGCTCACTCATTTGTGAAAAGAATGACACTGGTAGGAAATCAAGTTCTATCCCAATATGAGACTCACTTAATCCTTGAGTTTCTAAAGTAGTCACAAGATGATCAAGTAGACTCACCCATGGTTTTGAAAAGTGTTCATCTTTTATTTGCTCTTGAGTTCTATTACCAACCCAAGTACTAAAGCTTAAGATATTAAAGATCTCATGATTGAAAGATGGTGTTTCAAAATCCATACCAATGAGTGTGGGCTTACTATCTTTAGTAATCACGGAACACGCAAACACTGGATTTCGTGATACGGTATGTTGGTGTGAAGAAAAGCCAGTCACATAGGCAAAGTTTTCAGGTGACTGCGCTAATACAACATCCACACCAAACTCAGACATCATGGATTGTACTCTTTGATATTTAGGATTCATAGTTAGTCTCCTTAATTAATATAGTAATCCTGCTCCTGGTCCTAATGGTAATCCTAATAGGAACCATACAATGAACAATAATGTCCAACCCACTAAGAATGCGATGGAGTATGGAGCCATGGTTGTAATCAATGATCCAACACCAAACTTCTTGTCATACTTTTGTGAGAATGCCACTGCAAGTGGGAAGAAAGGCATGAGTGGTGAAATGATGTTGGTGGAGGAATCTCCAATACGATAGACTGCTTGAGCTAGCTCAGGTGATAATCCTAATCTCATAAACATTGGCACAAAGATTGGAGCCATAATAATCCATTTTGCAGAGTCTACCGCAATAAAGATATTGATGAAAGCAGTAAGAATGATGAAGGCAATGATGAGTGGTAAGCCAATAAATCCAATGTTTTGGAGGAAGTTAGCACCACTGACAGATAAGATAATGCCTAGATTTGAATAATTAAATGCACTGACAAACTGTGCAGCAAAGAAGACAAGAACTAAGAATGAAGCAATACCACTAATACCTTTAACCATTACTTCTACTAGTTCTTTGTCTGAAGTAATCGTTTTAGCACCAATACCATAAAGAAGTCCAGGTACAAAGAAAATTAAACTCATCACTGCAATGATCGATGACATGAATGGTGATACTAGAATATTTCCTGTAGGATTTAAGATTGCATCGCTAGGAAGTACAAGCATTAAGATTAATCCTACAATTCCTACTAAACCACCAAGTGCAAAGCGAAGTCCACGTTTTTCAAGATGAGCAATATCCTCAACTTTGACTTCTTCTTCAAACTCATAAGCACCTAGTCTTGGAATAACTATCTTCTCTGTAATGATTGTTCCAATAACAGTAATTAGTAAGGTTGATACGACCATGAAATACCAGTTTGCGGTAGGAAGCACGGTGTAGTTGACATCAATGAAGCGTGCTGCTTGAGTGCTTATTCCTGCAAACATAGGATCATTTGATCCAATAAGTAAGTTTGCACTCCATCCTCCAGATACCCCAGCAAATGCTGCCGCGAGTCCTGCAATCGGATGTTTCTTAAAGCTTTTAAAGATAATAGCACCAAGAGGGACTAAAACAACATAACCTGTTGATGATGCAACATTAGACATGATACCTAAGAATACGACTGTAGCACTTACCATTGATTTAGGTGTCATGGCTACAATCTTTCTCATTAGTGCACTAATAAGTCCTGATCCTTCCGCAACACTCACTGCAACAATAATCGTAAATACAGTACCTAAAGCGAAGAATCCTGTAAAGTTAGAAATAACAGTGGTAAACAAATGACGAATGCCATCTGCATCGAGAAGACTACGGGCTAAAACTGTGTTAATAACGACTTCTTGGGTTTGAGTATTAATGGTTTCATAAGTGACACTAATACCAAGTTGGGATAATAAAGCAGATAAGACGACGATAATTCCTGCAAGAATCACAAACATAGTAACTGGATGTGGTAAACGATTACCTGCTTGTTCGATTCTATCTAAAAGGGACATTTTTCCCTGTTTTTTTGACATTTTTTTCTCCTTAAGATCATGATTGATCTATGTGTGTTGTTGGTCTACTTACAATCATAAATACACTATGTGTATGATTCTAGCAGCAACAACATCGTCTTCTTAAGGTTATAAATGTGGGTCTTCTATTAAGGTGTGAATGCATGTGGTGACTCCTCCTTTAATGTCTGTGAAGAAATAAAAAAGACTATCCCTCTAAAAAGAGGCGATAGTCTCGCGGTTCCACTCTTTGTTTAACTAATCTAAAGATTAGTCCTTAACTCGGATACTTTCATATCCTAACGCTATAACAGGCGTTCCTGAACCTCTCTACATTTTCGAAAGGTTTGCTCCAAGATGCATTCGCAGTGTGTTCACTTAAGATTCTTTCACCAAATGAATCTCTCTCTAAAAGCTTCAACAATGTTACTATTTCTTATCACAGCATTTATTCACGTTTCAATAATAACTATTTAAAAGAAAGTTGTCAAACATTTTGTTCAAATGCTCCTTTTTTATTGATACTTGCAGGTAATAGTATGTATGAATTAAACATTGATTGCCTATTAAAACCTAGATTCATAATTGAAGTATCTATTTCTATGATTGTGTTTCACTTAGGA
>DITO01000162.1 GCA_002422065.1 Erysipelotrichaceae bacterium UBA6182 | reverse complement strand
TTTAAGAAGATGGATTTAAAATTATTTAAACAACACATGAAAACGGCATTGGTTTATGATGGACGGAATTGTTTCTCACCAAATGAAATGAAAGAGAATGGTATCGAATACTATTCAATCGGTAGATGATGAGCATCGCTTTATATCTATTTTATCCATTAACAATCCTTACGATTTTTTTCTATTTTTTTGCATTAAATAATCAAACGAGTGAACTAATTAGGAAACATCTTAAACTATTAATATTTAATGTATTAGTTGTTTTCTCTGTTGGCAACCTTGTCCTCTTCATTTATTTTAGAAGTGAAAGATTTATCTATTATTGGGATTATGCAACGTTCTGGGAACAAAGTCTAAAGTTAAATGAAATGATAATTCAAAGTGCCAACACTGCATTCAAGTATGTTATAGAAACCATGAACTATCAAGAGTATACTGCTTTACCCGCCTTATTTATTTCACTACCAACAACTTTGCTTGGAAAATCTTTTTTTGTATATGTTTTATCTACCTATAATTTCTTTGTAATACCATTCTTAACGCTATTACTCTTATTTGAACTCATCCTATTGCAAAAACTTGAAATCAAAATTAAATTTAAATCTCAATTGATTTTGATCAACATGTTTTTTATCCCATTTTCATTTACACTATTTCATGGATACATTGGTGTCGTTGGTCAGATTTTTATTACGACTTTGTTCCTAATATTCTTAACTAAGCATGATCATTTGAGTTTTAAGGAAGTGCTGTTGATAAGTATGTCATCATTCTTACTTATCTTTACTCGTAGATGGTATCTTTTTTGGGTTGTTTCATATTTTGTAAGCTATGGATTAATGATTGTATTTATACATTTTAGAAACGTTCACACATTATCAAAACGAATGATGGAACTTTTCCTATCTGGCTTCTTATTGTTAGTCGTTATTATTATTTTCTTTTTTCCATATTTCTCGAATCTATTGAATGCCAATTATACTGAACTGTATGCAAGTTATAAATTGCCTAGTATGATTGATGAATATGTTCGATTTGAGAAGTACTATGGCTTATTTGTAATATCGCTAACTTTATTTGGATCATTTATGATTCTTAAGTCTAAATCCATTCACTTAATATTTATTTTTATGGTAACAATAATTACAAGTATACTTTTTTTAAGTGTTCAAAGTTTTGAATATCATCATTACAATTTGATAAGTTTTGGTATCTTTACCTTCTTTTTGATCGGATTGTCTAAATTCTCAAAAAATAAATGGATTGCCATAAGTGTAATGGCTCTGTATATTATGAACTCAGTTTATGTTTTTTTACCTAAACAAGAATTCTTCAATTTTATTTTTTCAGAAGTTGAACTAAAGCCAAAATTCAGGTCTGATATCACTGAAATCCAAGATTTGGCAAATCATCTAAATCAACTCACTCAAGAGAACAAATATGCCTATAGTGCCGCAAGTTCGTCTTTCTTAAATGATGATCTACTAAGAAATGCACAATTACCATGGATTTTGAACTCAGTTCCGAATCTTGAAGGTTCGAGCAATAATGATGTCCGAGATGGTTTTCCTGCTTCTTTTTTTGATGTTAATTATGTTTTGGTTACCAATCCTGTTCAAGTACATCCAGGCTACATTGACAAGCAATTTGTTAATCAATTGATTAATAATTCGCTATTATTTGAAGAAGAAATTCAAGATAATTACACACTTATTTATGAGAATACCATTAGTGGAGTTAAGATATACATTTTTGAGAGAATTACAAATTACACTGATGAAGAGAAAATGTATTATTATAATGAGTTGAGGAAAGTATATCCTGAACACCCTCGAATTTATGAGCCCATTTTGAAGAAACGAGGTTAAAATGAAAACACTTCATATTGTCGTCCCATGTTATAACGAAGAACAGGTGTTACCTGAAACCAATAATCAGCTTCTGTTATTGATAAATGAACTAATTGAATCCAGGCTAATCGAACCAACGAGTCGAATTGTTTACATCGACGATGGCTCAAAAGATTCAACGTGGGATTTGATTAGAACCTTTCATAGTCAAAATCACAGTATTCGTGGTATAAAGTTGTCACGTAATAAAGGACATCAGAACGCCTTATTGGCAGGGTTGTTTGAATCAGCACGAGATGCTGACATCGTAATTAGTCTCGATGCAGATTTGCAAGATGATATTCATATCATTCCAGAGATGATTTGCGAGAACCAGAAAGGCAGTGAAATCGTCTACGCAGTTAGAAACAATCGAGATTCAGACTCAATATTTAAGAGAAACAGTGCGTTATTATTCTACAAGTTGATGGGATTTCTAGGTGTAGACTTAATATCGAATCATGCAGATTATCGACTTTTAAGTAAGCGAGTAATCCTTGAATTAGAGCAATATCCAGAGCGAAATCTTTTTCTACGAGGACTTATCCCAACACTCGGTTTCCCTTCCTCAAAAGTCTATTACCGTCGCAATGTTCGATTTGCTGGACAAACAAAATACCCATTCAAAAAAATGATTACCTTTGCACTTGAAGGATTAACGTCATTCTCGAACAAGCCTTTGAAACTTATCACAACACTAGGTTTACTATTGTTCATTATAAGCATTGGTATTATTATCTATACACTGATGCGATATTTTACGCATCAAACAGTATCGGGCTGGGCATTTTTAAATATATCGATTTGGCTACTTTCAGGTATACAATTACTCGCATTAGGGATTGTGGGCGAATACATATCTAAAATATATATTGAATCAAAGGCTAGACCAAGGTATCACATTCAAGAAAAAATATAGCGCCCTGATATTAAGGGCGCTATATTATGGAGTGATTAGTGGTGGAGTTGCAGGATCAGGTGGTGTAACAGGTTCAGGACCTTTAGATAATGTAATCGTGATTTCTGAATTCGCCTTTAGTGGTGTATCTTGCAATAATATCTGATTATTAAAAGTTGCAGATATAAACCCATCTTTCACTACTGTCAATGAGTAATCCGTTTCATAAACAAATACAGGATCTTTGTAGAAGTTCGTTTTAAACCACGTTTCAATTTGGGTCTTAGACCAAACCTCATTCGTCATTGTTTGAATCGGCACTGTTATGATTGGATAATCCATTGTGTAAACAACAAGTTCAATATTGTTCAAAGAACTGAGCTTTGTATACGCCTTCTCACGCTGACCTGTAATTAGATTAATTTTCGTTTTGTCATAACTTGGATCTGTATCCGCAATCTTCACAATTGATACAGGATAACTGTTATTCACGGACCAATCATTAACTTGTTGCAAATTCATACCAATGAAATTTGGAACAATTGATTTGCATTGAGCATCTTTGCGATTCTCTTCAATTGAGCAATCCAATACATGTTTTATGACACCAACGCTTAAGAATGGGACATTAGCTGTTTTGACTCCGTATTTAACGCTTTGCGAGATAATCTGATTGTATAAATACGCACTACTATACAATGGATTCTCTGGCCAAATCTCCACAATATCTAAATTTATCCACGTACGCGAATTATGCCATGTTTTGACTCGATCAAGTGTCCAGATATCGTTTTTGCTTATCATCGAAGGCATAAAATCGGGCAGTGGTTCATGAATTTCTTTTTCATCATAAATATCCTTAATAAGGTTTGGAGCTTGATATGTAGAAGTAATACTAAAGGAAAATTTCTTATGGATTGTTGGTTGGTAGTTCTCCATCATATTTTGATCAATGATGAATTTGGCGTCCGATATTGAACCCTGATAGGGTCTATAGATTGATAGGGGAAGTTGAAGACTATCGTTATACATCCAAGAAAAGTAACCAGTAATACGAGAATTCTTAATCTGTAATAAATAGAAATTGTTGATGCTATTTGAATTCATTTCTTGAACCATATAGTTAGCTAGGTTTGTCATCTGATTCAAACTAATATTCGTTTTTATATTTGATCCTGCTGCTTCAAGAACCTTGAGAAGTTGATTAACATCTTTTGTTTCGAGAAGTTTTTGAGCCATAGCTGTAATTACTTTTTGTTGGTTGATTTGGCGCTGTAAATCACCACCAGGCATATTCTTTCGCTCACGCGCAAAAGCGAGGGCTTGTTGACCATCCATAGTCTGCCATCCTTCACCAACCCAAACAGTGAAGTTTCCACGTTCATCACTGGAATCTTGACCTACGAATTCAATCGGAGATTCAAGCCATAAGCCACCTAAAGCATCCACAACTTCGACAACGGCTGTAAAATTAACTTCAACAAAATAATCAATGTTCACATCAAGCATGTTCGAAACTGTTTCAATCGTACATTGACGACTGATTTGACGAGAATGGTTTATCTTGTCACTGGCTTGATTCTTGTAGCAAGCAATCGGCACGTATGAATCACGAGCAATGCTCGTCATTGTCGCAGTCATCGTTAGTGGATTAAACGTTGCTAAGATTAAAGTATCTGTTCGACCCCCATCGTTTCCCATGAGCAGAACACTAAAAGGCTCTTTGCTTAGGTCTTTGTCAACAGTGTTTACTGAATCCACTTTGACTTTTGATGTAAAATCATAGATTGATTCTGTTTTGTCTAAGTATTCCTCATAACCATCATTGATAATAAACATTGAGTAATACTGCTCTGGCATAGAAGCCACATCTATTTCATTACTGAAGAGGGCTAATAATAAATCATTGTAACTTGGATAATATTTAAAATTTACATCTATCTTTAGTCTATCCAGTTCTGCAATAGGCAAAACATATCCCTCTTGGAAGGTATCATTGTCAACAAGTCCAAAATTCTTTCCACCAACAGCGTCAATAGATGTAATGCTATTATTATCATATGTTACAAAACTTGTAATAAGCTCCTCATATTGTTCCTTATTCGTATCGACAATGACTTTATCAACCGCCATTCCAATACGAAGAATATAAAATATTCCAAGACTGTTCAATAGGATGAAGAAAACAATTAAGAAAGTTGCAACAGATCGAAATACACGATGAGTTTTAGTCCAATCTGCAAAAATGACTAGAAAAATGTTGATTAAAATCAACAGGACGAACCCAAGAATAAACAGTGTTTGGCTAATGGATGTATATCTAAGTGCATTCGCTAATAGAAACCCAGACAAGCCCGTGTAAATTACGGAAAGTAATAAATTGATTAAATGATGATCAATTCTTGATTTTATATTTTTTCTCATAACTACTCCTCAAAATAGCGATAAATCTCCAACTTATTATCGCGTACTAGAACACTGAAATACCCTTTTGTTTGATAAACTTCTTCATTGAATCCGTCTTTTGGAACATAGGACCATTCCGCACCCACATAGTAACTTTCGTATTCGGTATTACCATATACGAAGTTCTCTTCAGGGTCGACATATTTGATATTGATTGAATCAACTTCTAAAAGCACACTTGGATCATTTTGTTTCATAAGGTAGCTTAAATCCACATAGAACAGATTCTTCGCACTAGAATGAATGTTAAGTATTTCAGGACTGTAAACGAATTGAAGTCCACCGACATCATAGGTTCCCTTCTTGTTCGTCCAAGTATAAAAATCTGCGATGAAATTCTTAACAATCAGTCCTGCCAACTCTGGCTTAGTCGTTTCATTTGATTTTAATGCCAACGAAAGTTCATCAAACAATAAGATTTGATACTCAGTAGCACCATTAGGGAGCTTGTAAAGTTGCTGTTGATTTTCATCGACAATCACCTTATCATCATCCCCGTTTGTAAATTGGTAGACGATAATTCCAATTACAAGACCGATGGCAATAAGCAAGGCGATCAATACAACCCCATACAATTTTTGTTTTTTCATAATTTATTTCATTCCCTTGTTATTCTAGCATTTGTGTGATTTCTTGTCGAATAAACGTTTTACTTAAACTATCATACAATATAACACAGGACATATTAAGATAAGATTTATTTTATGCTATAATTTCGATGATATGAAACTTTCAATTATTGTTCCTTGTTATAACGAAGAGAAATCACTTCCGTTTTTCTTCGAAGAAACTCAAAAACATGCCTATGATACGAAACTAGAAGTGGAATACATCTGTGTAAATGACGGTTCAAAGGATCAAACCT
>DITO01000147.1:2589-3985 GCA_002422065.1 Erysipelotrichaceae bacterium UBA6182 | reverse complement strand
TGGCAAGTTCAATTGTATCTTCCGAACCTATCCAAGCAATTTTGTAATCAAAAGAGAAATGTGTAGCGCTTGTAATAAACTCAAGTGTCTTTCCATTGGATGCTCTATTTCTGTCAAACCAAAACTCAGTATACTCTTCTAAGTAAGTCATCTGTTGTTGAGTGTAATGAAATGATTGCAAGTATCCATTAGATTCTTCATAAAAGCTATATGCACCATAGTAAATTTTCTTTAACTGCTCATTGGATAGTTTCATGTATTAAGTTTCCGATTTCTTTATATCAATAATTATAACGCATTATAGGTCTTCATTTTTCAAAGTGAATATCAAAAAATGACTATTAAGACCCAATTAGTTATAAAAGAACATTTCTTAGACAATTGGTTAACTTATTTCATGTCGAAATATCAGTAATACTACTCGCAATATTTGATCATTACATAGTATTACTTTTCCCTATAATCATCGCAACATAAAAGTAGTGAAACATTCTAATGAATTGATTCCACTACTTACGTTATTTAATTATTCTGATAACTGCCTCTTATATTTCTTATCTTCGTACATTTTTTTATCAGCTTTTTTTATTAGTTCCTCATGACTGTTTTCATCAGTATATTCGCAAAGCCCAACACTCACGGATATCATGATATCATCATTATCAAGATTAATAGTTAACTTCATTAGTGACTTTGTAATTCTATCAACAATTTTTCTCGCTTCATCAATTGAATTATTAGGAAATACAATCAAGAATTCATCTCCACCATAGCGTCCAAATAGATCATTTTGGCGAATAGTATTCTTGACAACAGACGAGAACATTTTTAAAGCAGTGTCTCCCCCTAAATGACCGTATTTATCATTAATATTTTTAAATTTATCAATATCAATCATAGCTACTGCTAGTTTATTCCCTGTTCTTTTTAAAGCATCAAATTCAAGTTCAAAAAGACTCATTAAATACTGTCGGCTTAAAACATCTGTTAAGCCATCTTTTTGTGCCATTTCCTTAAGCATAAATCCTAAGACTTTATCAGTTACATCAAGACAACTCCCTATAAACCCAGTAAACACACCATTCTCATCAATAGCAGGCACACCAATGTCATTAATCCATCGCCACTGCCCATCATGACGAAGTAGTCGATACTCCATTTAAAATCTTGTTCTATTGTTGAAGTTCTCTAGATAGATACTTACACAACGATCAAAATCATCAGGATGAACACCTTCTGTCCAACCATCCCCAAACTCCTGTTCAAAAGATCTTCCTGTGAAATCCAACCATGTTTTATTAAAATAATAACATTTTGCGTCAAGACCAGATCTCCATATTAAATTAGGTGCAGTCTCAACAATACTTTTGTATTCGTTGTAACTGAGTGACATTGG
>DITO01000147.1:0-2517 GCA_002422065.1 Erysipelotrichaceae bacterium UBA6182 | reverse complement strand
TTAACTTCAACAATCCCTGCTGCTAACGATGTTCCTTTAGAATCCTTTTCATAAAGTTCTCTCAAGCGATGCATTGCCAAGAGTGAATCGTTGTAGTTTGAAGCTTCAAGTATCACTAGAAATTCATCTCCTCCAAATCGAAATAAGGTGTCTTGTCCATTTCTAAATGTGCTTTTCATGCACTTTGATAGATGAATTAGTACTGAATCACCAACATCATGCCCTAAATTATCATTAATGCTTTTAAACCCATTGATGTCAATCATTATTAAACAAACAGGATGATTTAATCTTTGTGCTCTATGTGCAACTTCTCGTGAAAATATATAAAAGTGTCTTCTATTATACAAGTCAGTTAAAAAATCTTTAATAGTTAATTGCTCCAGCTTAAGATTTAACTCTTCAAGTTTATGATTATTCTTTTTTAGTTCTCTTCTTGCATTTGCAAGTTCATTATTAATTTTTGATATTTCAAAGAATTCTTCTGATTTATGTGCAGTTTTTTCTTTAAATAATAACCTCACCTTATTTGTTAGTTTTCCATTGATTTTAAGCATTTCTTCATACAAATATTGTTGAATTTCATTTTTCATTCCTAAAACCATAATGTGATTATCACTCAGTATTGCGAAATAACAAGCATAAGTTTCTTCACCTAGGCACGTTAAAAAACCTTTCCAATGATCATTTAACTCTGTTTCATAATTCAAGATGTGAGTATTCCAAATAGCCTCACTATCTGGTAATACATTATCAAAAATCTTTTCATCTTCTGCAATAATTTGATTTTCGATAATTGGGTTAACTACAGTTTTAATATGACCTTCGTTGTTACAAACATATAAAAAGACATTCTTAAAAATTTCATTACTCATACACACCCCCAACCAAACGTGTAGCGACTTTTACAGCATCATTAGCATCGACACTATAACCATCAGCACCGATTTTTTCCCATAAGTCTTTATCTGTGTTAAAGGGACGTCCCCCTACAATGATTTTAATATCTGCATAATCTCTTCTTACTAAACCTATTAATTCGATACAAGCAGGCACTTTGCTTGCTAGAGTAACCGATAAAGCCAAAATATCTGGTTTAATTCTTTTCAATTCACTCAAAACACTTGAGTGAGGAACATTTGCTCCTAAATAATACGTATCCCATTTACTTAATTCAAAAATATCACATACCATTCTTATGCCAATTTCATGTAGTTCATCATCAACACAAACTCCAATCATTTTATACTCTTTCTCTTCACTATTGAAAATCTTATCGTAAAGTAATGACATTGTATAAACTGTAACTGCTGTAGCAAAATGTTCTTGTCCCACTGTTATTTTACGCATTGCCCAATATCTACCAATTTCATATAAAACGTTAGTAAATACATTCAAATATAGATCTTTAATTGAAACTTCTTCTTTTTCTACAACATCTTGTATTAGTTTTACAGCTTTACTTTTATTCATATCTATTAAGGCATTAAAAAAATCAGAAGCGAGTTCTGCTAGTTCACTAGTAGAGTCTAAATACGAATACTCTTCACCTTTATCATTTATAACGCTTGCAATCCCTTCAGAAATAAATGTTTCAACGACATTTCCAAACTCTGAAGGATAATTTAATCCAACATAATCAAGAATTCTATTAAGATGATCAATAAGCATACCATCTTCAATATTATATGTTCTAAGAATGTCTCTTAACCAAATAACGTAGGATTTAAAGTTTACAACACTATCAATTTCAATCGCACTAGCAAGATACTCTATATTATATTTCGCATCTCTTATTGAAGCTTGTCTTTGAGCACTAGAAATATTACCTGTTGATTCGTAATCACCAACAACACTCTTTACAATTATATCCTTATCATCTCGTAAGGTAAGCGACACTTTTGATTTAATATCCAAGCTCTTCACCTTGTATACTTTAGGTCTTCTAGTATACACTCCTTTCTGATTCTAATACATAATTAACTTAATATCATTGTGAAGTATTTTTTCATTTTTTTCAACCTAATAATTACGAATACCTTGTTAATAAGAGTTTTAAGTCAAACTGGTACTATGTCAAGAAATCGGACAGTTTAAACATAGAGTAGGAGCTGCTTTGACTTATAGTACATCTCTTCAAACTGCTTTGGTGATAAGTAGTTGATTGATCCATGAATTCTNNGTTAAATGTTAAAATTGAATAAAAGATTACATATAGTCAAATATTGATTGTAGTTTAGTATTGCATTTAAAACTTTAATGCTTTATACAAAAAAGGTGGTAACTTATGTTATTAGATGACTATACCCAAGGTAACTTAAAAAAACAACTAATCACCATGGCAGTTCCTGTGAGTGTTGGTTTTTTCTTTAACACCATGTTTAATGTCGTGGATACTTTTTATGCAGGTAAGCTGAGTACAGAAGCTTTAGCAGGAATGTCTTTATCATTTCCTGTTTTTTTCTTATTAATAGCAATTATCTCTGGTATAAGCACTGGATTTTCAGTGCTTTTATC
>DITO01000091.1 GCA_002422065.1 Erysipelotrichaceae bacterium UBA6182 | reverse complement strand
TCGTCTCAATATCATCCTCAAAAATCGGTTTATAGAGGGAATATGTGATTGCAGTCCCGATACCCAGTTCTGTTACAGATAGAATACTCAATATATCAAGAAACAAGCCATTCAGTCCCAATATCTCTTGTCCTAAGACTTTTATGAAAATAGCACGTAAAATGAAACCAGTNNCGCACTTCCTAACAAATTTTAACCTGTATTCAACACTTCGACAATCTTAAGTTAAGATTAACGTGAGACAAGCTATACTAATCATGTTAAAATTGAATGGATTTAAGGTAACATCATGAAAAAAATCAAAGAAATTACACAGAAATATGCAACCAAAGAGAACTTAATTACCATGATGGTATTGGTTGTTATACTACAGCCAATTATTGATATCGATTATTTACTTTACCCATATCTTGATCCTATTGGATTACCTTTGCCATCAACAATCATCTATTTCATTGGATTCCCAATCGTTATTGGTTTAGCTTTTTTAATTAAGGAACAAAATAAGAAAAAGGTTTTATTGTTCGCATCACTTTATTTAGCACTAGTAACAGTTTATTTTATCGCGCACCATTTGATTGTTAAAGACATGTTTGAGTTGTTATACCTCACGAATCGCTATAAATATACATTAGTAAATGAATTAAAATATATATTAACTTTGATCATACCATTTGGATTAATTTATGCTTTTTTTCGAGCTGAATTCAATCAATCAATTATAAATAGAATTGTTATTTGGTCATCCATATTAATTGCATTTCCTATTTTCTTTAGTAATCTTTTGCTATTTGGTCAATCTACTTATTACCCTGGTCCTACGATGGCAAACTTCCCAACTTGGTTCATGGGTATATATGATAAACTCAATCCAAAAATGCTTGCGACACGCTTCTTCTTTAGTGAAGGTAATACTACAGGCATCGTATTATTTGCTATTTATCCTGTTTTAATTCGTCAATTTTTTACTTCATCAAGAAAATGGCTCATTTTGGTTCTAGTTATAATCCAAGGTTGGGCAATGTTAATCTTAGCAACTCGTGTCGCGACCTATGGTGCACCACTGATGATTGCTGTTGTTTTGGGTGTTTGGCTATTCTTGGTTATTCTTAAAAAAGAACAATTCAATTGGAGAAATCTAATTATTCTAAGTGCAATCTTGCTTATGTTTGTGGCTGCTCTACCATTTACGCCTGCTGTCAAGAACTTGGAAGTTGATAATCGGAACAATCAACTCGTAATTGAAGACGAGTATTTACGTCAACAGTTCAAAGATAGTTTAGACGACGGAGGTTTGATTCCAGGAACAGCTGAATATAATTACTTCTATCAGTACATGTTTGAACAGTACTATTGGTTACTTACAATATCGGAAGAGTATTACAAGTGGTATTATCCTTACATCATTGATCCTAAATTTTATATCGACTTGATATTCGAGTACGAATTTTGGGAACGTCAGAGTGGACGTCAATTCCAACAGATCTTCTTTGATTATAAATGGGACAAACTAGACGACACACAGAAGCTATTTGGTTTCGGTTATTCTCGCTTCATGATGGGTTCCATCCTACTTGAACAAGATTTCTTGATGCAAAAATATACTTTAGGTTATATAGGAACAGTCATTCTTACTTTTCCTTGGTTAGGTTTGTTAATCTATATGCTTTATAAAGTTGTTCGAAACATTAAGAAGGCTTGTAATTTTGACTTGATTGTTTATGGTGTCGCGTTCGGTGCGATCCTTGGTGGTGCCTATATGTCAGGCCATGTATTAGATCAGTTCTTTTCAAGCACTTTCTTAGCATTTTTTGCTGGAGTCATTTTGTTCAAATTGAACCAATTGAAGAAAGAAGACTAGCATGTTTCTAAAGCGTAATCTTTCCTTTTTAGTACTTAATCTATTTTTTAATCTAGGGTTTCTCATCATAGCGTATCCACATATACCCCTTGAAGGATTAGCGATGCGTCCTTTTTTGGTGATTCTTTTCGTTGGTAACGCATTTCTGTTATTTCTTCCTACGAAGCTTAGGAATGTTGCGGTTTTTATTCTATTGGCTTTGTCAGCACTCTATTTTGGGCTACAAACTGTTTTCTATCGTGGTTTCAATCAATATGGTTTGATCAAAACAGCACTATCTGTCGATAAAAGCATGTTCAAGTTTGCGGACAGTGCCCTTTCCATGTTGATTTTCAGTGATATCCGTTTTTTTACAGTTCCATTTATCGCATTGTGGTTAGGATTTAATACCATTAAATTTCAAAAGATTGAAAACAACTTTCTACATCAACTCCTGACAATCATATTACTGAGTACACTTTCTTATGTGCATATCCAAGGATTTCAACGTGAACTCAATTTGTCACTCAGTAATCCTGCCAAACTCCAAGATTTAGCTGTCATTTATGCTAATATCCCCAATACAAATGTCTTCACTTCACATTTTGGATTGAATGGTTTGATTTATCGTGAATTCGACCCTAAAGTCACAAGCATTGAAATACAACCTGAAGTAACACTTGAGCAACAAATATCAGAACTTCTTGCGAACAATCCGAAACCTGTCTCGAATGAGATGACTGGTATATTCAAAGATAAAAACCTTCTTTTAATTGAAGCAGAGTCTCTAAATAATATTGCGATCGACCCAATCCTCACACCGACCTTATACATGTTAAAAACAGCGGGAATTTTTGTGGAAGGGTATAACTCACCCCTCTTAGCAGGATCGACCTCAGACACTGAATTCATGGTCAACACTAGTCTTTTGCCATCAAATAACGGAAAAATTACTTTCAATGAATATGCAGAAGCTGATTTCCCACATTCCTTAGCAAAATCCTTTAATGCTTTGGGCTATTTTTCAATGGCCAGCCACAATAACTATGGCATCTATTACAATCGAAGTGTCATGTTGCCGAACTTGGGGTACACCTTCTATGATGCGATTGGCCTTGAGGCTTATGATAATGTGGAAGATTCCTATGTCATCGATCATATCAAATGGATTCAATATGAGTATGAGAAGTATTTCTCTTTTTGGATAACATACAATGCGCATCAACCTTATAGCATTGATACGTTAAATGAGAACATGTTGAAATACTATGACTTAGTTTCTGAACGATTCCCCGAGATGCCTGAAGGGGAGAAAGTATATTATGCAAAGAATATGGACTTGGACCATGGGTTAAAACAACTTTTAATAGATTATAAAAATGCAGATCGATTGGATGACATGGTCATCATCATCTATGGGGACCATTTTCCAAAGAGTTTATTTGCAGATCGCGAGCCCTATCGAACTCAATGTGAAAATGTTGGCATGAAATTTGATCATTGTTTTGATACGCCACTCATCATTTGGAACAACCAGATTGAACCATTGGTCGTTGAGAAGGCATCTTCGCCTTTGGACATCGCTCCAACAATTTATGACCTCTTTGATATCGAGT
>DITO01000133.1:5985-7404 GCA_002422065.1 Erysipelotrichaceae bacterium UBA6182 | reverse complement strand
ATAATCCACAAACCATTCGCAGTATTTGACAATGTAAATGGAATCGCAAGATCATCAAATAAGTTTTGACGTACACTCAAATCATGATCAACTTTAAGTTGAACAATTGAGTACATAAATAACAAGGCATAAATGAGTGCCCATATCGCAAACGTAATTGGAGCTGGCGCAAACAGATTAAAGAATGAATCAGAAATCTCCCCAGTGTTTAAACCATTAATCGGAAGTATATTTGCGAGAGCATTCAGTGTAATCATAAAGACTAACGAAAGAAATGCAATAATGCGAATGATGATATTACGTTTCATAGTATGTATCTCCTGTAAAAAATTCTATCATAAAAAAAGCGTCAGTGTTCACACCAACGCAATATTTGTTCACTAATTTCTTCAACACCATTCTTTTTTAAAGCTGAGAATGTGAATACAAGATACCCTTGAACTGAATTTTTGATTAGATTTAACTCTTTTAATGTGAGTTTATCCGTTTTAGTAAGAATAATCGCAAAGCGAATCTTTAACGCTTTAGCTAAGTCAATCATAAGTAAGTCATCTGAGTTTAACCCTCGACGAGAATCAACACATAATAGTAATGCTGTCAGTTTACGAGAATTAAAGTAATCATCCATCAGTTGACCAAATGCTATTTGTTCTTGTTTAGAGCGATTCGCAAAGCCATACCCAGGAACATCCACAAGCATAAGAGAATCAGTAATATGAAAAAAGTTCGCAAGACGAGTTTTCCCAGGACGTGACCCAACATAAGCTAAGTTTTTACGCTCAGTAAGGGCATTAATGAGAGAACTCTTTCCAACATTACTTTTCCCAACCATCACCACTTCATGACGATCATTGGGTGGAAACTGAATGAGAGACGCACATGAAATAATTAAATGTGCGTCTGGACTCTTTAAACTCATACTTTTACCAATGCTTCTTCAAGCACTTGTTCCATTGTTTCAACCGGAACAAAGATAATTTTATCTTTCACTGAAGCTGGAATATCATCCATATCCTTCACATTGCCTTTAGGAATGAGAACTTTACGAATTCCAACACGGTGAGCTGCAAGTGATTTTTCTTTTAATCCACCAATCGGTAATACATGACCTCTTAAAGTCACCTCACCTGTCATGGCTAAGTCAGCATACACTTCTTGATGTGTCAATGCAGAGATAATCGCAGTCGTCATGGTAATACCAGCACTAGGACCATCCTTAGGCACAGCACCTTCAGGTACGTGAATATGAATATCATGAGTTTCAAAGAACTTAGGTTCAATCTTGTAGGTTGCCGCATGAGACTTCACAAAACCATACGCAATTTCTGCGGATTCTTTCATGACATCTCCAAGTTTTCCAGTTAAGATCAAACGACCTTTTCCATCAAACGTTGTAACTTCAACTGGAAGCACATCGCC
>DITO01000133.1:2176-5970 GCA_002422065.1 Erysipelotrichaceae bacterium UBA6182 | reverse complement strand
ATTTCTTTCCCAAGAAGTTCTGCAACTTTCTTAGGTGTAATCGAAATTTTCTTCTTGCCATCTTTTAATACTGCAAGCACTGACTTACGACAGATCGCTGCAATTTGACGCTCAAGTTGGCGAACACCAGCTTCACGTGTGTAATGGCGAATGAGATATAGAATAGCTTCATCACTAAATAGTGCTTGAGTAGGTTTTAATCCATTCACAAGCATTTGCTTAGGAATCAAGTGTTGACGTGTAATATGTAGTTTTTCATCTTCAGTATAAGAAGAAAGATTAATGACTTCTAATCGGTCTCTTAATGCTGGAGGAATGTTATCTAAGTAGTTCGCTGTCGCAATAAACATAACCTTGGACAAATCATAAGCTTCTTCAAGATAGTGATCTGAAAACAATTTGTTTTGCTCAGGATCTAGTACCTCAAGCATCGCTGAACTTGGGTCACCTTTATAGTCAGATGCCATTTTATCAATTTCATCAATAAGGAATACAGGATTAACAACCCCTGCTTTCTTCATTCCTTGAATCACACGCCCAGGCATTGAACCTAAGTACGTACGGCGATGTCCTCGTATCTCAGCTTCATCACGAACCCCACCAAGTGAGGCTTTGATGAATTTACGATTTAAAGCATTCGCAATGGACTTCGCTAGCGAGGTCTTACCAACCCCTGGAGGGCCTACTAAACAAATAATAGGAGCATTCAAAGATTTAGTCACGGTTTTAACCGCTAGATATTCCATGATACGATCTTTAACTTTTTCAAGTCCAAAATGATCACCATCGAGAACTGCTCTTACCGCATTAAGATCTTCATTATCTTCAGTGACTTGCCACCAAGGTGTTTTAAGTAACCAATCTAAATAAGTACGAATAACTCCAGATTCTCCACTGGATGCTGGAAGCATTTCAAAACGTGATAATTCTTCAAGAGCTTTCTGTTTAATGTTTTCTGGGTAAGGATTATTCTCAATCATTGAGCGTAAATCATCACCATCTTCATCTTTAATCCCAACATCACCAAGTTCTTCTTTAATCGCACGAAGTTTCTCACGTAAGTAATACTCACGTTGATTATCTTCAATACGTTCTTTAACACGATCATTGATGTCTTGTTCAATCGAAGAAATTTGTTTTTCCGTTTGAAGTTCACCAATAATGAGCATTAAACGCTCATTGATGTTTAAGGTTTCAAGTAAAGCTTGTTTCTTCTCTAAATTAAGAGGGAAATATTGAGCAAATTGGTCAGATAGTTGTAACGCACTAACTCCTTTGGTCAACTGATTAATCATTTCAGTTGGAAAATTGACATTCGTAGCTGCAACGTTTTCAAGTTCTTTTGCAATACGACGAATTAAAGCCATCTCTTCCATTGCATCCCCAGAAATATTCTCTTGAGGCATGACTGTAGCAAAAAACATACGATCATCTTCACTCATGCGCACAAGTGCAGCACGTTGAAGACCACTAAAGGTCACACGTAAAAATCCTTCTTTACGTTTGACGGTTTTAATACGACATAATGTTCCAAAGGAGAATAGGTCATTTTCTGTAGGATCATCCACGAGGATGTCTTTTTGAGATACAAGCCATACATGTCCATTGAAATAATTGTTGGATTCCTCCACTGCAGTCATACTTTTCTCGCGTCCTACCTCAATCATAATATCTTGATTAGGAAAAACGACAATACCACGGGTCGCAATGACAGGAACACTAATTTCTAATTTTTCTGACTCCATATGACCCTCCTTCTGTGTGTTTACGCTTTCGCGTTGGTTTTAATAAAGTCAAAGGCTGTTTTTAAACGCCATTCTTGCATCACCACGGATGGACTCAAGACTTGTTTGACTTGATCAACTTCCATGGAATACATTTGTCCAATATTTGCATATTCTTCTTCTAAAGCTTCTGGTGTGATTTCAAAATTTTCGGCTTTCGCAATCGCATCAAGAACTAAACGTAAACGGACTTTACGGTCAGCATCATTGGCCATTTGCTCACGAAGGAATGCTTCATCTTGTCCAGTTAAAGCAGTATAAAGTTCAAGATTGTAGTTTTGTGACTCTAGACGACGTTTGAAGTCTTCAAAAAGCACATTTGTTTCTTCATCAATCATGACTTGTGGAATATCAACACTTGAAGCTTCAACCACTTGAGTTAATACAGCATCTTCAAATGCATGTTCTGCTTCATGTTCTTTTTCATGTTTAAGTGTATGAATAACATCTTCTTTGAATGCATCAACTGTAGTAATGCCTTCTTTCTTAAGTGAAACAACAAATTCATCACTAAGTTCAGGAAGTTGTTTTCCTTTAATTTCATGGACAGTAACTTTGAAGACCACAGGTTGACCCGCTAAATCTTCCACGCCATAATTGTCAGGGAAAGTGACCGCAACATCAAGTGATTGGCCCACAACAACTCCAACTAATGCTTCTTCAAATCCAGGAATAAATGAGTTTGATCCAAGTTCTAAAGGATAGTTCTCTCCTTTACCACCTTCAAAAGCAACATCATCTTTAAATCCTTCAAAATCAATCACGACAGTATCACCCATGATTGCTTCACCATCTTTAATCACAAGTTCAGCATAATCTTCAAGTGTTTTAGCAATAACAGCTTCAATATCAGCATCACTTACAACAACACTCTCTTGGGTAACCTTAACAGACTTATAGTCACCTAATGTGACTTCAGGAGTAACACTTATATCAAAAATAAGTTCTACTTCTTCTTTAGATACATTTTTAACATCAAGGTTTGGTCTACCAACTAGACTTAGGTTTTGTTCACCTAATCCGAAAACAAACGCATCATTTGCAATACTATCAATGGCTTCATTGAAGATTGCAGCATCAGAGATTTGCTTACGAACCATATCTTTTGGGGCTGACCCTTTTCTAAATCCTTTGACTTCAACATTCTTTGCAAGTTTATTGAAGGCTTTTTCTTGTGCTTCTGCCCATTTAGCATCCGCAACGACAACACTAAGTGTTCCAGTCGATTTTTCTTTAACAATCCAATTTGATTTCATAAGTTCTCCTTTGTCTGGTGTTAATTATACTTAGTTTGTTTAGCACTGTCAATTAATGAGTGCTAATTGACGATAATTTGTCGCTCTTTAGGAAGTTGAGCTTTGAACTCATTAAATCCTGCTTCATCTTGCATTGCAAGATAAGTGGATCGAATGCTTTCTAGGACGATTGTATCATATTCGCTTTCATCAGTCTCAATTGGATACTTCATACTGATATCAATCATGAACTGATGAATGATGAGTTGCATAAGACTAGGATTCTCATGCGCAAAGTATTCATGAATCATGGCTAACCCTTCATTCATGACATCCAGGTCTAATAATGGAGTTAATGTGGCTGGAATAACCTCACACTTCATTCCTGATGGATGATGATAGATGAAGGTGGCTGGAAGCTGTTGTTCCACACATAACTGTAGAAGTAATGCATTCGCAAACATTGATACTCCTTCATCAAAGCATTGTTGAATTTGAGTCGTATGTAATCTTAGATTTGTCTTTTCAAGATGAACTAAACCTAAGGATGCATCTTCATCATTCATAATCGCATGAAATGCTTCTTCAACACTGAAGGCTTTCTCTTTAACTGGCATAAGGTCTAAAAGCCCATGCATAATCTCTTTAAGTTCTCGCTCTTCTTTTGCTGAGAAAAGATTTGATGATAAAGCCATAACAATACTTTGATAAGCTTCATCATAACGTCCTTGAGTGATTAAGGCTTGTATTTCTTGTTTAGTGAGAATCATACTTA
>DITO01000133.1:0-2100 GCA_002422065.1 Erysipelotrichaceae bacterium UBA6182 | reverse complement strand
GGTACATAAGTTTGAACACTGCTCATTCGAATGTTGAAGGAATTGATGGATAGGATCCCCATGACCACTTGTAAAGCAAGCATGAATGGATATGGTACTAATAATAGAATACCATTAAGGACATTGAGTGAGAAGTAAACGAAGGCAGCTACCAAAAAGCGCTGATGTGTTTTGACTTTAAACACATAATGCCATACTCCACCAATGAGTCGACCTGCCGTAATAAAACTAGAAAGGTAAGCAAATTGGGTAATGGTGAGGGTTGGATGATTTTCAAAGAATGGATAGAGCAAGGTGTTAAGACCTTCTCCTGCCATCATAAGAAAGAAGAAGAATGAGAAGATAGCAATTAAGCCTCTTTCATTTTTAAGATAATCAAGCCCATCTTTAATCATCACTCTAAGTTTTTGAGGTGTTTCTTTAAAACGTTTGATTTGAGCTTCATCGATTTTAATAAAACGCTCAAAGATTGAAGCAATCAATAGTAATATCCCCTCAAAAAGAAAGATAGCACTTGGACCATAGTTTTGAAACACAATAGCTGCTATCGGAAGCATGATCGTATTCACTAAAGGATATATCAAAGAAGAGATAGCATAACCTTGTTGCATCATCTTTTCAGGAATAAGTTCAGGGAATAAAGACTCATAAGCAATCCCATAGATGACACCATTGGTGGATAGGATGAATCCTAAGACCATGTACATCGAATAATTGAAATATCCATCTTTAGTGATAAAGGCTATGACTAAAAAGACAATCCCCATGAGCATATCACTTCGCACAATGATGTTCTTACGTGAGAAACGATCAATGTTTGGCCCAATAAAAAGAGGGAATATGATATTTGGAATCATGACAACTGCTGAGAATAAAGCTGTTAAAAGTGTGCTTTGCGTTTGATTGTAAACAAGGACTCCAATCGCAAAGTTAATTCCTACACCACCAATGGCCGATATAATGGTACCAATGGTTATAATGGTGTAGTTTCTAGACCATAGTGTCATAATCCTCCTCGAATAAAAACACTGTCACAAAGTGACAGTGCGTGCCCGCTTTTGCGGTTTTTTTCAAACATGGCGTCCACGGAGGGACTCGAACCCCCGACCGTGCGCTTAGAAGGCGCATGCTCTATCCAACTGAGCTACGTAGACATGTGCTACAGTATAATAACAAATAAACCACCATAATTCAATGTATAAGTGACACTCTTTCATTGAAGTTTCTGATTAGATGATTGATAATAGAAATAAATCAGGAGGAGTACGTATGATTGGAGCGAATAATGTAGTTTTAACGATAAATGTAATGTTTATTATCGCATCACTGTTTATCTTTATGTTTTTCTTTTTTAAGGGTTTTATTTCATCATTGTATGATCTAATCGCTTTTGGAATTATTATTATAAGCGTAACTCCCCTTGCAACATGGTTTGCATCACGTATTGTTCTAATCTCTGATACGCTTTCATCTAATGATGTTCAAGGGGGATTGTTTGGTTTAATTTTTCTAAGATTTGCTAATCAAGTTATCTGGATTGTTATTACCTATATCGTAATGTCATTAATTTTCCTCATTATTAAACGTCCTTTACTTAAACTCTTTCCACTTAAACTTGATCGGCGATTAGATAAAGGACTATCNNCTTGTGGTCTTCAAGCAAAGTGGACAACAACTCATTGACGATGTCACTGACAACATTAGTGAAGTTAGTCTCGTATCACGATTATTAGAAGGCGAAGTCTTAACACTTGATGATCAACAAACCATTATTGACCTGTTTGTCTCATTAGAAGTGCCCAAGCAATTTGCAACTACTATTTCAAAGTTTGCTTTGAAACTTGAAGTAAGTCAAGAAGAAATCAATGTGCTAGTAGAGTATGCTCAAGAACAAGGATTAACACTTGATGACTTAAGAGCTCTACTTAAAGACATGGGTTTAAGTCAAGAAATCATTGATGGTTTCTTAAAAGATTTCAACTGAGTGGTAGAAACCTAAGGAGTTTGATATAATCAACCTATGAAAGATTTATTACTTTGTCCAAAATATGAAAATGTGTTTAAGTGGCTAGGAAAACGATGGAATGGTCTAATTTTACG
>DITO01000006.1:4375-7549 GCA_002422065.1 Erysipelotrichaceae bacterium UBA6182 | reverse complement strand
TAGTAATGCAGGAACCCAAATCCACCAAGATATTATTCCATCAGGAATGTGAATATGCGACATAGTATACTCCTTTTAATTGCGAATGATTCGCATTTGCAAGTAGTATTGTAACACTTTAGAATTTTTTGTCAATTAAAAGACTCACTTGAGTCTTTCATTTTGATATTCTTGAATCCATGTGGGGGTATCTTGCTTCGTCATACAGCGCGCACAGACACTTTTTTGCTTCTTATGTCTTCTTACTAATATAAAGACAATAAGTGCGTACAATCCAATGACAAGGCTTCCTACAATGATATCAGCCATGGCGTAACACTCTTTGTCTAACCAAGACCATGCCTGCAAGTGAGGAGATAAATATTATAAGACTAATCAACCATGATGAAGATAGTTGTTGAGTTGTAATCATAGTTCCTACTTGATAGATTATCATCGCCACAAGATATCCAATCATAAGTTGATATCCTACAGCAAACATTAACCATTTCTTTGATTTAAGTTCAGTGTTCATTGCCCCAATGGCTGCAAAGCATGGTGGAGTAAATAGATTGAAGGCAAGAAAGGATAAAGCACTTATTGAAGTCAATCCTCCAACTTCCATGAGGGCTTGTCTTGCACTATCTACACCAATCACATCAAAGTCAGAAGTCACACTAAAGACGAAGATAACAGCTAATGCTCCAACAACTTCCTCTTTCGCGACAAATCCAGTTAATGCAGCAGCTGCAAATCCCCAGAACCCAAATCCTAAAGGAATGAGTAGGAATGCTAGTGGACTTGATAATGTATATAGAATACTCTCTGATGCTGATTCAACAGCATTAAATTGAAAGTTAAAATTAGCACTTAACCAAATAAATCCATTCATTAAGACAATGATTGTTGCTGCATTTTTAACAAAATCCTTTGCTCGCTCAATCATTGACTTAAACCCTAATAAGATTGAAGGTTGTTTATATTCAGGTAATTCGATAATGAGCATATGATGAGCACTATCGTGTTGGAAGATGTATTTTAATCCTAATCCTGAGATATAGATGACGACAATGGCTAAAGCATAAACAAGCACAGTCATATAGGCTTGACCAAAGAAGAATACACTAAGAAACAAAGCAATGATAGGAAGCTTTGCACCACACGGAACAAAGGGTGTTAACATGATCGTCATCTTACGTTGACGATCATCTTTTATGGTTTTAGTCGATAGGATAGCTGGAATACTGCAAGCTGTACCAACATACATTGGAATAATGGACGCACCAGATAGACCTAAATGAGAAAAATAATGATTGAATACAAGAGCAACTCTGGCCATATAGCCTGAGTCTTCTAATAGTTGTAAGAAGAACAATAACACCATGATGAGAGGAAGGAAACCAATAACAGCAATGAATCCTCCTAATATCCCTTCTATGATAAGACCTTGCCAGAAGACAGATACATCGTAAGATTCAATGAGCGTGGCAATGGCATTGACTCCTGCTTCAAGTCCAATCATTAAGGTATCAGAAAACCATGGACCAATCCAAACCTGAGATAGTGAAAAAACAAACCACATAACAAAAGCAAAGATAACAAGTCCTAAGATTGGATGAGTCACCCATTGATCAATGCGATCAGATAATGTTGGTTTATTGTTGCCTTGTTGCATTACCATGGATGCAATATTATGAGCTTGTTTTGAGAAATCTTTGTTTTGCATTATTCATCCCTCGTACAGAATACTTGACACTGATGTTTTTGAGTTAAAATGGCATCGACTATTTCTTGAAGTCCTATACGCTTATTTGCTTGAGCACATATGACTGGTGATTGTAGCATATTTGATAATAAGTGAGGATCTATTTGTATTTTTTTCTTCTTAGCCATATCCATTTTGTTGAGCACAACCACCATAGGGATATTTTGCTCAAGAAGTTGAAGTGTAAACTCTAAAGAACGTTCAAAGCTTAATACATCAATCACATTAATAATTACATCAATGTGCTTTGATTTTAGGTATTTGATTGTTATATCTTCATCAAGCGTTACAGATTCTATGGAATAAGATCCTGGTAAGTCCGAAATAAAGATTGTTTCACTCTTACAATCAAAATGACAATGAAGTTGAGCTTCTTTACGTTCAATGGTTACCCCTGCCCAGTTACCGATGCGTTCATTAGAATTAGATAGTTGATTAAATATTGTAGTCTTACCACTATTTGGGTTTCCAATAAGTGCTGCTTTAATCATAGTCTACCTCGATACATCGAGCACTTGTATGATCTAGACCATAACGTACCCCTTTGACCGACACAATAATATGATGCTTATGACGAAGGATTACTGTACATTCTTGATTAGGATTTATACCTAAGCGAGATATTCGAAAAGTGGATGATGCATCCATATTGATATGTTTAATTTTTATAGGTTTATTAATTGGGCATGTAACCAGTGTCATTTAATCAATCCCTCCACTAATATTTATTGTGTCCTAAATTTAGTTTAACGAGTTTTGTGACAAATGACAAAGAATACTTTAAAATAAGATTTATATTGACACGGTTTGTGTTTTATTGTGAGTGAAATCACAATTTGAATAAATCATCATTAAGGAGAAAATTATGAAGAAGTGGTTTCATTTAAGTATAGAACATATGCCTTATTGGTTAGGTCTTGCCTCAACAATAGTGTTTGCCTTCTTTATTGCAGTGATCTTACCACAACAAAGTGAACTCGCCATAGTGTATGGTCTAAGCGAAAGCATTGATACTTCATGGTTTTATAATGCTAGTGAACTATATCGTATTGCCGAAAGTTATGGAGCACTTGGGCGTGAGTTCTATATCGTACAACGTTGGACTTTTGATTTAATATGGCCAATTGTATATTTTTCATTCATTTTTTCCTTAAGTGCATTATTATTTCAATCCATTGGTCTTTCAAAAATGAATCGTTGGATTCTCTCATTTGCTTGGTTTAGTATTGCTTTTGACTATCTTGAGAATACCATGGTAAGTCTTGTGATGTATCGATACCCTAGCCAAACTTGGGTGATTGCAGACTTAGCAGGAACCGCAACTAGCCTTAAATGGATTTTCTTAGGATTAGCCTTTTTAGTACTATTTTTCTTAATTATCATCAAAGTCGTCCAACTTGTCCTAAGAGCAAGAAGAAAGCAATAAACGT
>DITO01000006.1:0-4334 GCA_002422065.1 Erysipelotrichaceae bacterium UBA6182 | reverse complement strand
AAAGCAATCACTAGTCATAATTTTAGGTATATTTGGTCTACTTATTGGGACCTATTATTCAACAGAAGCGTTGTTCTCTGGATTCATATCAGGAGAGTTTAGTATCAGTAGTGCCCCCATTCCTGGTTATGCTTTTGTTGTCAATGATGAAACATGGTTTGTACTCGAAGACGCTCGTGAAATGAAGTATGTAATTGATCAATATCAAAAACCAATGCTTGCAAGACTTAATAATCTAAGTGATATCACATCAATCGAATTTGTTGAAGATGTTGAAGTTATAGAAGTCATGCATAGTGGGATATTCGCAAAATCTACCGAAGCTTTAGAAAAGCTTCAAGAAAATAAAGATGAAGCTCAATTATATACCGTTGTCCCAGGAGATAACCTATGGGATATTGCTCAACGCTATTCTCTATCATTTAAGGATTTAGCCACTTTTAATGGCGATATAGATCTTGATCGTATATGGCCTGGAGATATCATTACTTTACAACCTTCTAAACCAAGTTTAGACGTTATCATTACCACAACCCAAGTGATGGAGGAAGCAATTCCTTTCACTAATGATATTGTTAAAGATGATACCTTAGTATCTACAGCTCGTGTTGTTATCAAACCAGGAGTTGAAGGAACTAAGAATGTGACTTATGCAATTAAGACACTCAATGGTTTTCCTCATGTTGTTGAAGTAGTCAATGAAGAAATCCTTAGTGAACCTGTTTCCGGTATTCTTAAAGTTGGTACACAAACAACCATGAAGCGTACTTCCTCAACTAATTTTGGAGTTGCTCAAGGTCGTTTGACAAGTGGTTATGGATATCGTCTTCATCCAATTACAGGTCGTCGTGAGTTTCACTATGGTATTGATATCGCTGCTCCTCAAGGATCACCGATCAAGTCCTATGCTAAAGGAACAGTCATTGAAGCTAAGTTCTCAAGTGGATATGGTTACTATGTAGTTGTTAATCATGGAGGTGGTTTAACCACACTTTATGCTCATTTATCTAAGATTAATGTCTCTGTTGGCACTCGCGTTGATGTAGGTCATGTTCTAGGTTTAATGGGAAGTACTGGTATTAGTACTGGATCTCATTTACACTTTGAAGTTCGCAGCAATGGTAATCGTGTCAATCCTCTCAATTATCTCAACTAATCCACTGTTTCAGTGGATTTTTTTAGGAGTACAACATGAACAATATAGTTCTAGATTTATTATCTCAACTCAATGATTCTAAAATACGATATGCTATTGGGGGATCAATGATGTTGAAACTTAGATTATTTGATGTCGTCCCAAAAGACATCGACATTATGGTGAATGAATCAGATTTTCAACATGTTGTTGATCTTTTTCAAAGTGTTGCTGAACAAGTGAGTAAACCTTCTTTAATTCCGTTTAAAACTAAGTACTTCACTACATTGTTACTTGAAGATATTTCAATAGACATCATGGCAGGTTTTGCTTATGAGCATTCTGAGGGGATTTATTATGCAATTTTTGATTCTAAAAGTGTTACAGATTGGGAGAAGATTGAAGGAGTTAAGCTTCCTCTTATGTCCCTTGAAGAATGGTATGTAATGTATTTAGTTATGAATCGTAAAAATAAAGCAGAAATAATTGATGATTATTGGAGAAATCAGGATATAGATCACCCATATTTGTTAGAGCGACAATTATCACTTAATCTACCCCAATCAGTTAAAAAGAGAATCTATACTCATTTAAAAAGAAAAGAAATCTCAATCATCAAATGAGATTTCTTTTTATTAATTAACTTACCATAGAAAACTTAAACAAACTTCAAACTAAATCAAAAGTATATCTTTACAACATTCTTAATAACACCAGAAAAATAGTACCTAACACAAAACAAAATGTGTATTTCCAACCAAGCTTAATGAAGTCAAGTGATTTTAGTCTTCCTGCATTCATCACAACTAAATGAGTTTGATAACCTAGCACATTCATAAAAGATGTACTCGCGAGTATAGTAATCATTAAAACGATAAGTCTAAAATCAAAAACTAGTATTTCGTGCAAAAGTGAAACTAAACTTAACATCATCATTGCAGCCACCCCATTATTCATAACTTCTGTGAATATAGTGGTTAATAGTGCAATTACAACTACAAAAGTCCAAATCGGGATAGTAATCAACCATGAAGATAGTGTTAAGAAAAGTTCTTCTTTAATGACTGGAGTTTGAAAGACTTGTGCTAAAACAAGTCCTGAATACAATGCCAACATTAGTTTTGGTTGAATCTCATATATAATCCCTTTTAGTGAGATATCCCTATTAATTAAACTAAACACAATTAGTAGTGGAAGTGAAATAGTATAATCTAATATTCCAAACATACCTAATATAATCGCAATGAAGAACAAAAAAGATACTATCGTATTTCTAACCGTAATTGATTCTATAACAGCATGACGAGAAATTTGCTGAAATGAAGGATGTTCTAGGTCATTATTGTCATTCATTACAATAAGCAAAATGTCCTTTTCACGTAAAATAACATCCCTGTATGTTTGAATAAGTGGCTTTCCTCCTCTTATTATTCCAATAATAATACCGTTTAATTTTTCCTTTAGTTTTAAAGTCCCAATACTTTGATGAAAATTATTGAGTGTTAAAGCTTCCACAAGGTGAACCTTGTCATACTCTTCATTCGACTCGATGAGTCTTAAATCACGAAACTGAAACAAGTGTTTATACATTTCGACGTCACCACCAAAATATAAGTGATCACCTTCCATCAAGATTGAGTCTTCACGCAATGGAAAAAGTGTCATATTCTCTCTAATAATTAAAGTACAATAAGAACCATTTAAATAGTTAACACTCGCATCTTTTAGTGAGATTTGATGAAGTGAAGAACCTTTAATAATTTCAAATCCAACAAGATGATCTTTCAAAACAGGATAAGTTTCAGATTCTTTATTTTTTGGAGAATTAGATACATCCTTCAGCAACATCATAGTTGCTACAATTACAATTGGAAAAGCAAATACACCTGTTTCAAAAAAACCTAAAGACGGATACTGATTCTCAATTAACCAAGCATTAACAAGTAGATTAGTGCTTGTACCTATTAGTGTTAACATTCCACCAAAAATACTTGCATATGATAAAGCAATCCACCACTTTTGATGTGATGCTTTGACTTTCTCGTGAATCATAGGGAGCAAAATCATAACAATAGGAATATTATTGATAAACATGGATAGTACCATGATAAGCAACAATAAAACGCTTGGATGGAGGCTCAAACCCGCTCGCATCTGAATACGATATATCCATGGTTGTCTTTTAATGACTCCACTCATTAACACTAGGAAAAAAATAGTTTGCAGTGAGGGATTAAAGATTACACTTATCCAATGTGACCATGAAATCCAATCAATGACAGTGAATAAAAAAGCACTAAAAAGCAAAACAAAATGAGGAGGAATATTCTTAATACTCATCCACCCAAACATAATAGTGAAATAAATAATCAGTGCTAGAAGATTCATCTAGTTATTCCCCTTTAACCAATTTGTTGAAATTTGATTATCAGATTCAATCATATACTTTGCATAGAACATAAAACATGCATACGTCATCCTGAAATTGAAGGTCAATTTTAAACCAAAAAGAATTTATTAAAAAACATATTAACACAAGATAGTGAAATCTTGTTGAAATATTATTTTTAACTTTAGTTTTTGATAATCTCTCATCAATAAACCTAGTAAGTCATTCTAGTGTTCCAGAGAGTTTGTTATTAATGATTATATTCGAGAATAAAAAAAGATATATTAAGCATTGCGTAAAAGCAAATCCTATCTAAACTACCATTAATAATTATTTCTCAAGATTTAATAAATCCTCTTTTAAATCAAGCCCACTAGAAAAACCACCAAGACCTGATTTTGCAAGAACACGATGACATGGAATCACGATAAGGACTGGATTCTTTGAAATAGCCTGTCCTACTGCTCTCGCAGCTTTGGGTTGTTGAATCATCTTTGCAACCTCATGATAGGTTCTTGTCTCACCATAAGGAATAGATTGTAAAGCAGAGAATACTTTCTTTTGAAATTCCGTATTTGAGAATTTAATACTCCATTTAAATTCCTTATTTAATCCTTTTTCATAATTAACAATATCTTCAATGAAACAATGATGCTCTGGATGTATGATTAATGGTGTTTGTTCAACACGAATCAAAGAAACAACATCGTCGTCTTCAGTGCATAATTGGAATGTATAGTTTTTGAACTTAAATGTACTTGTTTTCATGTATTAATTTTAGCATAAAAAAGGACTCACTGAGTGAATCCT
>DITO01000191.1 GCA_002422065.1 Erysipelotrichaceae bacterium UBA6182 | reverse complement strand
ATTATACACAAGTGCAGGTCTGTTAGCATCAGCTAGTTTCTGTAAGGTCTCCACATCATCTTGGTCACCAGCATAGAAAGCATAATCTTCTTCTGCTTCAGTTAGCCAAAGACTTTCACTATCAGCGCCCTCTGTTTGTTTAAGCCAATTAGTTAACTTATTCAATAAGTCCGTATCTTCTTGACTTACATTAAGAGATCCAAGTGTAGTTGGTTCTGTATAATTCATAGTAATATAGTCCTAATCAATGTCAATTATTGACATTACTTGCGTGGCATAGCTATCTTTTTACCACGACTTACCTCTTTAATTTTAACTGTCTTATCTTTCTTTGCCATACTTTTCAGTACTGAATCTAGACACTTCATCTAAACCTCCACGGTTTACCTTTACTACCACAGTCAGGACAAATTGGAAACCATTCAGATCTAAATATAAGTTCCCACTTATTACCGCAACAACTCCAAATCATTACAAAATTCTCGCCAAATATATTACTGTATTTATGTAAAGTTTGTTCCATTACAATCCTTTTTAAGGTGACTGCAGTAAAAAGCCAGGGAGACCAAAACCTCTTACTGCAGTCTGGTTCTGCAGAACCTATTTACAAACATTCTTCTTATCATAAGATCTCATCGCACCAAGACCAAGCATACCCAACAATATTGTTGTTAATTCTCCATTATCAAGTGCGGGCATAATAGGTGCTGACACTGAAATCCATTTAGCGTTATAAGTATAAAATGGCATAAAGATGTAGTTATAACAAAGTGAAAATCCACAAATCCAGCCAACAAACGGTCTCCAACCAGATACAAATACCGAAGCATTCTTTGCTTCTTCTGTGTTAGTATTCACTTGTGCAAGAGCAGTTTGTAACGAAGCATTTAGTTCTGCTAACTCTCCTGCTTGCTGCATCTTGAACAGTTCTAACTTTGCTTTCTCTGCATCATCTTTGTTTGGAAATATCTTATCAATTACCTTACCTGCAAAATCAAAGACTGAACCAAATCCTGTAATATCTACTCCCATGATATCCTCCCTTATGTATAACAGTCAATAATTAAAAGCGGAAACTCATCTATATTTTTAGTATAGTCTAAAAACAGTTTAAATGTAAGTCCACTGTTTGAAATTGCTCTAAATCCCTTAAGTTTCATAACAGATGAACCTAGCAGAGTACAACCCAACGAGTCTGTTTCAACATTACCAGCATGGAATAAAAGAGCACTGTGACCTTTAGTTCCTTCCCCAACAACTTCAAACGTATTAGGATACTTAATTCCGTGAAATCTTTTGCAAGTATAATTACCTTCTGGAATGTGAAATCTTTCCTTATCAAGTACATCAGGTTGTAAAGTAAAACAAAAGATAACTCCATCAAATAATAATGTTCCCAGTGCCCCTTGCTCAGATTGTTCAAGTCTTACTATACTTGCTTTCATTAGCAACCTCCGTTAGTACAGTGGTCAGTAGACCTTTGCCTCATATTTATTCTATCTTCATGTTTCTGGGATAGCACAGCAAGATCAAGTTCAACTTTACCAACTCTACCATTAGCAACTCTTTGTAATCCAGCAATTTCTTTAATATCTTGTTTAAGGTCTTTGTAAGTTTTCTCGTAATAATTTCTGTTACTACCAATTTCACCTTTAATATCTTCGCATGATTTCTCCTGCCGTACAGCTAAATCTACAGCTGTTTTAGTTGTAGCTGCTAGTGCTTCAGTTCTTATTTCAGTCTCTCGCACTTCTCTTGCAACCACCCACTTTTTAATAAAAAATCCTGTAACCCCAATCAATCCAGCATTCCACACCATATTTCCAATTACGAAAGTATCTATAGTTGCATCCACGATTATCTCCTTAAGTCGCAGCGTCAAGAGCCATCTTAACAGCGTTATACATTGTCAGGTCTTCTACCCACTCCGTTCCGCTCCAAACATACTTCATCCCAGTATCCAATTCAGTAAAAGTAGAACCTGCTTTTGCTACTGTTAAAGATGGTCTAGTATCAGTAGACAATCCTATAATCTCTTGCTTATCGCCTATAACTGTTACTGCCATATTAAATCCTCCTATACTGTCATCCAGTTATTAGTACCACGTATCCTTTTCCTTGCTGAGTTAATAGAAGGTCTAGGATAATTATGCTTACTTTTATTAACAACTACTTGCTTTCTAAAAATCTTAGTAGAATATGAGTAGAAGAACTCAGTAATGCCAAGAGAATCTGCAATATTTGGAGATGCAATCCCTCTTTTCTTCATATCCTTCTTAGATTCCACCTTAACAGCACCATTTTTATTAAACTCATAGTGTGGAGATGATAATTCATTAGCCAATTCTTGCCCTATACTGAGAGTTTCACCAGGTAGTTTAATATCTGGAAAAGAATAGTAACCATACATACAGTTTTCACGAATTCTCCACCAGAGTTCATCTCGTAAGAGAGCATATTTCAATGGATCTGATGATGCCCAACTAACATTCACATCAAATAACCCAGGCATTCTTTGTTTTCTGAGGTAGTCTGCAACTCCAGCCCCTACACCTATAACATCAATACCACAGCCTTCGGCATTTACTTCAGTATAGGTCTGCATTATATGCCCAGCTAGTGTAATCGTATTCATACCCTGAAAGGTTAGCCAAGGAAGAATTCGCAAACCATGCCGTGGGAGTATAATACTCCTATCCTCACCATACCGAGCAATATCACAACCTAAGTAAATAGGCTCCTCATCACTAATTTCCATTTCTTTGCCGATGCACTGCTCTGCCCAGTGTAATGGTATAAGCGTTCTCTCATCTTCAAGCGGCGGTTCACCAGCAACACGTATTCTAAACACATTAGAATCAACACCGTACTTGTTAGCCATATAAGAGGGATAATCAGATTTAACGTTTTCAGAGTCTCTACTATCCCAGTGGAGTCTATACCACTGCTTACGTATTTCTGGGTGGAATTGAGTATCATGGAAGTATCCTTTATTTTTAGTTGGGTTACCAATCAGCATAACTCTATTATCTTCCTGTGTGAGAGCACCTTCAATCGGTATGAAGACTGGATCTTCAACACCAGATGCCTCATCTATGATTATCAGTAGATGATCTCCATGGAAACCAGCAAGAGTTTCAGCCTGGTCAGCAGGGTCAGCTCTTACAGACGGAGAAACTGCTCTCGCCCACCATTCCTTGCTTGCATTTTTATTGAATATCTTATCTCTCTGAACTACAAACTCTTCTTGAATAGCAGATTCCCGTATCCACTTACTTATCTCAGACCAAAGGATGTCATTTAATTGTCTTGCTGTTGGAGCAGTACAAACTACTTTAGCATAAACTCTAGTTGTTAGGAACCAAAGTATTGCCCACGATGCACTGGCATCTTTACCAGTACCATGACCAGATCTAATAGATATGCGCTTTTGATGAGGAAGTGCTTCTAAGAACTCTCTTTGTTGAGTAGATATTTTTATATGTGGTTTGTTTACTAGGAGCACTTCCTCAACAAACTTCACAGCGTCAAGACGCCATTCTCTAAATTTATTAAGAACTATTGGATTAAGTGGCATTAGTCTACCTTATTAAGTTGAGCGTTACTACCAAACAGTTCTATTGCTTTACTATTATAAGCAATCGCAGCTTCTACTTCACTATTAAATCTACCAATGTAAATATTCTTACCAGCAAATCCTATAGAACTAAATATTGTCTTATCTCTATTATCATAGTAAACACCAACAAAACCTTCTCTTGTTCTGTGCATATTCTGAGCATTCTTAGATCTGGTTGTGTTTTCCATATTATATTTTTGGCAGTTAAGACCATCCCAGTCCTTATGGTCAACTTCCATATCTTCAGGTGTATTCATTATAAAGTTGTGAAGATAACCTATCTTCTTGTTTCTTCCGTATCTTCGTTGGCGAGACTTATGAACATGCCAGTTAATCTTAGAAACTCTTTCAAAGTCTTCATCATCTATTAAAGCAATATAACCTTGAGTTAACTGTATCTCTTTCATATCAATCCTATTGAAATTTAATCTTCTGTCCATCTCTAAAGAAGTATGGTATCTGCCCATGTTCTTGTATAGCAACATTAACACCGTGCTTCTTCATAAGTCGTTCAATTTCTACTTTTTCCGCATCAGTAGGTTGCGGATAAGTATATCTTTGTATAGGAGGATTAGGATTAAAGTGCTGACTAATATCTCCCACCGTATCAATCACTGCCAACAATGCTTTCTTTCCAAAGAAATCTTTCATATCACAAGTCCAATTCAAGTTGCTCAGGAGAGGAGGGGGAAACAAAAGAAGCGTCAACAGCGTCACTGTTATCCGCAGCATTTTGTGCTTTCTCGATATCTTCTTTCTCCAAGTGTAAGAGATAACCCATCAGACCGTGTATCTCAGTAGGCTTCCCTTGAATCAATTGTTCCATCTTACCAAACTGAGCGTACGCAGAGGCAAGATGCTGTACTGGCGCAGCAACTAACTTTTCATCAGTAACATTTGCGATTATTCTTTGTTGTACTTGAATTAGGTCTAAATACCTATTCTTATCGTAAGCCAACAAGTTGGATTCTTCTTGCTTAAGTTCTTTAATCTTATTGTATATAGTTGCTGTAGGCACACCTATAAGGCCAGCAACTTCTTTTGGCTTTAAACCATCAGCTAGAAGGTCAATCATTATTTTAGAATCTTCTGGTGTCATCTATACAAATCCTAGTTCCGCCTTTTGCCCTAGCATACCACACTTTTTATGCAACTGCAAGGAATCTACACGCTGGTGAAAATATATTTTTTAACTGTTATTAATACACAGATGCCACAAAGTGTAGTTGTTCTACCTCAGTAGGCGATTTAAAAACTTGATGTGTGTTCCGAGACTCCGGTCTTCACTCCCCTCAAGTACCCCTCTGGTGCTCGGTGGGGGGTGAGGTGTTTCTTTGAGTATATACCCCATAAATACACCCCTTGACTTTGTTATGTATTAATGTATAATCCAATCATAATTTAAATACGCTCTTTGACAATTAAATACATCGCCATCATTAGTTACCGCCAGCCGACATATCGGCTTAGAATATCTAATGATGTGGCGTAAATACCACAATAAAGGAGTAATACAATGGAAAAGATTAGTGAAGTAAATAGGAAATACGGAACGGCAGGCCTCCTCAAAGTAGACGATATTACAACAGTCAATGGGGAAGGCATCAATGACCTACCTTCTGCGTCAAAAGACTATCTGGCCAATTATGGATTGTTTGTTCTCATCTCACGGCTCACGGCCAACGAGAAGGATACCAAAAAGTGGCCAGACCTGTTCGCCGACAAGTGGGTGTGGCTAATGGAAGGGATGCCGAAGGTAGACCGGACTCGTCTGGACGCCTTCACATCCGCCTGTAAGAAAGTTATGGAATCGGATGCCGACGAGAAGCTAAAGAAACAAACCATCTCAGCTCTCGAAGTTGCCTTCGGTAAAACTTACGAAGAAGAATAACAAACAGGGGAGGCTAACAACCTCCCCACTAACTTATTGATTTTATGAGGTTTATTATGAAAATTGATGGCAATCCACAGGTTTATAAAGCCTATAAATTTGTTAGTGATTTGGAATTAAAAGTTTTTGATTTAGGCGATCCATATCAAAAGAGATGGGATACGAGAATCAGATGGATTTACGAAGATGCAAATTGTGATGGTTGGCAAGAAGTTGCCACAAAAAGACCAGATATAATGTTAGATGCCTATATCGAAGCCATGCAATTCACCATTGACAACAAGTTATAATAAATTGCCCTGCCCTCAAAAGCAGGGTTTTTTGTTGCTCATTTCATGCCAATCAATGACAATTAATGACATTGATTAATTGCTTACAGCTTGTATTAGCAAGCATTATTATAACCCATTGTGGATGTGGATGCGGATGTGCCGGAATTTCATGCGAGGATGCCCGCCATTGGATTTTAATTGCATGGCAATGGTGCAATGACCATTTAAATTAATTGACCGTACTGGGTATTTAAACACGCCACTGCCATTGTGGGAATCAATGTCAATTTTTTATGTTGATTAATTGCTTGCAGCTATGTTATTAATCAATAACAATTAAATACGATAACAATAAACAATGATACAATATAACATAATAAACAAATAACTAGTGTTAATATCCCCTTTTTATTATTGACATTGATTGGTCTTTATCACCTCTATTATCTAAGCTTACAATTTTTGGTTTCTTGCTCTTACTCCAATCTCATCTGTCTATTGTTAATCTCTCTCTTTTAAGAATATATTTTTCTAAAATAAGGAATAACACAGTACCTATAACACTTAAATAAAACAAGTACTCTACGAGAATACTATGAGTAACTAATCAATGTCAAAAATTTACATTGCTTAGGTAACTAATCAATGTCAATATTTAAAAGGGGCTTCTAGCACTAGTTATTTGTTTATTATGTTGCATTGTTATTCGTTATTTGTTATTTGTTATCATGGCATAACACGCTACAATTAAACACGCTACAATTAAATGCACTGTGTTGCTGGACAGTTACGAGCAAAACAATTGTAAAAAACCCCCTTGACAGATTTAAAAAAGTATGGTAGAATAGGGGTATACAGAATAAATACAGGAGGCACGGAACATGACAGATACGAAAGTATGGACTAACTTTAAGAAAGGCTTCTACGAAACAGAATATGGTAACGCTGCTTTCGTAGACAGGAAAGACGCTAAAACTGCGTATGATGTAGATATGGGTGAGCGCATCCCTATTGAAATGGTTAACAAATCAAAGTTTATTAGACCAGCTAAGACAAGGAGGGATTAGATAAGATAATGTATTTAATACTAACCAATGCTATTTTTAATTTAAGGGAGGACTAAACAATGCCAGAAAAAGTCAAAAAGATTAAAGTTAAAACAAGTGCAGTTCATTGCGTTGGTGGCAAACCAGTATATAATATGGTTGCCGTAAAACAACCTTTTCAACCAGTTGTCATAATCCGCAAAAAAAGCGGAAAGGAGATTAGAAAATGTCTATAAAACAGAGATTATATTTATTAAAAGTATGTTGGAGAGCTTCAAGGCTAACTAGTATTAATTTCTTTAAAAGATTACAAATCACAATTAAGTTGTTTAAATACAGTAACAAATATAAACCTGAAATATCCTAAGGAGTAGTAATATGGATGTAGCATTAAACAGTGCTGAAAAAGAGTTATTACAAAAACTTGGTATTAATATAGATACTCTAAAAGCTGCAAAGCGTAAAACTAAACAGCTTCAAGATGATAATAAGCGACCTATTACAATAGACTTAGCAGGTATCAGTGAACAAGTAAATGTTGTGTGTAAATGCTGTGGCAAGAAAAGTGTGTACTTTCAAGATTATGTCAAGAGAGTTGATATGGAGGGCTACACTCTTGTTAGTACGAATAAGCCAGCTAATCCGATTAAGCGTGAAAGAAATCTAAGTACAAACAAGTGTATTCATTGCGGTGATGAGAAGTTGGTAGAATATAATCAGGGAGCTTTGATTCAAATGGTTAAGAATTTAAGGAAAGTGTAACCAATCAACGACAATAATTAACA
>DITO01000135.1:2124-5603 GCA_002422065.1 Erysipelotrichaceae bacterium UBA6182 | reverse complement strand
ATCATTTCAGTGACTGATCCTGTTTGACTGTAAAGATCATCAAGATATAAAGGAAGTTCATCTGGTTTTTCTTGCATTACCATAATCTTATATAGCGCTTTTTGTAGATAAGATAATGTTGAAGAATTTACTCCATTTGGTGCATACTGCGCTGTTTGCATAACGACTGATTCTAACAGTGTTTGATAAGCATCAAGGACTGCTGTGGTTTCTGGAAGAAAACTTGTTAACTTCCATGTACGATTACGATCCACTTCTTTTCCTGTAATCTTTCGAATATCTAACGCAAATTGATTAATATGATCAATTAGGAGTTGTAATGTATCAAGAGACGGTTGAATAGGAGCGGTTTCTGCTTTTAAAGTAATAGTTCTAGTGCCTTCTTCGAGATAAAACCATAAAGGAGTTCCATCGGACTCTTTTAGTGTTTCAATTTCCCATCTTCCTGATCTCGTTGGCGCAAAAGCGTAAGATTCAACTTCTTTGAATGGGATTTCTCCGTCAATGTAGATTGATCTAAATACTGAATAATCTGGCTTAGTATTACTGTAATGTAGTGCTATTTGATAGTATCCACTTTTTGGAATATCAAATGAATAATCAACAGCCTGACCTGATTTACTCCATGAAAGTCCATCGATAACATTTAGCTTCTTATCCACTGGATCATATGGTGAAACAGAGACTGAAGGATATGAACTTAATCTTACAAATGATGAATTCTTTGCATCATATTCAATTGCGTTAATTTTATGCTCAAAGTCTTGAAGATTACTTAAATCAAGACTTGGTTTTACATAGGATGGTAGTTCCCTTGGAGCAACAGCTTTAACCCCTGTGATTTCCACTGGATCTGAAGAAACGTTAGTAATGGTAATCGAATTCACTCCTTGGTTTAATAAATAGTTTAGTGGGTGGCTTGTTGAATATAGATTATTATAGAAATCCAACCATCTAAATGTATTGTCTGCAATTTGATTAGGAAGTGATTCATCTCCATAACTATCAAGTGTGAAGTTTTTAGACTCATCTTGCCAACGAATAGCTACATCGACTGTAGCTGATTCACGGAAAGGAATACTCCCGTTAACACTAACTCTTAAAATGGGGTTAATGAGTGTAAGTTCAGTGACACGAATAAGTGCTTGAAGTTGGACCTTTGAGTCTTCTTCCATTAATACATCAAACGTAAAAGACTCCATGGCATTGAGTGTCACGGTTTCTGCTAGTTCAATTTCTTTATCTTCACTTAAGGGTAATGCAGAATTCGCATTCCAAAAATCCATATGTGTTGTTCTGCTTTGCCTCAACATTGATGCTAACACTTGATAAGCATTGTTTGACTGTTGCTCAGTGATCGAAAAACTTTGGTTGACTGGTGCGCAACCGTAAAGAATTGAAACTGATACCAACAAACCAAGTAACACATTTATTACACGTTTCATGCAAATCCTCCATCCTTTATTTTTAAATTAAAACAAGACCTACTAGTATCATAACTTAAAAATAGGAACTTGTACTTCCATTTTATCAAAGCGCTTACATAAGTGCAAGAAAACGTTTTCGTAAATTGNNGATGTCCTTGCTTGATATTATTCGAAATCTGAGTCTGAATATCCGTAGAATTGTTTTAATCCGTCTACTAGTGCTTTTGAGGATTCATTGAAACGTTCATTGAATGCCGTACTCCAGTCACCAAGTTTAGATTTAACATTATCAGCCCAGTTTGCATCATTGCGGCTTGCACCAGCAACTGCAGGATCCCATGAATTTAACCATTCATATAGGATTGGACGGCTTGCGCCTTCGTAATTATAAGTCCAAGGGTAAGCTTTATCGGAAACAGCCCAGAATTGGCCTGCTTGCCAAATACGTAATACTTCGTGGAATCCAGGCATACGTGCTGGATCTTCGAAACGTTTGTGGTTTGGAGCTGAATACCAGATTTCCATTTGCTTGTCGAATTCATCGCCAGTAACTAGTGGGAATGAATCATTTAAAGCTGTCTTGAGGATTTCTCCATCTAAGAACATTTGATCTGCACGAGCTTGCATTGAACGAGTGTCACCAGCCCAGAAAGCTGCGAATGTATAAGCTAATTTAGTTTTTGCTGTTTCTTCTTCTGTACATTCTGGATTTCCATCAGCCATACAGTAATTGTAAACTGCAAGTGGATCTAGAACTACGCCCACTGTGTTTGGTTGATAGTCAGTTGCTGGACGAGGATAGATATCCCAATCTGATGATTTACAAACACCCCAGTGATTTGGATCTGGATTAGCACAGTCTCCCATCATCCAAGGATCACCTGCGTTAGTTAAGATCTTGTTTTCCATGAAGAACTTAAATGACCACCACCAGTTTGCATCCATAACTTCATCAGAAACTAATCCTAAATCTCTTTGTGGCCAAATTGAACTTCTTGCCCAACGAGGGATATAGTCAATTAGATTTTTGATTTCATCAGTATTCAAATCAACATAATTACCAGTACCATTATAGTTAAACATCATTTGTTCAAATTTTGTTGAACCTGTACGAATGAAATCAAATTCTGTGTCCATTGCTCCCCAGAAATTAACTCCATCTGCTCTTCCAATAAAGTCTGTGTACTCTTCAATAGTCCAGTTTGGACCTGGTACATCAAGGTTATTGTCTTCTGCTAATGCTTTATTTACATAAACACCCCAAGGTTGAAGGAATTGAGGAACTCCAGCTTGGAATCCATAATAATTCATCATACCCATAACGGATTTATTGAATGTCTTGTATAAAGGATCATCTTCAAACTGTGATAAGTCAGCAACTAATCCTCTAGAGATGTCACCAACTAAATCTGTACTTGCATAAACGTCAGGGTAACGTCCATATTCTGCTTTAAAGTTTTCGAGTTCTTGTTGCCAAGTAACTCCATTGTCATGAGGACCGCCAACTTTAGCAAATACATTAATCTTTACATTTGGATAGATTTGATTGAAAGCTTGAGCAACAGCATAAGCAGCTGCTTGGTTTTGTCCTTTCAAATCTTCTGGAGTTAGTTCTTTTCTTCCAATATCTTCCATTAACGTGCCATCGCCAGACCAGAGCATGATTGTGATTTCACCCTCTACTGCTGAATCAAGTGACTTATAGCCGCCGAAACAGCCCGTCAATAAAGAAGCGATTATTAAGACTGTGAACATTAACACTAGTGTCTTCTTCATTTTATCCCTCCTATGGATTACTTCTATTTTCATATTATCACGGTACGAAAACGTTTTCAACTACTTTATAAAGCGTTTACATAGAATTTTTAACAAAGTGTAAGCGCTACCACCTGTTTTTCTTATTTCTTTAAGTTTTTGAGGTAAAATATCACAATTTGCAAAAAATATTCAATAATCTTTCACTATTTTCAATCAATGTCATAGCGATAGTGATCATACCGTTTAATACTATGAACTAAATTATTGGTATATTCTGATGGACTCAATTTCCAT
>DITO01000135.1:0-2051 GCA_002422065.1 Erysipelotrichaceae bacterium UBA6182 | reverse complement strand
ACTACATGGGTAATTTGTGTTCTTGTTTTATGATTGTACTTACCTGTATGTAGGCTGAAGTGCAAGGTATCTTGATTTCTTCCAACATGTTCAATAATATCAATCTCACCCATTGCTGGCCATCCAGCATTTTCTTCATCAATCCCAAGCGTCCAAACCGCTGGCCATGTACCTGTTCCTTTAGGAAGTTTTGCTTTGATTTCAAATCTTCCATAGAGCCAATGTTTCTTGCCTCTACTAACAAGACGAGTTGATGTTATTGGATGTCCATCGACTTCTTTTTCTATTGCTGTAATCTTTAAGATACCATCTTCGATTTTGATATTTTCAAGATTAGCTCGCGTATAGTACTGGAGTTCTCTATTTCCCCAACCACCACCTCCGATGTCATAATCCCAATACTCTTCATTTGGCAGAGGACCTTCGTTAAAGTTTTCCTCAAATACTAAGATTCGATTTTTCATCATTCCTCCTACGAAATCGTTTTCGTTAGTATTATAACACATCGTTAAGCGCTTACAAGTTGGTATTTAAAAAAACAAACAAAAAAATAAGAAGTTGCCTTCTTATTTTACTGGAGCTGTTGATTGTCTAACAATTAATTTTGTTTCTATCAGAGTTTTTGTTTCTACTTTGTTGTTATTGATACTACTATGCAGTATTTGTGCTAATGTTCTACCAATTGTTTTACTATCTTGTTTGATTGTGGTTAGCGCTGGATGAGTGTGTGAAACAAGTTCAATATCATCAAACCCTACTACTGAAATATCTTCTCCTACTTTTAACCCATGCTCGTTTATAGCATGCACCACACCTAAAGCTGTTAGATCACACATCGCATAGACTGCTGTAGGAGGGTTAGGTAATTGAAGGAATTGCTTCATACAAGTGTAACCGGACGCACTATCATACTCTAGCGCTTCGATCACTAAACTTGGGTCATATTCTATTCCACATTCTCTTAAGCCTTCTATATATCCATCTAATCGCTCTTTACCAGCAATGGTGGAAGCTGGCCCTGCAATATGCGCTATACGTTTATGTCCTAGTTCATGAAGATGTCTTATTGCTAGAAGACTACCTTGGAAATTATTCGCATATACAAGGGGGATTGATTTATACAGTACATCTGTTGTAACGCATTTTATTTTACTATCAAAAAGTTCAGTTAGTCCTGTGTCCATCATATCTGCGGTTACCACAAATACTCCGTCGACATTTCTAACTTGGCAACGTTTTAAGTATCCAATGTCTTTACCCGATATAAATACAACGTCGTATCCTAAACTCTCAACTTCAGTCTTAAACGCTTCCAAAACACCAGAAAAATAATTGTGTTCTAGTCCGATGTTCAAATGTTCTGAATAGACAATTCCAATTAACCAAGTGCGTTTAGAACTTAGTGCTCTAGCACTTGAATCAGGAATATATCCTACTTCTTCAACAATTTTGATAATTCGCTCTTTAGTGGCATCGCTTACTTCTGAGTAATTATTTAATACTTTGGATACCGTAGCCGTTGATACACCGGCAAGTCTTGCAATTTCTCTAATCCCTACCACGCAAAGACCTCCTTTTTTAATAGCAATTTCTTTTATAAACTTTATCACATATTATACAACTTAACAAATACACAATTAACAAATTTATGTTAAGGATTTTTGGTTGATAAAATTCACTACTAGGATTCGTTGAATAATTTGCTTATGAAGTTAACTGCGCAATAAATACAAAAAAACCACCATTGGATAATGGTGGCTGATACAAGGGGATGTTTAAGGAGTAAGGAAGAAAAATGATGAAGCTAGATTCTTTCCTTGTACAAATATATAATACACATTCATTGTGATATGTGTGTGAAAAGTAAATAAAAAGTCGAAAATATTCGACATTGTTTTTGTTTATATGGTGGAGCTGAAGGGGCTCGAACCCTCGACCTCTACGCTGCCAGCGTAGCGCTCTTCCAGCTGAGCTACAACCCCAACGTAAATATTCATGGCGCGCTCGACAGGACTTGAACCTGCAACCTTTTGAATCGGAATCAAATGCGC
>DITO01000106.1:1071-7691 GCA_002422065.1 Erysipelotrichaceae bacterium UBA6182 | reverse complement strand
ATTCGTGAGTATAAAGATTTATTTATTGTTGGAGCTATCATTGTGCTCCATGTCATTGTGACAGTATTAATTGCTTGGGAAGTTTCACATTCACTTCATGTCATGAAGGAAGAGCGTGAACTAGATCATGATTGTACAGATTGATATTTGTTAATGAAACATCAAAAGGCATCCTAGATGCCTTTTTTCTTGATTTATATATCCTCATGGTTCAATAATCATCAAATGACTTAAAATACGATAATGTCCAATGATGTCTTGGCGTTGTTCAAGTATGTCTTCTTCATAAGAAAATTGATAAGGATTAGCATGATGAATCAAGTATGGAATTCCCTTTTTATTTCGCTTATCAGAGACTATACCAATATGTTTCTCAAACACAATGATATCTCCACCTTGCCACTGTTCAATCTCATATATATCCGTAGTTAGTGATTGAGCATAGCGATCAAAGAAGACTTTAAGATTGCGAACTCGTCTAAAATCAATGTTCTTATCAACGGTATCAATATCATAATAACCACGATTTTCTTTAATATCCACATCAAGTAGTTCACGCAGGTCATATCCTGCACCTAACAAACCATATGCAACCACATCGGTACATACACCGTATTGATCATCAGGATAACCTGATCCATAATACTTACTCTTGTACTTTGGTTTAGTAGCTATATATTCTCTTACTGACATTAAAATATCACTTTGATCATCAACTCCATCTAAATCTTCATCATGTTCACTTATATATTGTTCGATATCAAAATCAGCATTTCTATATGTCTTCTTAGGAATGATATTTAAAAATGACAAAATTAATATCGAAAATATCACGATAATCATCATAAGGACTAATATTAGGACTTTTCTTTGTTTCTTCATACCCACCCTGTTAATCAATCTTTTAATGACTACATTCTATCATTTATCACAATACAAGACTTATAAGATATCAATATTATTCTAAAAACATTGCTTCACTTCACTTTAATTGCATCGTAATTGACACCAATTTTGTAGAGTGCTAAAGTGATATCTAGCCTTTCCTCATATCATATCGATTGTCTATCTAACAATCACATTGACATCGACATAAGGCTATGTGAATATTAACTTACCATGACAAACAATAAACACGAACATTTAACAATTCAAAGAATGCCTTATGTATTAATCAATGCGGCAATGACTTTAGATGGAAAAATTGCAACTAAAACAGGCGATTCAAAATGGATTAGTTCTCCTGATTCTCTTGAATATGTTCATCAGTTGCGCAGTGAATATGACAGTATTGCTGTGGGAGTAAATACAGTGATTGTTGATAATCCTTCGCTTACCATACGAATTCAAGGTCAAGAGGAGCAATGCCATAAACGCATTATCTTTGATTCTAAAGGTCGTATTCCTCTTCACTCTAAAGTTTTAAATGATGCTTTTGTACATCAAACGATGATTGTAACTACCTCATTAATGAATGATGATGTAAGAAAAGAAATATTAAAGCTTGGAGCACACGTCATAAAAGTTAATGAACTTGATGAACATGTTGATATTAAAGACGCAATGCAAGCCTTGTTTCAACTTGGTATTCAATCTTGTTTTATTGAAGGCGGTGGTGAGATTATTGCTTCTGCTTTTAAATCAAACATTGTGAATGAAGTCAGTATTTGCATCGCTCCAAAACTTATTGGTGGTCAAGAAGCTAAAGGAATTATGGGTGATATTGGTGTTGAAAAATTATCAAATGCCATCCAACTAGAGTTTACTGGATTTACTCAGATGAAAAACGATGTCATTATTCATGCAAAGGTAGTTTCATTATAAACACAAGATTAGATGAACAATAAATGATTTAACCCAATGGGTTAATGGCCTGAAAGGAAATATTATGTTTAATACAATAGAAGAAGCAATCGTTGATATTCAAGCTGGAAAAATGGTAGTTATTATTGATGATGAAGATAGTGAGAATGATGGTAGTTTACTCATGGCTGCTTCTAAAGTAACCCCAGAAGCAATAAACTTCATGACTACACAAGGACGTGGTTTAATATGTATGCCTATGGAGGCTCTTCGATTATCGCAATTAGGTTTATCTATATTGAATAATCAAAACACAGATCCATTTCAAAGTGCATATAATCTTTCTGTCGATTCTAAAGCATGTACCACTGGAATCTCAGCATATGAGCGAGCATTAACGATTAAACAACTCCTAGACCCTACAGCAACTCCTGCAGACTTTAAAAGACCTGGACATGTATATCCTTTAAATTCTGTTAGTGGTGGTGTTCTTAAACGCTCAGGTCATACAGAAGCAGCAGTTGATCTCGCAAAACTTGCAGGTCTTCAACCTGCAGGGGTAACTTGTGAAATTCTAAATGATGATGGAACTAAATCTCTTCGTGATGATCTCATTGCATTTTGCGATAAACATCATTTAAAACTCATCAAAATTGTAGACTTAATTGCCTATCGTAGAAAAAGTGAAAACCTCGTTGTACGAGCAGCAAGTGCAAAACTACCTACACGTTATGGTGACTTTGAAATGATAGGATTTGAGAATATCATTACTAAAGAGCATCATGTCGCCCTAGTAAAAGGGGATGTTAGTAATGGTGAACCTGTATTAATACGCGTTCATTCGGAGTGCCTCACTGGAGATGCTTTTGGATCACTTCGTTGTGATTGTGGTCAACAATATGATGCCGCGATGAAACGAATTGCTGAAGAAGGGCGTGGTATTCTCTTGTATATGCGACAAGAAGGAAGAGGAATTGGTTTAATCAATAAAATACGTGCTTATGCACTTCAAGACCAAGGTCTCGATACGGTAGAAGCCAATCTTGCATTAGGATTTGCAGCAGATATGCGAGATTATGGTATTGGTGCACAAATTTTAAACAGTTTAAATGTTAAGAAACTTATTTTGATGACCAATAATCCTAGAAAAATGGTAGGTTTAGCGGGATATGGAATTGAGATAGTTGATCGTGTTTCAATTCAACTTAATCATAATGATCGTAATGAACAATATCTGAAAACGAAGAAGGCAAAACTTGGGCATATGTTGAACTTCAAGAGCGAAGATAAATAATATTCTTAGTATAAAAGTTAATGTTTAATCTCATTTCACAAGTAAACTTATTTTGATGCATCATTTAACTCAAAAACCTTCAATATGAAGGTTTTTTCACATTGTGAAAGAAGGTTCACAGTTTTATTGTATAGAATTTTGTTATAATAAAACGCGTACAAAGGAGTATTAATATGAGCCTTCCAAAAACATTGACTAAACCATGGTCAAGTCAAGCACGTCTTTCACTTATCTTTATATGGGCTGTTTTAACATTCATTATTGCTTTTTCATATCAAGATCCCACTATGTGGTCATCTTTTATTAAGCTAAACTTGTCCCCTGCTATTCTACTCACAGATTACTTTGAAGCATTTGGTCCAAGTGCAACCCTATTAAATGCTGCAATTGTTTTAGTGATTAATGTAGTGATACTATTAATACTTAAGATGCAATTATCAGGATTACTTTATGCTGCCATTTTCACGGTTTATGGGTTTAGTTTTCTAGGAATGAATGCCGTGAATCTTATTCCTATTTATATTGGAGGATGGGTTTATGCGAAATACATGAACTTAGAATTCAAGACTGTTATTTTAGTGAGTATCATTGCAGGAACAGTGGGTCCGATTATCTCACACATTATGTTTGGTTATGGTACTGTGTCGTTATTTACAATTGCCTTAGGGACGATTGTAGGGATCATCTTAGGTTTCTTAATCACACCTCTTGGTCGTCATTTCTTAAAATTCCATGATGGATTTAACCTTTATAACATTGGATTTACAGGAGGAATGCTTGCGATACTTTATGATTCTATCGCTCGTCGTTTAGGATATGAAGCTGTTCGTGTTCGTGTTATTTATGAACAACATGATATCCGTCTTATTATATTAACCGTAGTATCTATCCTTTTATTCTTAATCATTGGATTTCACTTTGAAGAACATCCTTATGAAAACTTAAAGAGTATCTTTAAATCCTCAGGTCGTGCTATTTCTGACTTCATTGCCTTAGGTGGATTTCATGCAACTCACATCAATATGGCTTTAGTAGGTATTATGTCCACTGCCCTTGTGTTTGCCTTGGGTGGATATCTTAATGGATTAACCTTAGCAGGTATCTTTACTATTATCGCCTTTGGAGCATTTGGTAAACATCCTAAGAATATCTTACCTCCTTTCATTGGAGCAATCCTCAGTACTATTCTTACTGGTTTACCACTTAGTGCTTCTACCTCTATCTTAAGTATTCTATTTGCTTCCACACTCGCTCCGATTGCGGGAGCTTATGGATTTGGTTGGGGTATTGCTGCTGGTTTCTTACACGTATTCCTTGTAAACCACGTAGGTATGTTTTACAGTGGTCTTAATCTTTATAATAATGGCTTTGCAGGGGGGCTTGGAGCAGGATTTCTAATCATAATTATTGGATTAGTCCAAAGGGAGAAAGCAAAATGAAACAACGTTGTATGAAGAATATTAAGATTGCAAATGAGATTATGAGTATTCTGACACATCCTAAAGCAGGTCATTTAACAAGTGATATCCGATTTAGAAGAGAAGTCACTATCCTTACCTTTTCAGTCACACCTTCTCCATTTACTCCTCAAGAGTTATTAGAGTTCTTAGAAACACTAAACTTACCACGTCAAAGTGAAATGGAAGAATACTATTGGAGTTTACTTGGTGAAAGTAAAAGTGATGACAATCTAAATTTGTTAGCACGTATGATAGATACCGCAACAGCATCCGTAGAAGGCACTACACTTACACTAAACATTACGCGTAAGGATGCATAAACCTTGCATCTTATTGCTCCTCTTTTTATAGTGTATATGTAGAGAAGAGGATATTAAATGAAATTTATTGAAGGACTTCATCACGTAAGCTGTATGACAAAAGACATTGAAAAAAATGTCTGGTTTTATACTGAAGTTTTAGGTTTAAAAATATTAAAGAAATCTGTTAATCAAGATGATGTATTTGCATATCATCTTTTTTATGGTGATGCGAATGCCTCTGTAGGTAGCATTACTTTCTTTGATTATCCCCATATGTCACCTGCGCAAGTAGGTTCAAATAGTGTTTATCGATTAGGTCTTCGTGTTGCGAGTAAAGAAGCATTAACCTTTTGGCGAGAGCGATTAAGATCATTTAATTTTAAAAGTGAACCTATCGTTAATAAGCTCGGATGTTTTGGATTCGACTTTGTTGATCCTGATGGATTAAAACTAAGACTAGTTTCTTCTGAAGGATTAGAAACGTTACCAAGTTATCCAAACAAACATCCTGATATTCCTCTTGATTTTGCAATTTGTGGATTAGGAGAAGTGCATCTTCATGTTCAAAACACACTTAAAGCTGATCAGTGGTTAACTATGGTTCTTAACTTTAAGCGAATTATGAGTGATCAAGATTCTACCCTCTATATCTCATCAAGTCATCGTGCGGATACTCGTTGTATTGTCACCATGGATTCATCAAAAGCAGAGATTCACGGTCATGGTAGCGTTCATCATATCGCATGGCGTGTTGAAGATGATGATCACCTCATGGCAATGAATGCTAAGATTAATGATCTAGGAGTATCTAATTCATCCATTGTTGATCGTCATTATTTTAAAAGTCTTTATGTTCGTGATTATAATCGTATTCTCTTTGAGTTTGCAACTGATGGTCCAGGTTATACTTGTGATGAACCGCTTGAATCCCTTGGTCGTCACTTATCACTCCCACCTTTCTTAGAACCTTATCGTAAAACCATTGAGAAACATATAAAACCATTAAACACAAACAACGAGTCAGAAAAGTGACTCGTTGTTTTTTAATGATTAATGATGTTTTATTCTTCTTTATTCTTTTGGGGTAACGTTTTGTTCTTAGTAATCCAATGAATGTCTTTTGTACTTAAGTCTCGAAGTACTTTTAGAGAGATTAATTGAGTTTTCATACTTGCAAACCAAAAGATTTAACACCGTTTGCCAATCATAATACTTAAGTGTCTTATGCATACCACTTTGATAGGTTTCAACTTTTATCTTCTTTAATGCAATATGCTTCAACACTGCAAATAACTCATCAAACGATCGCATATCAATCGCAATGCCATTATCTTTATTCAAAATACATCCAACTCCNNGTTTCACTCATGGAAGGAAATACAAAGGCATCTACACTCGCATACCATTGTGCTAATTTCTTCTTATCTTGAAAACCAACGAAATGAACATGCTCATTCGCTAATTCTTGGTAGAAAGCTTTTGCTGGGCCATCGCCTACAATAAACAATGCCATCGTTGATGACAATGATTGACATAAAGCTTCAAATGACTTTAGTAATACTTCAATATTCTTTTCTTTCGATAAGCGACCTACATAGAGGAAGGTAGTTTCATATTGACTAAGATCAAATCCGTTTATTATGGTTGATTTGTACTCAGGATGATACATTGAAGTATCAACCCCACGCTGAAATAGTGATGCATGATAAATCTTTTGTCTTCTTAGTTCATCAATCATGACTTGTGATGGAGTAAGCACAT
>DITO01000106.1:0-1020 GCA_002422065.1 Erysipelotrichaceae bacterium UBA6182 | reverse complement strand
TACTCAACAATATGGGTTGTAAAGGTCGTAAACAAAGGAATGTTAAACTCCTTAGCCATTGATCGTCCCATCCATCCACATGTAAGCTCACTCATAACGTGAATAACATCCGGTTTAAACTGTGTTAGTACTTGTCTTACTAACGCATCATTACGATGACATATGACCATATCAGGATAAAACCATAATGAGGTTGATTTAAAGGTCGTCATGTTTTGATAGATTGGCTCTAAATGAGGATATTCAGGAGCAAAAAGATGGACGTGATGACCAAGTATTGTAAGATGTTTTACCATCATATCAACGGTATTAGAAACNNTGATACACTAACATTTGTGAAACACGGTTAACAACACTAAATGTGAAGGCGATATCTTTTTCAATTGAATGTGGAAATTGATCATAGTAAATAACCATTTCATGAACACAGTCAAAGAAATCATCATAGTGTGGAATATCAATACTATCAAAGAGAGCTTCAGATGGGCTTTTAAGCTTATCAATCATTTTTTCTAAAGCATTTTCATAATCAAAATGCCATTTAAGTTGATGATAGAGTTTTATGTCTCGATGAGGTAAACAAAAGTAGTCACAAAGATGATGCATGACTTCACCTAATCGAATGGAGAAAGCATGCGGTGAATCGAGCAAATATGGTAGTGATTGCACCATATCGACAAACTTTAAGTAGTTGTATTCTTTCATATGAGGTTCATGAAGGGCATTGAATCGAATATCAGGTTTTACATTCCCAAACATAAATGATGTCTTTCTAAATGAAGGAAGTGATGAAAACCGTGATTCAAACATCGAAGCCATTTTTAAGTGTGTTACAAAATTCATAAAAAAACCTCCTACATAAACTTTACCAAGAATTGATTAAGTTACAGTTGAGGTTGTGTTGTGTTTTGATTAACGTTTCTTGAGATTTGTTAATTTTTTCATCATTCTCTTCATAAATCCTTCTTTAATCTCGAGATTCATGGATGGAAGGTTCATATGAAGGCGTTGAACATCAAT
>DITO01000283.1 GCA_002422065.1 Erysipelotrichaceae bacterium UBA6182 | reverse complement strand
GGCCATGCTTTAAGTGTAATGTTTATCGGTTAATACTTCAAGAGATAACAGGTTCAGTTTCTAAACAACCATAACCACCATCAAGTCGTTTGTAAACAACAGAGACTGTTTTTGTTTCACTATCCGTATAAACAAAGAATGAGTGATTAAGCATTTCCATTTTCATAATAGCATCTTGAACATCCATCTCTTCGGCATCAATGCTCTTAGTTCGAACAATCACTGCTTTCTCATCATCTTTTTCTCTATCTTCTGCTTCAATAATATCTAAGAAAACTTTTGAAAGCTTCTCTTTGTATTTGCGTGATAAACGAGTTTTTTGACGACGAATTTGGTCTTCAAGTTTATCGATCGCTAAATCTACCGCTGCATAGTAATCTTCATGAGGGACTTCAGCACGAAGGACCCCAACTTTGGTGAAGATAGTCACCTCAAACTTTATACCATTTTGATACACTTTGACCACGACATTGGCCACTGTATCTGGTTCAATGTTGAAGTACTTGTCTAAAAAGGATAACTTTTTAGCTGTGCGCTCGTACATTGCGTCCGTTATGGTAAGATTTTTTCCATGAATATTGAGTTTCATAGGGTACCTCCTTTATAGTATAAGTATACTTTAGTCTAAGTTAAAATGTAGTCTTTTTGATTTGAAATTTGTGTGATATAATAACAAAGGGATATAACTAGCACACCAACTATCAATGATGATAGTTTTTTTATGCTTAAAATCTAACCAAGTCTTTAAAAAAAGAAACAACAGAACTCTGTTATTTCTTAAGATAAATATTATCAAACTCAAACATTTCAATATAAGTTGAATGACCACTATTGAAGTTGCGATCTTGAATCACCGAAGCCATTGAGGAAGCTTCCCCTCTTAGAATCTTATCGAGATGTTCTAAAGCATCAAATCCTCGATCAATTGACTCATCAAATAAATCCAAAAAAGTTGTATTTGAAGTTAGACTTGGCTCAGCAGGATTCTTCCAAAGAGAACGCTTCAAATTAAGTTCATCATAGGACTCATCAATGTTTGATGAAACCATGTGGGAAGAAAACTTCCACAAATTGTTTGCTGCCACACGCTCAACACCACGCGTAATTGAATACAATACTCCTGTTGGATCAAAGAGAGGAACTAAAATAGATTTAGCATGTTTCATTGAGAGTAAGCAATCTTCCTTTGTGATATCCGATGCATAAGTTTTCTTGTGAGACTCACTCACTAAGAATGCTACAACATCTTCTTGATTATGTGTCATGTTTAAAAATGAGCGTGTAGGATAGTCTTTAAGCTTTAGTTTAAAGACATCACGAACCATTTTGACATCTAAATTCGATTCATAGCGAAAATGATAATATTTCAAATTTCCTGCCATTGAACCTGAGCGATAAAAGATAAATGGGTGTGCGACACTATCCAGTGCCCAGTGACATAAGTAACCAGCCACAAAAGCAATCATAATCCGTTTAGCAGCCACTTGATTTTGCTTTTTCGCAAGATCAATCATCGTATCTACGAATTGATTAACCCGACCGCGATGCATTTGCTCACCATATTCACTGACACGATTGGCTTCATCCTGATCCATCCATGGCCATGCATTATAGTAAAATAAGAAATCTGGACCATTTGACGCAAATTTAAAAACTTGTGGATGCGCTTTAATCGCACTAACCACATCCCCTTCACTTAAGGTTTCAAAGACACGCTGTGCCATGAGACCATGCGTTAAGACATTTGGCATACATTCACACTTTCTAAGAATTTAATAGTAACATATTAAGTTTAAGAAATGCTTAAAAGTGACTTTAATGGCATATATGCAACTCCAGTTGCAATCGCAACTTCATGATTGACACAGTGACCCCGATACGTATTTAATCCATTCGCTAAATGTTTATCTTCATTAATTAACTCAACAATCGGATGAGCAGCAATCTTTAATCCATAATCTAAGGTTGCATTGGTCAAAGCTTGTGTACTTGTACGAGGCGTTGCACCTGGCATATTCGCAACACAATAATGAACAACACCATCCACAACAAATGTAGGATCATCATGATATGTAATATGAGAGGTTTCAATACATCCACCTTGATCAATCGCAACATCGACAATGACACTACCTTGGCGCATATTTTTAAGCATTTCACGCTTAACAAGTTTAGGAGCACTAGCACCAGGAATAAGAACAGCACCGATGACTAAATCAGCCGTTTCAAGTTGTGATGCAAGAATGGCAGGAGTTGAATACAATGTTTGAATTGAACTCCCAAAAATATTATCAAGTTGTTCAAGACGACGATTAGAGCGATCAAGAATACTTACATCAGCTCCCATACCCACCGCAATTTTCGCTGCATTCATCCCAACAACACCACCACCGATAATGACAACTTTTGCTTTAGGAACACCCGGTACCCCAGCAAGTAAGACACCACGTCCACCAAAAGGTTTTTCTAAGTATTTAGCCCCTTCTTGAACACTTAAGCGACCAGC
>DITO01000104.1:3729-5885 GCA_002422065.1 Erysipelotrichaceae bacterium UBA6182 | reverse complement strand
CCTTTTAGTTCATTCGCTAATCCAAGTAACATACTCATATGTGCATCATGACCACAAGCATGCATATTAAGATTCGTGCTCTTATAATCATGGTTATTCTTTTCAAGAATAGGTAGTCCATCCATGTCTGAGCGAAACATTAAGATGTCTTCACTCCAGCCTGGTATCGTAACCAACCATCCAGTTTTCGCAATACTTTGAGGCTGATATCCCATCGAAGTGAGCATATCGAAAAGATATTGACTCGTAAGAGGCAAATCAAACCCAAGTTCTGGGATACGATGAAGATCTCTTCTTATGGATTTCAGGTTCAATGTCATTGACGTAAATCATCTAGGATTTGAGTCTTAGATGCCGTTTTTTCATCTTTTTGTTTGATAATTTTAGCTGGGGCTCCTGCCACAACCACACCTGGTGGAACATCCTCAACTACAATAGCTCCTGCTGCGACAACACTACCACGACCAACACGTACTCCTTCAAGGACAACAGCATTTGCGCCGATAAGGACATCATCTTCAATAATGACAGGGGTTTTTGAAGGAGGTTCTAATACTCCCGCAATAACTGCTCCTGCACCAATGTGGCAGTTATTACCAATTGTTCCACGAGCTCCAACAATAGCACCCATATCAATCATGGTTTTATCCCCAATACTTGCTCCAATGTTGATGAGTGCACCCATCATAATCACAACGGATTCTCCAATATGAACATGTTCACGAATAACTGCTCCTGGTTCGATACGTGCATTTATATTAGAAATATCAAGAAGAGGAATAGCTGAGTTTCTTCTATCTACTTCAAAAGTAACATCTTTATGATCAATATGATGTTTCTTTAAATGCTTCTCAATAAGGGCTAATTCTCCTAAGACCAAAGCAAACTGATATGAAGCATATACTTTACATCCTTCAAAATCAGACTCAACAAAAGCCCCCTTCACATAGCACTTTACAGGGGTTTTCTTTTCTGCAGCTTTAATGTAAGCTGCAATCTCATAGGGGTCGGTTAAAAAATCACTCATAATTTCTCCTTTAGTAAGTTTTCCATCGTATAAATTCCAGGCTTTTGATTCAAAATGAACTGAGCTGCACGAAGTGCTCCCTTAGCAAATATATCACGACTTAATGCTTGATGGGAAATTGTTACAATTTCTTCTCCGAGTGATAAATGAACTTCATGGGTTCCTACTACATTTCCTAATCTTAAAGCATGAACCCCAAAGGTGTTTTTATCTTTGACTTCTGATTCTGGATATGATGTTACCATCGTTTTTCCAGTAATCGATGAAATTGTATTTGCAAGCAATTTTGCAGTTCCACTTGGAGCATCCACTTTACGTGTATGATGGGTTTCCACAACATCAATATCAATTTCATTTCCAAGGAAATGAAGTGAATCAGAAAGCAGTTGTTTGAGAAGTGCTACTCCTAATGATAAGTTTGCACTGACAAATAAAGGAATATGTTCACTGCTCTTTGCAATCAAATCTTCATGAAATGATGTTAACCCAGTCGTTGCTAAGACACAAGGAATATGATGTTTAGTGGCATAGGCTAAAGTTGATTCAAGCTGATGAGATGTTGAAAAATCAATAATTATATCGATTGGTTCTTTAATATCTTCTAATGAAGCATACTCATGATCATGAAGTGGTGTCAAGGTAACTCCAACAATTCGATCAATCCAAGGTTGTGTTAATGCTAAAGCATTGACCCGCGATCCCATCGTTCCATGAAGACCAACAATCGCGAGTGTACTCATATTTTTGAACCTAATCCATATGTTTTTAAAGTTTCCATGAGGGTGACATGACTTTCAACACTGAGTGGAACTAGAGGAAGACGTACTAAACTGCACGCAAATCCACGAGCATGAAGCGCTACTTTTACAGGTACAGGATTAGACTCAATGAATAAAACTTCATGAAGTTTAGCAAGTGAGGATTCAAGTAGTCTTGCTTCTTCAATATTTCCTGCTAACGCAAGATCATTAAGACGAACGATGGTTTCTGGGATTAAATTAGCTGAGACTGAAATAACACCATGACCTCCCATTTCAATGACATCCACTGCTTGATCATCATTACCACTGTAGACTTTAAATGTCTTAGGAACAATATCAAGTATCGCTTTGATTTGAGCTAGATCACT
>DITO01000104.1:0-3657 GCA_002422065.1 Erysipelotrichaceae bacterium UBA6182 | reverse complement strand
GCCTTCACGTGTTCAACAATGCCAACTTGGGTTGGTTTTACATAATAGGGAGCTACTATTAATAAACCATCAACACCCACTTCTTGGGCAAAGCGTGAGAATTCAATGGATTCTGCGGTATTGTTTGTTCCAGTATTCGCAATAATGAGAATTCTTTTCTTTGAGGTATCCACAGCACGTTTAATAAGTGCTTGTTTCTCCTCAAGACTCATCAATGCTGCTTCTCCAGTTGAACCACATACAATAATAGCTTGGGTTCGTGCTTCAATTTGTCTTTCAATAAGTTCATCAAATAATTCGAAGTTAACTCCATCCTCTAAGAATGGGGTAATAATTGCTACTGCTGATCCGTTAAACATGTTAGTTACTCCTTTCAAAAAGTAGTTCTAATATTTGTATCGCATTAAGGGCTGCCCCTTTGCGAATATTGTCTGCCACAACGAAACAATGCAATCCATAATCAACACTCAAATCTCTTCTAAGTCGTGTAACCATCGCAATATCATGTCCACTGACATCACGAGGGGTAATAATCTCTTCACTTACCTTTACAAATGGATGAGCATTAAGGAGCTCTTTTACATACTCTATATCAAATTCTTTCTCAAACTCACATTGAATACTCACACTATGCGCATTCCTTACAGGTACACGTACGCATGTTGCACTGACTTTTAAATTAGGTAGATTTAGAATTTTCTTTGTTTCTTCCATCATTTTAACTTCTTCCTTAGAATAACCATTTTCAAGAAGAACATCAATGAGTGGAATTACATTATGGGCTATTGGTTTTGGATAATAGGATGGAGATTCATTATTAAGTGTTCTCTCTAAATCCATAATTCCTTGATAACCAGAACCTGAAACAGCTTGATAGGTAGTATAGGCTACTCTCTTTATATTTAGTTCTTTAAGTGCATTAAGAATTAATACACTTTGAATTGTTGAACAGTTAGGATTTGCAATGATTTTTCCTGTCATATTCTTTATTTCATTGGCATTCACTTCAGGAACAATGAGGGGAACTTTAGGATCCATACGAAATGCACTGGAGTTATCAATCACAATACAACCTTTTGATTCGGCAATTGGAGCATACTTCAAAGAAGTACTTCCTCCTGCAGAGAATAGTGCTATATCAAAGCCTTCATCAAAGCTTTTTTCATTAAGTTCTCTAATAATAAGATCATGATTTTGATATTTCACACTTATACCTGCACTTCGTGATGATGCAAAAAGCGTTAAAGTACGATGAGAGAAACCTTTTTCTTCGAGGATTGATAAGAAGGTTCTTCCAACCATCCCACTTGCGCCAACAATGGCAATTTTCATAGCATTTCTCCTTTTCCAACGACTGTTACACTTCCTTTAAGATGCCAAAATGAATCATGAAGACGTACTGTTAAATCTCCTCCTAACACATGAACTTTAATTGTGGATTCACATCCTTTAATCATATGAGCAACAACACCACTTGCGACACTTCCTGTACCACACGAATAAGTCCAACCCACACCACGCTCATAAGTGCGTACATTAATTTCTAATGGGGACTTGATTGCTACAAAGTTAACATTAATATTATGGGGAAAGAACGATGATGTACACATAGCATGAGCAAGTTCATCACTCACTTTAAATGGATCATCCACAAAGACAACACCATGAAGTGTTCCCACAAATAAGACATGCATTGAAAGGTTTTCTATCATGACTGGATTTTTTAGTTTTGTTGGTTTTAATACATGAGGAGGTTTTAATTCTTCAATCACATGATTAAACTTTAGTTCAATGTCTCGATCTTGATAGAGTGTTGATTCTATAACACCCACTGCTGTTTCTACACGAAATGAGGTTCCACTTAATAATCCTTCATCCAAACAATAACGTACAAAAGCCCGGTAACCATTCCCACACATACTTGCAATCGTTCCATCTGCATTATAATAATGCATCTTAATATCTGCCACATCACTTCTTGTAGGAAAAAGAATACCATCTGCACCAAATCCAAAACGACGATGACAGTGCTTTATGGCTACCCCATGAGGATCTTGAAGTGCATGAGAGAAGATTAGGAAATCATTTCCAGTCGCATGATATTTAATAAATGGGTGACTCATAAGTCAAATGCCTTTGAGATAAGTTGAACCGCTTGGTGTTGATGATCTTTACTCATGGTATAGGAGATAGAGATTTCTGATGTTGTAATAAGTTTATATACAATCCCATGATCGGCAAACAACTGAAACAGTTGAGCAGCAACCCCTGATTGTGTGCGCATACCACTCCCCACCACGGAGACTTTCACAACATGCTTATCAATATGAATAATCACTTCAGGTTCATCATGAGTAAGAAATCCTAAGACTGATTCTAGATTGTCCAAATCATCCGCACTTGCAGTAAATGCTAAAGTAACAAACCCATCACTACCTTGAGTTTGCGAGATCATATCAATATTGACGCCTTCATTTGCTAAAGTAACGAATAGATGAGCAATAAGTGTTAATGATGCAGGTAAATGTTGAATGTTCACTAAGACAATTTTCTCAGAGACTGAACATCCAGTAATCGGACGATGTTCCATAGGATCCTCCTCTTGGATTAATGTTCCTTCTTGTTCATCATGAGCATGAGCTACAAGGAGAGGAACACGATAACGATGAGCAATATCAATAGAACGTGGTTCCATGACTTTAGCTCCTAAAAAGGCCATTTCTTTCATTTCTTCATATGAGATTGAATAAAGCTTCTTTGCCTTTGGATATAGTCGTGGATCAACACCATAGATTCCTAAGACATCGGTGTAAATCTCACAAGAACAGTCAAGTTTTGCAGCTAAGGCAATGGCTGTGGTATCACTACCTCCACGTCCTAGTGTCGTAATATCTCCTGCTGCATTCAATCCTTGAAAACCTGCGACCACCACCACATGACCATCATTTAAATATTTCTCGATATGTGATACATCAATATCTTCAATACGATTATTAGTATGAAATCCACTTGTTTTAATTCCTGCTTGAAATCCAGTGAGTCCAATCGCTTTTTGATTCATTTCTTGAAGAATCATGCTAAGTAATGATATGGAGACTTGTTCTCCAGTAGCTAATAAGGAATCAAGTTCTCTTTTATTAGGTGAAGCACTTGCTTGTTTCGCAAGTTGAATAAGACTGTTCGTTGACTTTCCCATAGCAGAGACTACAACACACACTTCATAACCTTCATTTCTTTTCTTTACAATTCGTCCTGCAATTTTTTGCATCTTCTCAATAGTTTCAACAGAAGATCCCCCAAACTTCATAACAACACGTTTCATAGCATTACATCCGAAGAAAGAAGATCCTCAAGGGTTTGTGACTTAACGACGACTCTTGCATCTTGCTCATTCACAAAGATGACTGCGGGTTTTAGTAAGCGGTTGTAGTTAGAGGCCATAGAATAATGATACGCTCCTGTAGTAAAGACTACAAGGTGTTCACCTATGTTTGGTGTTGGTAAAGAGCATTCATGAATAAGAATGTCCCCAGTTTCACATGCTTTACCTGCAATACTATAGATTAAGTCATGGTTATCTAAAGGTCTTTCGAGTAAACGTGCTTCATACTTAGCTTGGTAAAGTGCTGTACGTATATGATCTGCCATACTTCCATC
>DITO01000096.1 GCA_002422065.1 Erysipelotrichaceae bacterium UBA6182 | reverse complement strand
TTTATTCGTTACAGCCCCTTTTTAGGTTCACTTCAAAGAAGTTTATCCTCTTCTTTTATTAGGCTTTGTAGAAGGTAGGATCATCACTTGGACTTATTGGAGCTGATGCAAATGGAAAACTAGAAAACATAGAATTAAAGATATAATCTGTAAGGGAATCTTTAACTTTGTTTAAACTGATTTTGACTATCCATGGATTATTCGCATCACTACTTAAATTAAACGAAATTATGGTTTCATTAGGATCACTTGTAATCTCAGTGGTTGAGGCAACGCTCACTGTCTTACCATAGGCAGAACATGATACAAATCCTGCAAACTCAGAAAGATATTTACCTAAGATTTCTAGACTACGAGGATCAGATATACCTATCTTATCCCAATCTGGTATTACTCTTAGTAATTGTTCTTTAAATTGCTTAGAGACATACTTTTCAAATAACTCACTAGCCTTATCTGATTTCATCATTGCTTCAAACTTCTTAGCAACAATGTTTTTAAAGAAGTTAATACTTAGATCTTTACATGTTTCTACAATTGCATCCCAAAATCCTATTGGGCTTCCATCATCTTTAACATCATTAAAATAGTGATTTAAACACTTAAGGGTTGCGAATGCTGCAAGATAGCGACCTAGTTGCTTAATACTTAGACTTTGAGAACCAACCATATCATCAGCTCCGATGTTAATTGCATTCTCAAAGGATGTGAAAATGGCAGATAAAGATCCTCTTGCAATTTGATCTTCACTGTATGCTCCACCTCCACCCCAAATATATTCAGTGACTTCATCTGCGACAACCATAGTTAAAACATCTTTAAATGGTACGATAAATGCTTCTCCAACTGGTCCTGTATATACTGCCATAAGATATGAAAATGCTTGATCACCTAACCATTTAACACCTTCTAGTCCCCATTCTGTCCATTCACATATATTAGCAATCGATTGGTAACCTTGAGCTTGTGCAGTGAGTTGATCACGTGCTGTTTCATAAATGCTACGTCGCATTAGACGAAGTTGTTCTATACTTAAGCGGTTTTTATTATCTTCAATATTTTTTAAGATATCAATCCATTGTTCTGCTGGAATATACTTTCTAATAATAATACGTAACTTGCGATATTCATCCTCCCAAGCCTGTTTATGACCGTAAGGTTCTCCAATGAGTTGAATAGGTAAATCTAAATGATATGTTTTGTTTTTGACGGTACATTCTACTGGTAGTTTGACCACATAAGGAGTTTTACTTGTTGGAAGTTGCATCTTAGGTTCAAAACGATAATACCCTGCATTTTTGTCAAGTTTAATCTCATACTCATAGGCTTTCACAAGATTATCAGTCGCATCATCAGATCCTATAAGTGGTTTAAAGGAAACTTCCGCTTCACTCATGTCCACAAATTGTGCGGTACTTGGTTCATCTTCTGATTCAACTTTAATAACGCATTTTAGTGTGAATGGTGTTGCTGGAATTTCTTTGGAAGGTTCGGTGCTATCAGAAACTTCTTCACAGTAAGATACTACTTCTAAACGTGATTCTTGATCTAGTTTTCCTTCGAAAAGTATTCCTTCATCTATTAGAGTTAATTCTAGATAATCCCAAACGTCACTTATGTGATTACCACTTGGTTCGCCTTTAATATCTAGTCTTGTAATTATACTATTAAGTGGGTTCTCCTTACTTCCTAAAGGATTTCCATGAGGTTTGATCATTAAATCATAGATTAATACATTGGGCTTGGATTCATCTTTATTATGTCTAAGTTCAACATGTGCGTATTTTTCTAAATCACTCTTTGAAACTTCATAACTAAGTTTCCACTTATACTTATCAGGATTAATTAACCTTATTGGTATAGTGGTTGTCACATTCGCATCATTAAGGGCATACCCATCACTAGCATATAAATCTGATTCATTTTTAATATTGACTTGTTTTCCTTTGTATAGTGGTTTCCCTGCTACTTCAACACTCACATCAAAATTCATTCTTCCAGCAATTCCCTGGCGTTGGCGTCGTGGTTTATCATTTTCCCATGACTCACACATAAATCCACATACCTTATAATCTCCACTCATTGTTGCAACATCCTCTCCTGATGTTGCAAAGGTGAGCCATTTCTCGATATAAGCTTCTGGAATGCTATATTTAATCTGCGATGTATAGCCACTATCATACTCATCTCTTAACACCGTAATTTGAGTTTCTTGACTTTCTTCATCAAAAGCATATTGAACATCAATGATTCTTACTCCTGAGTAAAACCATGCGACATAGTCTGAATCATTGACTCTAATTTCTGGAGGACGTGGTTCTTCAGGTTGGTGTAATGTATCTAAAATAGCATAAGAAACAATCTCAGTATTCTTAGATACTTGAATTGTATTAATCACAGTTCCTAGTGCTGCAGCGGCACCAGCGGTTCCAAGTGCTACAAAAATATCATTGGTTGAACTTGAATTAGTGACGAATCCTCGACGTTGTTTCATACTCTGTCCCCCTCTTTCTTATCTTGACATAGGTTGATTATGTTTAGTTCAGGACATCCTCCTAAGCATAATTCTCTTTTTGAACATGCTAGACAGGCTACTCTTTGAGGTTTTCTAAATCTTTCAAACTCAGGACTATTCCAAACTTGTTGAATACTTAAATGATTTAAGTCACATTCATATTGTGGTGATTGAATAAAGGAACAAGGATACATTTTATTGTCTGAACTAATATATGCAGAAAAGCGACCACTTTCACATGGTTCAATACATTGTGGTGCAACATCAAGACAGTAATTTACCACACCAGGTACTAAACAAGAATCAAATCCCATCATAAAGGTTTGATTATCGGCATTCATAAGTTCAAAGAAACGCTTTAAATGTGGATTGTCTTTTTTAAGAACTAAATCAGTACAATCATACCCTACAGGCTTATAAAGTAAAAAGATGACAGCTCTAATCCCTTGTGGAAATGCGTTTCGTTGCATTAAATCAATGGCTTCTTCAATACTTTTTTCATGAAGGATGAAATGGATGTTGGTCACAACTCCTGCTTTGAGAAGATAATCAATTGCTTTATATGTGTATGGAGTCTTGTACCAACTCACTGCTGCTGCACCACAATATTGCTTTGTAATGCGAGCTTTTTCTTTGGTGAATAGAAATCCTGATGTCGTAATATTAGGAACGATATTATGATCTCGTGTTACTTTTAATATCGCTTCATAGTGAGGATGACAATCTGGATCACCTCGCCCTCCTAATGCAACTTGAAAAGTCTTGTTTTCGCACTGCTTAATGATGGAGATGTAATCTTCTAGTGACATGTCTTTTGAAGACACTTCTGCACCTAATTGATAGCAATATGTGCCTGCCTCCATACATTTTCCAGACAAACCATGCTCACAAAATCCTTTAATACCGATGTCAAGTAAATGAGGAAAGTCTCCCATAAATGGCTCGATGCCAGTATCGTTACCATTTTTATCAAACACATTAGATCTAAAGTACTCTCCAGTGCTTGGATCAAACGTTGTCACATAACGATGTTTGAAGTCAAAGCGGTGTTGAATCATATTACTTTTCTCTTTAACTTGATGTTTTGAAGACTTAAAGCAATTCCAAAAACAAAGACAATAAATCCTAGAAAATATCCAAAATTATCAGTGAAAGTACTACTACTTATATCTCGAATTAGCGAACTAACAATGGAAAGTACTAAACCTCCCCCAAATCCTAACTGGATTGCAATTTGATATTTAGTATAGAAATCCTTAATCTTTAGAAGTTTTGTAATGTCATTTAAAAGGCCTTTCATAAGTCTTACAAATGTTGACTTAAAAAGGCCTGAAGTGGATAACATAATCATAGTTCCTAAAGTAAAACAAGCGAAATATTTGTTGATAGAATTGTTTCTCATCATATAGTTAGAAAAGAATAAACCTGCACCAAAAGCAATAATGAGAGTATAAAAGACTTGGCTCTTCTTATAAGAGATTACTTTAATAATTAGCTGGATAACACCATTCACGTTAGAAATGACTTTTTCATATTGCCCTCCTAAAATGGCAGGCAAGAACGCACTCACAAGTGTAACTATAGCTGAGAAATGAAGTATGCGTGATGGTACATTATTGAAACTAGCTGTCAAAAAGGAAAATACTGCTTTTAATCCTGTTGGAGGCATGTAATTAAATCCTCCTGGAGCATATTTTGTCCAAAACCAAAGTATAAAAGCGATAACACCACAGATGATTAGAATAATGTTTTGCTTTGTGGGCTTTTTAATGAATTTTTTCCAAATCTTAACCACATTAAAAACTTCTTTAATAAACCCTTCACTTTCTTGTTTATAATCAAGAACTTGTTCCAAGGTGATATGTTCAGGATGATTTCCTGACAAAGATAAAATACTTTGATCAAGTGTTGGTGAAGAGCGATGTGGTGCGGGTGGCATGATGATAGAGACTGTTCTTTGATTATATTTTTCTTTTAAAATACATTGATGTTCCTTATCCAAATCAATAGGTTGTCCACAGTGTTTACAGGTCATTATTTTACCCCACTTGAGTTATACTCTTAACCTAATTATAGACTTGGAATTTTTGAATTTCAATATACTTTAGTTTACTTGTTAAAAATATAACTAATTAAATGAGTTTTTAAGCTTTAAATAGTTTCGTGTGTTATTTGCTTCTATTAAGGCATTCTTTGAATACTATGCTATTGTCCAACCACCATCAATGGTCATTGTGGATCCTGTAATCATTTCTGCAGCATCACTGCATAAGTAGAGTACCATAGAAGCGATATCTTCGGTTTTGATTAGTTTTTTGATAGCTGATTTTTGAAGCATGATTTTAGTAATGACTTCATCTTCATCAATACCATGAATTCTTGCTTGATCAGCAATTTGCTTATCTACTAAAGGGGTTTTAACATAAGCAGGACATATTGAATTGACTGTGATTCCATAAGGTGCTCCTTCAAGGGCAGAGACTTTAGTAAGGCCACTTAAACCATGTTTTGCACTGATATATGCAGACTTGAATTCTGAAGCAACTAAACCGTGAATTGAATTCAAATGAATAATTCTACCCCATCCGTTCTCTTTCATGCTTGGCCATACATATTTAGTAAGTAAGAAAGGAGCAGTTAACATCACATCAAGCATATAGTCCCATTTATCTTCATCAAATGATTCAATGGAGGAAACATGTTGAAGCCCTGCAACATTCACTAAGATGTCGACATGACCAAACAAATCTGTTGCTGTCTTTATAATTGACTTGCAATCTTCGCGCTTTGAAATGTTTGCTTGAAATGATGGGCATCCTAATCGCTTTGAATGAGTTAACAAGTCATCCTTATGCATATCTACCATCAATACTTGGAATTTTTGGGCCACAAAAGCTTCTGAGATGGCTAAGCCTATCCCACTTGCAGCACCTGTAACAATACAGATGTGTTGTGTCATATGATCCTCCGTTTTTGAATTTAAAGAACTTCCCTTAAATCGTAACAGAAATGTAAGCGGTGTCAAGGATAAGAAAAAAACTATCATATTAAATGATAGTTTTTATGTGGACTAATAAGTAAAGAAACCTTGACCAGTCTTGCGACCTAATTGGTTAGCACGAGCTTTCTTCTTAAGTAATTGATGAGGTTTATATTTATCACCCAATTCATCGAACAAAGTTTCCATGATAGCTAAGCATACATCAAGTCCGATTAAGTCTGCTAATGCAAGTGGACCTAATGGATGATTTGCGCCTAACTTCATCGCGATATCAATATCTTCTGCACTTGCCACACCTTCATGAAGACAAGCAATAGCTTCGTTAATCATTGGAATAAGAATACGATTGACCACAAATCCTGGAGCTTCATTGACGATTACTGGAGTCTTGTTGATAGAAAGCACTAAGTCCTTCATCTTCTCAGCAACACTAGGATCTGTAAGTTGACTCGAAATAACTTCGACAAGTGCCATCATTGGTACTGGATTAAAGAAATGTAATCCAATAACTTGTGTAGGACGTAATGTTGCCATAGCCACTTCAGTAATTGAAAGACTTGAAGTGTTTGTAGCTAAGATAGCTTCTGGTTTTACAACTTGATCAAGTTCTTTAAAGATTGCTTTTTTGATATTAGCATTTTCTGTAGCAGCTTCAATGACTAAGTCACAGTCTTGAATATCACTTAGCTCTGAAGAGAATACTAAATTACTCATAACAACATTCATTGCTTCTTGAGTCATTTTCGCTTTTTCAACACTGCGAGATAAATTCTTTTCTATAGATTTTTTGGCTTTTGCTAAGGCTTCACTTTGGATATCTCTAACGACCACGACGTATTGGCTTGCTAGTACTTGTGCAATACCAGCACCCATAACGCCTGATCCGATAACTGCAATTTTCATGTTTTTCTCCCTTATATACAACCAATGCTTTCCAGATCACTGGAAAGCACTAGTTTATACTATGTATTTTGTAAGATTAAAGAATACCAAAGCCTGCCATAATGATTCCAACGATAACTGAAACAACTGGAATTAAAGTAGCAACCATGAAGATATCAAGGTATGAATCTTTATGAGTCATTGCAGTAACAGCAAGTAGAGTTAATACAGCACCGTTATGAGGTAAAGTATCAAGACCGCCTGATGACATTGAAGCAATACGGTGGAACGCTTCTAGAGGGATTCCTGAAGAAGCTGATAGAGCTACGAAGTTTTCTCCTAAAGCAGCAAGAGCAATACCCATACCGCCTGATGCAGATCCAGTTGCGCCAGCTAAGACGTTAACTGCAACAGCTTCAGCAATAAGTGGATTTCCTTCAATACCTAATACAGCATCAGTTAATTGTGTAAATCCAGGAACCGCGCGAACGACAGCACCGAAACCTACAGCAGCAGATGTGTTGATGATTGCAAGAACTGAACCAGCAGCACCAGCATTCACAGTTGTAACAATATTAGGCATACGTTTCCAGAATAATACGATAGCTAATACGATACCGAATACTAAGGATTCAATAATATTGATAGGTGCACGGCCGAATGCGTTTGTGAAAGCTTCAGCACCACCCATTAGTGTAGCGATGTTCAAAGTTAAAACTACAACAAGTAAAGGAAGTAATGATAAACCCCAGTGAGGAAGTTTTTCAACTTTAGCTTCTACTGCTTTATCAAGTTCTACGAAGTTAACGCCTTTAGCATTGTAAGCTTTTTCACGATATGTCAACCAAGCCATACCGCCGCCTAACATAATTAGTGCGCCAACTAATCCCATGATTGGAGCTGCAGCTGCAGTTGTTCCAAAGTATTGAATAGGGATTAAGTTTTGGATTTGTGGAGAACCTGGAAGAGCTGTCATAGTAAATGTGAATGACCCTAACGCGATTGCCCCTGGAATTAAACGACGAGTGATATTAGCTTCGCGGAATAATGCTAATGCTAATGGATAGATAGCAAATACTACTACGAATAATGAGATACCACCGTAAGTTAATACAGCACATGATAAGACTACAGCTAAGATAGCATATTTCTTACCGATAAGATTGACTACTGCGTGAGCAACAGCTTTTGCTGCTCCTGTTTCGTCCATGATTTTTCCAAAAATAGCACCTAACATAAATACTGGGAACCAAGCTTTTGCAAACCCGACGAAGCCAGTCATGTATGTATCAGTGTATGCTGGAAGAAGTTCTAACCCCCCGGTTACTGCAACAACTAAAGCGGCAATTGGTGCGACCCAAATGATGGACATTCCTCTATAAGCAAGGAACATAAGTAATGCTAAACCTAGAAATATACCCCACATAAAATTTTCCTCCTCTTCTGTGGTTAAATTTTAATGCCGATTGTTGGTTCCATGAAGATGCGAGCATCCATGGTTTTGAAGTTTTCACTGATGATTGGCTTGAAGTCCATATATGCGAGTACATCTTTTTCAAGATCAACGCCTGGAGCAATCTCAGTCAAAACAACGCCTTGCGGTCCTAATTCGAATACAGCACGCTCTGTGATGTATAAGACAGGTTGATTTACTTCTAATGCATAGTCTCCACTGAATGTAACTTGTTCGACAGCTTTAACAAACTTCTTATTGCGTCCTTCAACAACAATATTAAGCTTGCCATCTTTAGCTTCTACTTCCAAGCCACCAGCAGTGAATGTACCTAAGAAAATAACTTTCTTAGCATTTTGTGTGATGTTGATGAATCCGCCTGCACCTGCAATCTTAGGGCCAAACTTACTAACGTTGATGTTTCCTCTTTCATCACATTCTGCAAGTCCTAAGTAGGCTAGATCTAATCCACCACCATCATAGAAGTCAAATTGGTAAGGTTGGTCAATGATGGCTTCTGGGTTAGTTGCAGCACCGAAGCTTAAACCACCCGCAGGGATTCCACCAATAGGACCTGGCTCGATTGTAAGAACCATAGTATTGCCTAAGCCTTCTTCGTTCGCAACGCGAGCGACACCTTCTGGCATACCGATTCCTAAGTTAACGATTGCATTTGGAATAAGTTCCATAGCAGCACGACGAGCAATAACTTTACGATCATCAAGTTCCATAGGTTTGAAGCTATTTACAGGAACTTTGATGTTGCCAGTGTATGATTCATTGAAATCTTCAGCAAATGTTTGCATATGATTCTTCATGTCAGCCACTTGGACAATTGCATGAACATAGATACCAGGGATCTTAACAAGTTTAGGATCTAAAGTACCAGCTTTAACAACTTTTTCAACTTGGACGATTACTTTTCCACCTGAGTTTTTGCATGCTTGCGCAATAGACAATACTTCAAGTGAACCAGCTTCTTTTTCCATAGTAACGTTACCGTTTTCATCAGCATATGTTCCACGGATGAAAGCGAAATCGATTGGGAATGTTTTATACATTAAGTATTCTTGACCACGAAGTTCAACAAGTTCTACCATATCTTCAGTAGTGATTTCGTTAAGCTTTCCACCTTGTAGACGTGGATCTACGAAAGTTTTTAAACCAACACGTGTAATAGTTCCTGGCTTTTTAGCAGCGATATCTCTGAATAAATGAGAGATACATCCTTGAGGGAAGTTGTACGCTTCGATTTTGTTATCTAAAGCTAGTTTTTGAACCTTAGGAACAAGACCCCAGTGTCCACCAATAACACGTTTTAGTAAACCTTCGTGTCCAAAGTGATTTAGACCACGAGTTTTACCATCGCCTTGACCAGCAGCGTATACAAGAGTTAAGTTTCTTGGTTCGCTTGTTTCAAGAAAACGATTTTCAATTGCGATTTCCAGTTCTTCTGGAACAGCATTACCGACGAATCCGCCTGTTGCAATTGTACTGTTAGACGTAACTAATTTTACAGCTTCAGCTGCAGTTAAGAATTTTACTGCCATATTTCCTCCTTGTGTGATAGTGAGTTTTAGAGTCTCATTCCACCATTCACACTAAGATTGTGACCGGTGATATATGATGCTTCATCAGAAGCTAAGAATAATGCNNACAGTTTTTAAGATATCTGTCATTGTATATCCAGGAGCAATTGAGTTCACGCGAACTTGTGCACCCTTCATAGCAAATTCTTTAGCCCAAGACTTCGTTAATCCAAAGACACCAGCTTTAGTAGCAGCATAGTTAGCTTGTCCAATATTACCAAATTCTCCAACGACTGAAGAAATGTTAATAATTGATCCAATGCCTTGTTCTTGCATGATTGGTCCTACAAAGCGAGTTACATTGAATACGCCTTTAAGGTTAACATCGATAACAAGATTCCACATATCATCACTCATTTTACGAGTTAATGAATCGCGTGTAATACCAGCGTTGTTGACTAAGATGTCAATGCGGCCATATTTTTCTTTAACATAATTAACTAATTTTTCGCATCCTTCAACATCAGTAACGTTGAGGTGGTATCCTTCCACATTTTCACATTCGTATGCAAGATCACCCATGTCAGCTGCAACAACTTTTGCACCTTCTTTGACGAATAGTTCTGCCATGGATTGTCCTAATCCACGTGCGCCACCAGTAATAATGGCTACTTTACCTTCAAGTCTCATTTATATTCTCCTTTTTCTTTAATATTTAAGTAAATTATTCTCTACCAACGATAAGTGAGATTCCTTGTCCACCACCAATACATAATGTTGCTAAACCGTATTTAACATCACGGCGTTTCATTTCGTGTAGTAATGTAACGAAGATTCTTGCGCCACTTGCACCAATAGGATGTCCTAATGCAATAGCACCACCATTAACGTTAACAATGGATGGATCAAGTTCTAAACTCTTAACAACACTTAGTGCTTGAGCTGCAAATGCTTCATTTGCTTCAACAAGTCCTAAATCCTTAACTGTAAGACCTGCTTTTTCAAGAGCTTTACGCGTTGAAGGAATTGGTCCAGTACCCATGATTTGAGGATCAACACCAGCTGATGCATAAGATTTAATAACAGCTAGAGGTGTTAAACCAAGTGATAATGCTTTTTCTTTGCTCATAAGTACTAATGCAGCTGCGCCATCATTAATACCTGATGCGTTTCCTGCAGTCACTGATCCATCTTTTTTGAAAGCTGGACGAAGTTTAGCAAGTGATTCAGTTGTTGTGTTAGCTTTTGGATATTCATCAGTATCAACAGTAACGTCACCTTTTCTTGTAGAAATGATAACTGGGACGATTTCATCTTTGAACTTTCCATCCGCCATTGCTTGTACAGCACGACGTTGGCTTTCAAGAGCGAAAGCATCTTGTTCTTCACGAGTAAATCCATATTCAGTCACAATATTCTCAGCTGTGATCCCCATATGAACTCCACTGAAAGCGTCTGTTAATCCATCATGAACCATTGTGTCGATAATACTTGCGTTACCCATACGAGCACCCCAGCGAGCTGAAGGCATGACGTAAGCTGATAAACTCATATTCTCTGTACCACCAGCAACTACAATTTCAGCATCCCCACATGCAATGGCTTGCGCTGCTAACGCAACTGTCTTTAATCCTGAACCACAAACTTTGTTGATTGTGTAGGATGAGACTTCTTGTGGGATACCTGCTTTGATTGAAACTTGACGTGCAACGTTTTGTCCCAATCCAGCTTGAAGAACGTTTCCAAAGATGACTTCCTCAACCATATCCGGTGAGATTTTCGCTTGCGCTATTGCCTCTTTGACAACAGTCGCCCCTAGATCAATAGCACTAACATCTTTCAGTGCTCCACCAAAGGTTCCTATAGCGGTACGAACAGCCGATACAATGACCACTTCTTTCATAATATCCTCCTTTATATTTGTTTTAATTATAATATTTGTGAAAGTTTTACTTTAAGCGCTTACAAATGTAATTTTAATGGATTATTGACCATTTTGAAAATACTATCTGCTTATACGTTGTATAAATTAATATTATAGTTTATTATATATTCAGTAATAGACTGGAGGCTAGTATGGATATATATCAATTAAAGTATTTTTGTTCAATCATCGAATCCAATTATAACATCTCCGCAGCTGCAAAGAAGCTTCATGTTTCACAACCTGCACTTACTCAAGTGATAAAGAAATTTGAGAATGAAGAAAAGATAGAACTATTTGTAAGACATCACGGGCGTTTATCAGGACTTACTCCTCAAGGTGAGTCTTTTTATACCAATGCTACAAATGTTATTTATCATCATGAAAGAATGATGAAAGAGCTCAGAGAACACTCTACAAAAGCTCGTGGACGCATACGAATTGGTATTCCCCCACTTGTACTCACTGTGCTATTTACGGAAGTATTATCAAAACTCGTGATACGAAATCCTGATATCCAGTTTGATGTTATTGAAGAAGGTGCATTTGAGTTGCAGCGTTTACTTAAACTTCAAGAAATAGACTTTGCTATTATACTACAGCCCACTGATTTAAACAGTATGCATTTTAAAGAAGAAGTCATCTTTGTTGAGGAAATTTCTTGTTTTTTATGCAAAGATCATCCTTTAGCAATCAAAGATACCATGGACTGGCAAGATTTAAAAGATCAAAACTTGGCAATATTCTCTAATACATTCATGATTCATCATCAGCTAATGAGAAAGTTTGAAAGCTTAAGTATTGTCCCTAAGATTGCTTTGATGTCAACTTCATGGGATTTCTTACTTGAATCTACGATTAATTCTGATTTCATTACCATTCTACCTGGTCCTACACGTAATCACATGATTCAAGATAGAATTAAGGAAATGAGATTCACTGTTCCTTTCCCTTGGAAAGTAGTCCTTACTTATCCTAATAAGACACATTATAGTCGAATTGAAACATATACTCGAGATAGTATATTTCACTTCTTTAAGGATAATAAACCTGTAGAAACGATTCAATAATGACCTCCTTAGGGAGGTTTTTAAATGTAAATTAATGAAATAGATGATAATTGTTGCAAACTTATGAAAGTTTTGCTAAACTCCATACAAGAAAGGATTTTAAGATCATGACAAACCAACGAAATCTCTTTGTTACTTCTTATTACGGATATTATCACTAAATAGGTTTATATCACATTGTAGATATAGACCCATTTACTATGGAAATATCTACGATGGTAACAATACACAAGAAAAATCTTTTATTGGCCACGCGTAGATGCGTGTTTTTTTATTTTATCCCCTTTGAAAGGAACTCACTATGAAACAAATTATTAAAGCGTTAGCGCTTATTACTCTCTCCCTTACCATGCTAAGTGCATGTGTTTCCACATCTACTCCAAGTAAAGAAAAAGTATTTACTATCGGGGTCATTCAGTTTGTGACTCATCCTGCTCTTGATGCTACATTAGAAGGTCTTATCAAACATCTAACAAGTGAGAATCTCCTTGATCGATTTAATATAGTCATACAAAACGCACAAGGCGATCCTGCGATTGCGACAACGATTGCTCAACAGTTTGTAAATGATGGTGTTGATCTTATTTATGCTATCGCTACACCTGCTGCTCAAGCTGCGTTTAATGCGACAACTGATACAAATATCCCTATTGTCATTAATGCTGTCACAAGTCCTGTTGGGGCTGGTGTTGTTGAAAGCTTAGAGTCTAGTGGCACTAATGTTACAGGAGTAACTAATGCTGCACCTCTTGAACCTCAACTCGCATTAGTCAAAGAAATGCTTCCACAAGCACAAAATATCGGATTCCTCTTTAATCTAGGAGAAGTCAACGGTCGTGTCCTAGTGGAAGAGGCACAACGTATTGCTCCTTCACTAGGGATGAATGCGATTGTAATTGGGGTTTCTAATATCTCGGAAGTGGCTGCAGCCATGGGACAACTTCTTCCACAAGTAGATGCTATCTTTAATGTTACTGACAATCTAGTTGCAAGTGCGACAGCACAAATTGTAGACTTAGCACTTCAAGCGAATACACCTGTGTTTGGTTCAGATCCAAACTTACTCAATCTAGGTCTTGTTGCTGTGGATGGGGTTGATTTCTTAGAACTGGGTCAACAAGCAGGTGTTATGGTTATTGATATTCTTCTTAATGATAAGCTTCCTACTGATATTCCTATTGGTAAGCCAACTAACACCCGCTTGTTTATCAATGAAGAAATGGCAGAAGCACTGGAGATTACTATTCCTCAAAGTCTATTAGATCGTTTAGGCCAATAAGATGAATTTTATACTTGATGTCATTATTCAAGGTTTACTTTACAGTGTCTTAGCTATGGGTGTGGCTTTAACCTTTAAAGTACTAAAATCTGCTGATCTCACCGTGGAAGGGAGTTTCCCTTTAGGAGCTGTCGTAGGGGCTGTTTCTATAACTCAGGGAACTCCCATTCCAATTGCTTTACTCTTTGCTTTTATTGCTGGATGGATTGCCGGATTAATTACTTCTTGGCTTCACATCCATCTTAAAATACAACCTTTACTTAGTGGTATTCTAACCATGAGTGGGTTGTATACTATTAACTTAATGATTGCAGGAAATCGCTCTAATTTACCTTTATTTCAAACAACAACACTTTTCACTCGACCTGCATGGGTTAGTATTAGCCAAACAAGAATATTTCATTTAGGATTGTTACTCGTTATTGTCTTAATCATCAAACTTCTAATTGATTGGTTTTTAATCACAAAAAAAGGCATGATGTTAAGCGTGGCTGGTGATAATCCTCTACTCGTAATTGGTCTTGGTGAAAATTTAGGATCTTATCAAACTTTAGGACTTTCACTTTCTAATGGAATCATTGCATTAAGTGGATCACTTGTGGTGATGATGACACGATTCTATGATCTATCCTTAGGATTTGGAATGCTTGTGGTTGCCCTAGCTTCGATTGTGATGGGTGATTCACTCCTGAAATCTACGTCTGCAAAATTGACAACAATGGCCATATTTGGATCAATTCTATATCGCTTCAGCGTAGCTAGCGCTCTTGCCTTAAGACTTCATCCAAGTGGACTGCGCTTAATGACGGTATTAATATTTGTGATTACGCTTTTATTTCAACCTGATAACATGCAAACGATTACCAAATCAATGAGAGGAGGTTGGAACATTGTTACATCTTCAAAACATTCGAAAATCATTTCATTCAAACACACTAAATGAGTTATCACTCTTTGATAACTTTAACTTAAACATTAATGAAGGTGAGTTTGTAGTCGTTTTAGGAAGTAATGGAAGTGGGAAATCTTCACTTCTTAATCTTATTGACGGTCAACTTGGGGCTGATGGTGGAAAGATACTTTTTATGAATAAAGACATAAGTCATCAACCTTCATTTAAAAGACGTCAATTAATGTCAAGAGTTTATCAAGATCCTTCATTAGGCACTTCACCTTCGCTCACTATCTTTGAAAATATGAGCTTAGCCTTAAATAAAGGAAAACCCTTTAATCTAACACGATGTGCTCAAGATTCTCAAAGAGAAGTCATTGCAAATTATGTTGCACTACTTAATCTTGGTTTAGAGGAAAAACTTGATGTCACTGTATCTTGGTTATCAGGAGGTCAGCGTCAAGCATTAAGTCTTTTAATGGCTGTGTGTTCTCAACCCAAATTATTACTGCTTGACGAACACACTGCAGCTCTTGATCCTAGAACAAGTCAACACATGATGAAACTCACAAAAAAACTTATAGAAGACTTCAAAATGACCACAGTGATGATTACTCACCAAATCAAAGATGCTTTAGAATACGGAGATCGCTGTGTCATGCTTCATGAAGGAAGTATTGTACTTGATGTGTCAAATGAGCAAAAGCAACACCTTCAACCTAAAGACCTATTATCCTTATTTCATTCTCTTTCCTTATAAAAGCGTATTAATATGCGCTTTTATTATGTTAGTGACGTAATTAATTAATGATTTAAAAAACTCATCGACAGTAAGATGTTGTGATGAGTTTCTAATTATTAATGTTATAGAGGTTCGTTGTGAACTTAAGTCTGAGACAATATCATTCTATCCCATACATCTTGATGAGCACTAACCTGAATTAACTTTCCTTCATCCACAACGTAAATCTTATCATAAAGTTCTAAGTGTTCTTTAAAGATGATGTGGCTAACATTAATGATTGTTTTAGGAAGAGATAATAAGTCCTTTTCAATACTTTGAGCAATTTCAAGTTCTAATGACGCAAAGATTTCATCACAAAGAATGACACTCGTTTCTAGACATAAAGCACGTGCTAACATGAGTCGTGCTCGCTGTCCACCAGAGACATTAGCGCCATTATTAACGAGTTCATCGTCTAGATTTAACTGAGATAAACCTACTTGTGATAGTGCTTGACGACATTTTTCATCACTTATAGTTTGGTATAGTGTTAAGTTGTCTTTTACTGAACCTGAGAAAATAAACCCAATCTGATCAACTGTGGTAAATAATGAATAGTAGTCAATCGGAATCATTGAGAATATATCCTCTTGATTAAGAGATACTAAACCACCTTTAGGTGTAATGTTTTGGCGAATTGTCTTTAGGATGGTTGATTTTCCTGCACCACTACGACCTACAATCAATACTTTTTCGTTGTTATTTATTGAAAGATTAACATCCGTAAGAATAGATTTATCTTCATCATCATAACCTAAGTCTGCTTGATTAAATGCCAATGTTTCAAAATGATTTACATGGAGTGAGCGATTAAGGACTGGAACTTTAAGATTAGTATCAAATTCATCGAGTACCTTAACAATTCCCTTCATTTGAGTTAATACTGGAGAAAACTGAGAGAGTGGCCACATGACATTGCCAAAAGCTGATGCGACTAGAATGATGCTTCCAAGCCCAGCATTAGTGGAGCGAGCAAACAGAATTCCTGTCACCACTAATCCAAAAAGAATAAAGGATTGAATAAATTGATTAAGTGCAGAAACTTGAGTTTCTTTTACATCCACCCCATAATTATCTTTTTGTACAGCCACTGCGTGACTTAAGAATTGATCATGGCGTTGGGATTTAAGCTGATGTTGCTTAATAATGTCAAAGCCTTGTAAAGTTTCTTCCACAAAACTTGTATATTTTTGTAGAGAAGCTGATTTCTTTGCCTCACTTTTTTGAACTGGTTTTGAATTATTAGAAGTGATAACTAAGAACAGAATTAAAAGTACAAATGCGACTATGACAAGATATGGTGATACAGTAGAGACTAAAATTACCGCCATCGTAAACTGTAATGCCATTCTAATGATTTGAAGTAGGTTAAGAAGATATTTATCTTGGAAACGATCAAAGTCGTTAGTTAAATTAGAGCGATAAACACTCACTTTTTCTTTTTGTAGTTGCGTAATATCTTGATTGAGTAGTGAATAAACATAATGTCTTTTCATGAGCAGTAAACTTTGCTCGATATATTGTGATCTCAAGTAAGTTCCTACTAAATCAACCACAAGCCCTAGCATTAGTAGCAGCAAGATCCACTGTGCTGTTTGTAGCATTAAATCTATTTGCTTGTTTAAACCATAATCTGTAATAATACGCAGTAAGTAAATATTAATACCATTAAAGACAGCCATTAAAATCATGCCGATGACATTTAGAAACAACCACCCTTTATGACCTAAGTGAAGTTTTTTCATGCGTGACCTCCAAGTGGTTCAAGTTCAATTACTTTATCAAAGTGTGGTTTTAAATACTCAATATGTCGATGGGTAACACACACGATGGTCTTGTCTAGATTTAGTAATGTATCATAAATTCTTTGTGATGTGACATCATCTAAACTTGCTGATGGTTCATCAATAAACAACATTGCAAAGTCATGATAAAGCTCACGAGCAATTGAAATACGTTGACGTTGTCCCCCTGAGATATTAGAACCATCATTAATTAGGATATGATCTTCTTTTTGTTCAAGTGTCTGTACCCAATCAAGTAGATCAACTTCTTTAAGTACTTTCAACAGTTTTTCATGATCGTATTTTTGAGCCAGTATTATATTATTTTTAATCGAATCATTAAATAAGAAATGAGACTGACGAATATAGCCTGCTTCCTCAAGAAAGCTCTCATGGTTAATATGTCTAAGTTCTACATTATCAACATTCACTTCTCCTAAATAAGATGAAAGATTTTGAGCTAAACAACTTACAAGTGTTGTCTTACCTGCACCCGATGGACCAACAACAAGTACTTTTTCTTTAGGTTGAATGATGAACTTAAGTTGGTCTAGTACTTTCTTATGTTCATAATTAAATGTTAATGATACAACATTGAGTTCATCTTCAAAAATCATATCTTCAACAGCAGGTGGGGTTGGATGAGTTTGGGTAATACGATTAAAGATATCAATCGATGTACGTAAGCGGTTAATAAAGTTAAACCCACTTATCATACTCCAAACAAGTTGCCCTATAAGGTTAAAGACTAAGATGAGTGCAGTGAGTGTGATTTGATCTTGAACAAACAAGAAAGTTGCATAGACATAAATACCCATTTGATACGATGCAGCAATCCAGTGATTTAAATTGGATTGAATTTCATCAATTTGAAAAGCTTTCTTTTTAACTTGTTCTAATACACGAATAATAGATTCAAAAGGTGGTTTAAAGAATTCTTCTGCATGATAAAGTTTAATCACTTCAAGTCCTTGAAGAATGTTTGAGAGTTGCGTGTTATAAGAAGCATTCGCATCTTGTGTTGCAGATTTATTTTTACGTGCAATGGGTTTGAAATACGATGTAATAGCATATAGAAGTAAAGTTACCCCTATGGTTGATATTGCAATGATGGGTGATATAAACATAAGTACAATTGTTCCTAGAAAGAAACTTCCAAAACTAAAGATGATATTAAGTAATGATAAGAAGAAATCCTTCTCAAATAAGTTAATGTCAGACACAAGCATGGACATGTAGTGCTCTTTTGGAGACTTACGATAACTTTCATAGGTATGATTCATTATCTTCTCATACGCTAAGGTTCTTACCTGGACAAGAATATCACGCATGAAACCAATACGTAAAAAACGAGATAACATTTGAACAAAGATTGGGGTAAATGCAAAGATAACCACAAGGATAATCCTTCTGCGTATCCCTTCAAAGTCTGTTTCTTCAATGATCCCAAAAGCATTCGATAAAGCAAACGTTGAAAACAAACCATTAATAGTGGTTAAGAATGCTCCAATCATGTAAAAAATGAATAATTTTCGATTTTGTTTTAAGAGTTCTGTTATTGTCATAGGTTCTCTTTCTAGACAAGTTATATTTGTTCATGTTTTATTCTATCATAAAGAAATCAATGTGAATGGTAACTTATCAAGAAGTTTATGTATTTGGTTTAACCTAGGTTAAACCGCTACCACTTTGCTTGACACTTGGGCATGAATGCGATACGCTTTTATGCATGAAGTGAGGTCAAATATGACAGCATTATTAAAGCGAAAAAATATATCTTTATCTTTAAAGGTTTACTTCATTGATGCACTAAGTGCAATGGCACTTGGATTATTTTCAACATTGATTATTGGACTTATCGTCAAGACTTTAGGTGATCAAACACTCATCTGGTTTGGTGACAATATCATTAGTAAACACTTCATTACCATGGGACTTACAGCTATGGGTCTTATGGGTGCTGGTATTGGAGTTGCAGTGGCACATCGTCTTCAAGCACCTCCTCTAGTCTTATTCTCAAGTGCTGTCACTGGTATGATGGGGGCAACGCTTGGTGGTCCCGCAGGATCATTTGTTGCATCACTTATTGCTTGTGAGTTTGGTAAACTCGTCTCTAAAGAAACGCAACTTGATATTCTTGTGACCCCTTTTATTACACTACTAACTGGTTCATTGGTTGCATTATCCATATCACCCCTTATTGCTCAGTTAATGACATCTCTAGGAGCTATCATTATCGAAGCAACAACCTACCAACCATTCTTTATGGGAATTATTGTCTCAATGATTATGGGTCTTGTGTTAACAGCCCCAATATCATCTGCAGCTCTTGGAATTATGCTCAATCTTAGTGGTTTAGCTGCAGGTGCAGCTACTGTCGGTTGTGCTGCCCATATGATTGGTTTTGCAGTCATGGGACTCAAAGATAATAAACCTGCAAGTTTTGTCTCTGTAGGACTTGGAACTAGCATGCTTCATATTTCAAACATCGTTAAGAATCCTTGGATTTTACTACCCCCCGTCTTATCTTCAATGATTCTAGGACCAATTGCTACGGTTTACTTTAAGATGAGTAACATTGCCGCAGGATCCGGTATGGGAACAAGTGGTCTTGTAGGTCAGTTCACGACCTTAACAACCATGGGTTGGACTCAGGACGTACTTATAGCAGTGGGTTTACTACACTTTGTCTTTCCCGCTCTACTTACATATGGATTTTATCGCTACTTAGTACATCGTGGTAAGATTAAAACAGCAGATTTAAAATTAGACATTTAAAAAGCACCTTTCTCAAGGTGCTTATTTTTATAAGGTAGAAATTCC
>DITO01000060.1 GCA_002422065.1 Erysipelotrichaceae bacterium UBA6182 | reverse complement strand
ATATATACCTACAGTTGTAACCCGTGTATGTAATCATGTGGTGGTGGTAAATAGCATGATGTTAGAGAGAATAGTGACTCACTTTGGAAAAGATCTTGATGATACTTACTTTGAAAAAGATGATCATGGTGCATTCACAGGGGTTATTAAAGAGCTTGGACTAGGTTATGTGAATGCACTACTCCCTACACTTACCACTAAGGATTATCATAGTTTTCTTAAGACAGCAGCACAAAAGTGTTTATCTTATGGAATCACCACGGTTGGTACGAATGACTTGTGGATGCATAATCCTGAGTATTTAATGGTTAAGGAAGCCTATGAGCACTTTACTGCTGAAAGACAACTACGAATCTCTCATCAAATTAAGATGGATGAAGTTACTGATTTTGAGACTTTACACTTAAATCCTATTAAAGAAAATGATTTTCAGTATAGTGGTCCTTGTAAGATGTTTGCGGATGGAAGTCTTGGTGGTAAGACTGCACTTATGAGTCAACCTTACCTTAATACAGACACCTTTGGTGAATCAACCATTGATCAAGAGCTGTTAGAAGCGATGGTCAAGAAAGCCAATGAGCATAAGATGCAAGTAGTAGTTCATGCCATTGGAGATCAAGCCATTGATAATGTAGCGAAAGCTTATGCTCCATTTACTCATGATGGTAATCCTTTAAGACATACTATTATTCATATTCAGATAACTCGACCTGATCAAATAGCCTCTTTAGTAAAACTTAACATTATGGGTATGGTACAACCAGTTTTCTTAAGAAGTGATGCCCCATTACTTAAAGAGCGATTACCTCAAACAATCATTGATCATTCTTATGCTTGGAAAAGCATGATTGATCATGGAATGAAAATCGCATTTTCAAGTGATGCTCCAATTGAAGATCCTAATGTATTTGTTGGAATGCATAGTGCAATGACACGCATAGATGCCTATGGTATCTTTCCACAAGGACATCAACCTTCTCAGTGTTTAGATTTAAATACTTCCTTAGAACACTTCACAAAGCTTGGTGCTTACTTGCTTCACCAAGAACATCAGTTAGGACAACTTGAAGTCGGATATAAAGCAGATTGCTTTGCATCACATGTTCCTCTTGAATCATTGAGCAAAGATGAACTTCTCAATCATCATGTGTTATGGACTATGGTGGATGGAAAGATTGTATATCGAAAGAAAGATTGAAGAACATATTGAATGGATCAGAAATGACAAAAACCTACTCATTTGGTAGGTTTTTCTTCTATTGATATGAATTGCTTTAAAATGGTTTAAAACTAAGACGTTGACTAAAAGTTGTTAAACTATGAATTGATGTGCTATTTATTAAATAGATTAACGTGCTTTAGTGTTTAATTTTGATTTAGGCACGAACTTTATTTGCAAATCCATATTCATTCCATCAGCTAATCTTTTAAGTAATTTAAGACTTGGATTGCGTGTCCCATTTTCAATCTTACTAATGTCAGCTTGAGAGATTCCTGTCGAAACAGCTAGTTCTTTTTGAGTAATATTTAAGTGATGTCTAGTCTCTATCATAGCCTTGATAATGGCATACTCTTCTTCAAGTTCTTCAAATTCAGCTCTAAAATCTGGATTTTTTAATTGTTCTTTTTTATAACTACTTAATTTTTTCATTTTGATACCTTCCTTTTTATAAAGTCATCTCGGTATTTTTTTGCAAGTTCTATCTCACTAGGAGGTGTTTTTCTTGTACTCTTTGTAAATCCGTTGGTTAATATTATGTCTTTCCCACTTATAAAGAAGTAAAGCACCCTAGTAATATTACCGTCGAATTGAGTACGAACTTCAAATAATCCATCACCCAAGAACTTACTATAAGGTTCTCTTAATGTAGGGCCATATTCATTCAGCAAATCCAAATTTCTCAATACTTTGGCTCGCATCTTTGGTTCTAAATTATTCAGAAACTCTTCAATCGGACATTTACCTTTAATCGTTTCGTAGAATATTACTTCATACATCACTAATCTCCTAGACGTTCTTCCATTGTCATTATATGGCATATATAACATATTGTAAAGTGTAGAAATGACTATTATTAAAATAAGTATTAATACCAGATTTGTAGACTCAATTTTAAAAGTTGAAATTGTTTACAATCTTAAGTTGTCCTATATAAAGCTTTTATGAATTTTTCATGCAAAAATGATCTATGAAATATTTAACTGTAGTTATATCAAGTTCTTTACCATAACTCATTCAATCGTTATATCAAATTTTCTAGTAAATACCTTTTGAGCAGATAAACATGTTTGATCTTCTTTTCTTGTGAAATCATCTATGAAGTCTTCGTAATCTGCATGTCCCACCCATGGTTCGATACACACAAATGATGCATCATTTGATGATGACCAAAGTCCTAAGAATGGAAACCCTTCAAAATCAACATGCACACACTTCTGTGATTTCTTAGATTTAAGTGATATTCTTGTAGATCTCAAGTTATCAAAGATCAATGCTCCTTCTTTGAATACTTTGTCATTCATTTCTATGATGTTTTGATTGTTAAGATATGCGACTTTATCTCTTTTTAATAAGCCTTCTTTGGTGATTGCAGTGATAGATGCATCTTCATTTTTTTCAAACTCTAGATAATAATCATTAAAAGATTCATCTTCATTGAGTGGACAATTAAATCCTGGGTGGCCACCGATGGAGAAGAATATGTTTTTATTATCAACGTTCTTAACACGATACTCGATAACTATACTGTTTTTAATTAAAGTATAAGTAATCATTAGTTCGAACTTATATGGATAAACCTTTAATGTTTCGTCGTTCCATTCCAATATCATACTCACATGAGTATTACTTTGATCTGCTACTGAAAACTCCATATTTCTTGCGAAACCATGTTGTCCTAAATGATATGTGGACGTATCTAACTGATACTGATTATTAACTACTTTACCAACGATTGGAAATAGCACCGGTGAATGTCGATTCCAATAAACAGGATCTGCATTCCAAATATACTCTGTGTTTTCATTAACAAATTTTAAACTACACAGCTCTGCACCCTTTGCTAATACATTGACTTTGATTACATCGTTATTTAATTGTATTATCATAAAGACTCCTTCATTAATCTCTCTTATATTACACTGAAAAAGTCTTTAGGTATAAGAAAAGTTGAGAACTATTATCTTTTTATCCATTAATTTGATTTCTTCATAAGTGTCTTATTGAAAATTAGGTTGATGCGAACCTCATACTATATCTACTTCAATAAATATCAAAAGAATAATCTCAAAAAGTGTGTGAATAAAGATCATCCTTCAAGACAATTCTTGGGTTTATTGTCCATGACATCAACTCATTGATAAAGATAAATGATATTCGTAAACAGTTCAATATAATACCTAATCAATTTGCCCTAACCCTTTAATCACCAGTGTTCCAGCTACAACACTTAAAATTGCCTGTACATTTGAAAATTGATTAAACAATCCAAATACCATATTGATTCCAACACCACCTTTTGGGAAAGGCATATGAAGTGAGCTAAACTGCATTACATAAAACACAGGTGGAAGCAAACTAATCAGAAGTAAGATTACTCCTAAAATGAGCTTACTAGATATCTTTACTGATATTTTATTGCTAAAGAGTGAGACTAGTTGTTTCCATTCCAGAAGTACACCAAACAAGAAACAAACAATCATTGCATATATATGCAACATCGTCATTTGATTTACATCAAGACGACTTGCAGCTAATCGAATATCCAAGAGTAAAGAAGTATAAACACTCAATAATAACCATGCAACAAAACCTACTCCAATAAAGACTATAGTTTTCTTCCAGTTCATAACTTACCTCCTTCATTTTTAATATTCATAATTAAGAGTTCATCATCATGCTTTTAGACTTATAGTGTGAGAACATATGTTCATCTATATTTTATGACTTTGTTTGAATATAATGACAGATGTTGAAAATACTATGGCCTTACTTGTCCTATTTTTATAGGTTTACGATATGTTTTATCATTAGCTACTCCCATTTGGGAATGCTGATTATTACCCCATGCAAAAATGTCTCCATTCTCTTTCAATACCATGGTTGTAACAACACCACTTGAAAACATAGATACATTCTCCATAAGTTTGATAGGACTTGATATGATATCCTCATGCCCTAATCCTAATAACCCTAAGTGATTACTTAGTCCATATA
>DITO01000262.1 GCA_002422065.1 Erysipelotrichaceae bacterium UBA6182 | reverse complement strand
ATAAGACCACAACCCAGTTTTCACTGTCTAATGCATTTAAATAAACTTCATATAATGGAATGCGGATGAGGGAGAAGACAAAGAATAGTAAAGCAGCAATGAGATAGAAGTTAGGTGTAATCTTTTTAAAGAAGCGGGTATGAAGACGAAAGAGGATACCTAGTAATAATATGTTTAAACCAATCATGACTAAGCTATCAACATACAAGACTCTCTCAAGAGTAGTATTAATAATTTTTCCTGAAGAGAGGAACTCTACAAAGATACTGTTACTCATGAACTGTTCACTCATGTGTGTTAAACCAGGTCCTGTAAAGATGAAGTAAAGATAGGCAATGATAAGTACAAATAAACCACTCTTAAGATTATGTTTTAAAGCAGTGGAGAATGAGATGTGTTGTTCATCAATCTTTCGATAATGTTGGTAGGTGTGAACAAGACCACTAATCATAGCAAACACCCCTGCAAACATAAGCATTAGTCCTATGAGTGTCACAATGAGGGGTGGATTATTTAGATCTAGTTCAAATAGTCCACTAAAGTAATAGAAGGCGGTATGCATGACAAGAAGCACAAAAATACCGAGTCCACGTAAAACGTCTAAACCGAGTAAGTTCTTTTTCATGATATGTTCCCCTCGTTTGGTTAAGTAAATCATATCACAGTCTTTAAAGAATGAAAGATGGATTTTAAATGAGCTGGCATATGAAACAAGCGGGAATAAGCTAATTAGGTATATACTTATGTCTAGTTAATTAAGGTACATTTTGGTGAAACTTGTAAAAAATTGCAAAATGCAATTAAATATCCTTTAAAAAATTGCAAAATGCAAATAAATACAAGTTTAGGTAAATTCTCACTATATTTGCATGTATTTTAAAGTAGGTTTGAATTAATGATACTAAAGTGTTTTGTGATATCCCATATAGGTATCATATTCAGTGAACCCCACACGTTTGGAAGCTTCTAGTTGAACTCCCTCAGGCACAAAATTAAATATTTCAACTAAGCCTTCACTGAACCACGCACTTATGTTTTCAAAGTATAGCTGTGAAAGCATATCTGTGTCTTGATACTCAGCTAATACAATTGAACCATAAACCTCACCTGTAGACTCAGTTTGCTTCTGTGAAAAAACACAACCACATATAACTCCTTCTATTATTACAATATGAATCTTCCAACGATGAATTGAATCATATATCTTATCTGCTGTAAAAAAGTAATCAGAAAAATGTTCTTGGTGAAATCTACGGTATAACTCATAGTAATCTTCGCTAAGCACTTTCACCTTATATGGACTAATAATTGAATTTAATGTCGTAGGGTTTATTTTTGTTTGAATTGTATCATCAATGCATTTGAAACCTTGATCATCCAGAAATTTCTGTGAGGATAAGTTGGGTTTTGTGGTTCCAAAATAACATGAGTATCCTATAAAGTAGTTATCTAAATAGTCTAGAAAAGAAAGAGCAACTTGATGATAATGCTCTGAGCAATGTATGTAAGGACCAGCGGTTCCAACATACGAGTCCTTATCAATTATATCTAAATATAAAACACCAAAAAGTTGTTCATTTTTGTAGTATCCAAGTATTCTTCCATGCTTACTAGAGATTTGCTTTTGTAGCTGAGACAACACTTCTGCATGGCTTTTATAAGGAGGTGTTGTTCTTTTAGCAGCATCTTGATAAACATTCCAAACGTAATCTGCAACTTCAGTTTCTTGTTTTTCATTTATTACTTTAATCATTAGGCTTCCTTTTTCGTTAGTGGTGTCTAGTGAATTACTTTTCCTTACATAACATACCATAATAACGTGTACTAAAGCATATTAGTTTTGATAGAATGAACACAAGAGGAGAATGAATATGCTAGAACTAAAAGAAATAACGTATGATAATTTTAAAGAAGTATTAAAGATCTATGACACACTCAGTGAGCAAGATAAGTCTCATGTTGCTCCAAACATTTATTCCTTAGCAGAAGCTTTTATTAACTATCCTAATGCATGGCCTAGAGCAATTGAAGTCGATAATAAGGTTGTAGGGTTTGTTATGTTAGGATTAGACAATTACATAGCACCAGAAGAAGATTGGCCAGTATACTTCTTGTGGCGATTTATGGTAGGTACAGAGTTTCAAGGAAAAGGATATGGGAAAGAAGTATTAGATCTTATTGTAGAGAAATGTAAAGATGAGAATAGAAGATACTGTTATGTCTCATGTACACTCAAAGATCCAATGCCTTATGCACTGTATATTAAATATGGCTTTGAAGATACAGGGAAGGAAGATGAAGGGGAGCAGATATTGAGGTTGAAGATTGAATAGATTGAGTTTATAAAAGAATGTGATAAAGGACGATTACTAAGATAGTTGCAAGACTATAAATAGATCGTCTTTTTTAGTAATTAAATGAATCATTGTGTATCAAATATCATATAAGTATGGAATATATACTTACTTGGTCTTATATGTAGTATAGTGTGTCTAAGAGCGAATAGCTACGCAACCAACACATTGTAATTTACCACTCAAAATCTCATCTTATAATCGTATGAGAGTTCTAAACCAACAAAAGCACTTGCTAAATATGGACTCGTTCTTATGAAGAGAACATTTTTATTATTATAAAAAAATAATAAAATAGGAAAGTTGGGAATATATGGATCTCAATACCGCTGTAGAAGCCATAAAGAATTTACGCAGTGAGTTACTTCATACAAAGACAGAGTTATATATTCACAAAGTAGAGAAAAGTAAAAGAGCTGCCGAGCTAATGTTGGCTAATCGAGAGCTTGTTTATCAAAACAAAGAAAAAGAAGATAGAGCATCAGAACTCCTTGAACTTACCAAGGATTTTTTGCATCTTCAAAGTCAGCAGTTTCAAAAGACCCTTGAATCGATTGGAGATGGAGTAATTTCTCTTGATAAAAACAGAAATATTCTTTTCTTGAATCAAGCTGCAGAAAGATTTACAGGTTGGTCGAATGAAGAAGCCTATGGAAAACCTATCTATACCGTTTTTAATGTGATTAATCAATACACTAAAGAGATAAGTGAAGATATTGTTGAAAGAGTCATATCAACAAAAGATATTCATAGATTAGCCAAAGATACGATATTGATAGCTAAAAATGGTACTGAAAGATACATTGAAGATTGTGCTGCTCCAATTCTAGATAAAAACAACCTAGTTGAAGGTGTTGTGATTATATTCAGAGATAATACGGAAAGTCGTGAGAAGTTAAAGAGAATTGAATATCTAAGTTATCATGATGATTTAACTGGATTATATAATCGAAGATTTTTCGAAATTGAATTAGAAAGACTTAATTCATGTAGGAACTTACCACTATGCATTATCATGGGGGATATTAATGGGCTTAAACTTATTAATGATTCCTTTGGACATTTATCTGGAGATGACCTATTAAAAGTTAGTGCTAATTTTATTAAACAATCATGTCGAGAAGGTGAAATCGTTGCGAGAATTGGTGGAGATGAATTTGCAATACTATTACCAAATACCACTGAAAATCAAGCTGAAGAACTAGTGAATCGAATTGTCACAAGTTTTTCTAGTGTAAAGGTCTCAGGTGTGGAAGTTTCTGTTTCTTTTGGGATTGGTTGTAAGAATGAGATGAGACAAGAGATGCATGAGATTTTAAGAGTATCTGAAGATAAGATGTATAGAAACAAATTATTTGAAAAAACAAGTTTAAGAAGTAAAACCATTGATATCATATCTAAAACACTCTTTGAGAAGAATCATCGAGAAATGCAACACTCCTTAAAAGTGAGTCTACTTTGTGGAATGATTGCTAAAAAGATGGGTCACAATAAAGAGTTTATAGAAAGACTAAAAACAGCGGGACTACTCCATGATATTGGAAAAATTGGAATTGATGAAAGAATATTAAATAAAAGTGGTGTACTTACTGATATTGAGTTGATTGAGATTCGCAGACATCCAGAAATTGGATATAGAATTCTTAGTACTGTGAGTGAATATTCAGAATTAGCAGTCTATGTCCTTCAACATCATGAACGTTGGGATGGGTTTGGATATCCTCAGGGACTTAAGGAAGATGAAATAAAGATTGAATCTAGGATAATCACTTTAGCTGATTCATATGATGCGATGACAAACTCTCGTACATATCGTGATTTAATGTCAAAACAAGAAGCTTTAGAAGAAATTGAGCGATGTTTAGAAACACAATTTGATCCAGAACTAGGCAAGATATTCATTGAAATGCTTAAGGAGAATAAGGATATATAGTAATAGTGAAGTGATAAAAGGAGAAGATAAGTAAAAACAGAGGAACATCCTCTGTTTTTATATGGTGCTATGATTTATGGATGATTTTATTCTGATTCATGTTTTATTACAGTGAGTCAAAATTTAGAATGAATAAAGCTTTAAGATTTCTTCTTATACTTCATGGTTTAGGATTCAAATCTATGTCACGAACTCTTTGATATTTTATTCCGGTTTCTTGTTCTACTTGAAAATATATCTCGTAGTATGTTAAAGAAAAAATGACTTGTTCTCTTTTCTCATCAACTTTTTTTGAGAGTAAT
>DITO01000188.1 GCA_002422065.1 Erysipelotrichaceae bacterium UBA6182 | reverse complement strand
AAGTTCTTTTAAGAGTACATTGGCTACATCGTCTGCTTTATGAGTCACTGGAAATAATCGCTTATGATCTTCCTCAACCAACGGTAGATTGCGTTGTGCAAAGAATTGCTTAATATGTGTTGGATTCATTGTTTGCAGTGTTGCATATAAGAAACGACCATTTCTTGGGGTTTGTTCAATGACAGTTTCGATTGAAACATTAGCACTGATATTACATCGTCCTCCACCACTTAATCTTAATTTTTCTCCAATTCGAGTATTTCTATCAATTAAAATAACATCCCAATGGGGATGATGTGTCTTTGCACTTATGGCTGCCATACACCCTGCAGGACCTGCTCCAATGATGATTAATTTTTTCATAATTACATCCTATCATATTAATGTCTAATTTTTAAGTATAGTTGAATTTGAAAGTAAAAGTTACAATCTAATGCGACAATATCCGACTACCAGTTTATTCCTTTTGCCTTTAATCAACGAAAGTTTTATAATGAAAGCGTATACACTCATGGTGTATTGTTCTATTGATCAAAAGGAGGAAACCATGAAAAAGATTATTAACAGACCAGAAGACATCGTCGAAGAAATGATTAATGGCTTAGTTGCCACCCACGAAGACATCGTCCATCGTGTCAATGATACTCGTGTTGTCGCTCGTAATTACGAAGGCAAAGGTAAAGTTGGGTTAATTTCTGGAGGTGGAAGTGGACATGAACCATCTCACGCAGGTTTTGTAGGTAAAGGTATGCTGAGTGCTGCTGTATGTGGTGATGTATTTACATCTCCAACTGTTGATCAAGTTTATGAAGGTATAAAAGCAGCTGATAAAGGTGCTGGTGTATTCTTAGTTATTAAAAACTATACTGGAGATGTCATTAACTTTACAATGGCTAAAGAAATGGCAGAAGAAATGGATAATATTAAAGTTGATTTCGTCATTACTAATGATGATATCGCAGTTGAAGATTCCACTTGGACTGAAGGTCGTCGTGGTGTTGCGGGAACAGTTCTTGTACACAAGATTCTAGGTGCTTTAGCTGAAAATGGAGCTTCACTTGAAGAGATTAAAGTTGAAGGAGAAAGACTCATTAAAGAAATGGCTACTTTAGGTTTAGCATTAACCCCTGCCATCGTTCCTCAAGCAGGAAAACCTGGTTTTGAACTTGGAGAAGATGAAATTGAGTTTGGTTTAGGTATTCATGGAGAACCTGGATATCGTCGTGCAAAACTTCAACCTTCTAAAGATCTTGCGAAAGAATTTATCGATAAGATCGTTGCTGAACTAAAACTTGAAGCAAATGAAAAAGTAGTAGCATTTGTGAATGGACTTGGTGGAACACCACTAATGGAACAATATGTCTTTATGAATGATGTTCTTAACTTATTAGGTGAACACAAACTTAATGTTGTTCGCAAGGTTATCGGAAACAAAATGACTTCAATCGAAATGCAAGGAATTTCACTCACAGTTCTAAGAGTGAGAGATCCACGTTGGGTTGATTATCTTGATCAAGAAGTGAAAGTAGCTGCGTGGTAAAATGTTAACTCCACTCGCATTTACCCAATGGTTTGAACAATGGTCAAAAGACATTCAGACACATAAAGAATACATGAGTGATCTTGACAATGCGATTGGTGATGGTGATCATGGATTCAATATGGCAAAAGGCGCAAACGCCTATGCTGAAGCCCGCCTAACTAAAAGTGATTTGGCAATTTCCGAAGAATGTAAACTCATTGGTATGACATTACTTAGTAAAGTAGGAGGAGCATCGGGACCATTATATGGTTCTGCATTCCTAGCCATGGCCAAAATGATTGGCGCAAGTACTGAAATTACTCAAGAGCAACTTGTTGATGCATTGCAAGCAGGTGTTGAATCGATTATGCTTCGTGGCAAAGCAACTCGCCATGAAAAAACAATGATTGATGTATGGATACCTGTAATTGAAACAATGAGAAAACAAGAACTTACTGATGAATTAGTTGATCAATTCGTAAATGATACTGCTCCACTTCGAGCAACTAAAGGTAGAGCTGCATATCTAGGAGATCGATCTATTGGTCACATAGATCCTGGATCATTCTCATCAGGATTACTGTTTAAAGCATTACTTAGAGTTATGTAGACATAAAAACAATCAAGGTTACCCTTGATTGTTTTTTAGTTTATTTACTTCTCTTAGTATTGCCTCATGAGAGGGATCAATCATCGCTTGTACTGCGGCAACAAATGCTCCTTCAACAAGTGGAGCGTCTATATATAAACACTTCTCTTTAAAATCTGAATCGATAAGATCAAGAACCATTTCAATACTCATAATAGAACTACCAATATCTCCAAACAAGTAAATTCGTTCACTTTCTTGATGAGTTTCTATTAAAGATTGAATTCGCATTGGATCTGTTCCAATACCACCATCTTCAGTACCTCCTGCAGAAAGAACAGTAACGTTATCTGAGGGTACCATTTCAGTAATCATATCAACAATTCCGTCACTAATTTTTCTACTGTGCGAAACAAGTATGATTGTAATCATTTTATCTCCTTTTTGCTATCTGTAAATTTAAAAAACGTAGGATTTTACTCCATACGTTTTTTCATCCAAGATGAGAGAAAGATTACTCAGGTTTGTAGCCTTGAGTAGCTTTAACAGCAGTTTGCCATCCTTTATATAGTCCTTCGCGTTCAGCAGCAGGAAGTACAGGAGAGAAACGAGTTTCAAGTTTCCAGTTGTTGGTTACTTCATCAGTTGATTTCCAGAATCCAACAGCAAGACCTGATAAGAAAGCAGCACCTAGAGCAGTAGTTTCTTGAACAACTGGGCGATCAACTGGAACACCTAAGATGTCACTTTGGAACTGCATTAAGAAGTTATTCTTAACAGCGCCGCCGTCAACTTTAAGTTCAGCAAGTTTAATTCCAGAGTCAATTTCCATAGCTGCTAAGACGTCGCGTGTTTGATAAGCGATTGATTCAAGCGTTGCACGCGCGATATGATCTTTAGTAGTACCACGAGTTAAACCAACGATTGATCCACGAGCTTTGTCATCCCAATAAGGAGCACCAAGTCCAACGAATGCAGGAACTAGGTAAACACCATCAGAAGATGCAACATTAGTTGCCAATGCTTCAGATTCAGGAGCAGATTTGATTAGACCTAATCCATCACGTAGCCATTGTACAGCTGAACCAGTAACGAAGATTGATCCTTCAAGTGCATATTCAACTTTTCCATCAATACCCCAAGCTAATGTAGTCAATAGACCATTCTTACTAGGAATACCTTTGCTACCAGTGTTCATTAACATGAAGCTACCAGTACCATAAGTGTTCTTCGCCATACCAGGTTTGAAGCAAGCTTGTCCAAATAGAGCAGCTTGTTGGTCACCAGCGATACCCGCGATAGGAACTTCTTGACCAAAGAAATGATAATCAGCAGTCTTGCAATATACTTCTGATGAAGGTCTAACTTCAGGAAGCATATTTGAAGGAACGTTAAGAATATCTAATAATTCTTGATCCCATTTAAGTTCATAAATGTTATACATTAATGTACGTGAAGCATTAGAGTAATCAGTTACGTGAGCAGCCCCACCTGATAATTTCCATACTAACCAAGTATCGATAGTACCGAATAATAAATCCCCTTTTGCAGCTTTTTCGCGTGCACCTTCAACATGGTCTAAAATCCATTTGACTTTAGTTCCTGAGAAGTAAGCATCAACCACTAGTCCAGTTTTTTCACGGAATAAACTTTCTTTTCCTAAAGCTTTGATTTCGTCACAAATAGGCACTGTTTGACGGCTTTGCCAAACGATAGCATTATAAATTGGAAGCCCAGTGTGTTTGTCCCAAACTACTGTAGTTTCACGTTGGTTAGTGATCCCGATTGAAGCAATTTGTTCTGGTTTAATCTTAGTTGATTGTAAAACTTCCGCTAGTACAGCAAGAACTGTAGTCCAGATTTCGTTGGCGTTATGTTCAACCCAACCTGGTTTAGGGAAAATTTGAGTGAATTCTTTTTGAGCCACCCCAACGATATCCGTCTTGTGATCAAAAATAATTGCGCGATTACTGGTTGTACCAGCATCAATGGCTAAAACATACTTTTCCATGTATCCTCCTTTTAATTATTTTTTTTGTGGCCATGGTAGCCACAATAATTTCTTAACTTAGAATAAATAGAATGATAAGAATAATCCACCTAAAACGCCACCAACTAATGCAGCAACTAAATTAGGTACAGCTTTAGAGAAACTTCCACCACGAACGACTGAAGCAACTAATAGACCAGCAGCAGCAGCAAACGCCATATCGACCCATGCGCCACCTTCTGATTGAACGATCATACCAGTACCATGGTTAAGAGCCCAAGTAGTACCAACGATGAACGCAGCAGCCATCCAACCACCAAACGTTCCAAAATTATCAACTAGTTTTCCCCAAAGTAAGCGAATAAGAAATGGGAATATTGCTGCGCCTACAACGGTCGCAATTGCATGTTGAATTGTCATGATTATTTAGCCTCCATACTTTCTTCGACTTTAGCAGCGAGATATCCCCCGATAACGCCTCCTAAAATCACTAAACCTAATGTTGGTAATGTAGCGATAAGCGGATCAATTGAACCAGCTCCAAATACATCACGCATAACTCCTGCAATACCAATCCCTGCAGCCATATCAACAAAACCTGAATCTGCATCATGTGGAATAACTCCTACATAATGGTTTAAGAACCACATTGGACCAATGATTGCGAATGCAGCAAACCAACCACCGATAATTCCAAATGATTCTAATGACGCCATTGGACCCCATACAGACATAACAAACATACCTGCGATGGCATATCCTAGTACACTTCTGACAAACTTCATAATAATCTCTCCCTTTCTATAGCTTTCGCTATCTATCTTGACTTGATGAATTGACGCAACAATGGATGAAGTTGTGAATCAATTACATCTAAGTTCAATCCTTGTGAATGTTAGGGTAATTCTATATGCCCCTACGCTTAATTTTAAATTATAAGCGCTTACATTTAAACCCTTTAGGAGCGACAATATCCGACTGGCTGTGAAAGATTGATGAAAGTGAGCCGTAGATATTGTCGCGAGGGAAACAATTCTCACTGTTGACACTACGAGTGAGAACGATACATATCTTCCTTGATTTTTTCTAGTATCATACTCATGTATTCTGAGTTTGACGGTTTTTTAGTTGGATCTTTATAGTTCATCGAAACTAGGAACTGGTTTAAGCGATCCTTGTTGTGTTCAAATGCTAAAGTAACACTATGACGCATGGCTTTATCTACGTTTGCACTGCTTGTTTTGCAAGATTTAGCTACAAAGGGATAAATAGTCTTAGTGATAGAAAATACATCGAGTGATTCTTTTAATACATGTTCTATTGCTAAACGAAAGTATTGATAACCAAAAGTATGAGATGGTAATCCACTGTCCTTTAAGTGTTTAATGATATGTGAGTTTATCGATGAATAATCTATACTTGATTCATCTTTTTGAACCGTAAGAATTCTAAGTCGTTCTATTAATGTTTGCATCGTAAATGGTTTGAATAGAACGAAATGTGCACCCCATTTTAGAGCTTGTTCAATAACATTGTCATCTTGGATTTCGGACAACACAATCACTTTGGTTTGATCGAGTAAATTATCATTGCTTGCTTGTTTTAAGAAGCCTAAACCATCACATTTTGGCATAAATAAGTCTAAAAGTATGACATCAATGTTTTGACGTTTTAGAATGGCCATAGCTTCATAACCATCTTTTGCTTTTGCAATAACATTGAAATCTCCACTTTGTTCAAGCATTTCAACGATTTTACGAAGGCCGAAATGACTGTCATCAACAACCATGACCTGTTTAATTTGCTTCCCCATCGCAATATCTTCTTTTGAACGAGCTTGAATTGACATTAATGTACTTGCTCCATGCTTCTTGATGCAATGATATTAATACCTAAATTACATACGTTTTCTATTATTATATCATTGGCTTTAACAGGTGCAACTACCTCAATATTTGCTAATGCTTTCATAACTTCAAACATCATTCCTTTTGGAATATCAGAAGATGTAATGACAGGTAAACGATCATAAATTGCACCAGAAATCTTCACTGTGCTTGTTAGCATACGTGTTGGGTTAGTTAGTTCTTTTCTTGCATAGATATCACCACGATTACATGAGTTACCAGCTACACTTTGTACTGCACCCGCATCATCGACATCAATAACTAATCGACAACTCATAGGACAAACAATGCAAATCATTTCTACTTTTTTCATGCTGCAACCTCCACAACTTCGATACTTAATGAATGTTGACATTCAGCCACATCAGATGCTTTAAGAATTACTTTTTCCATTTCAGCAGGAGCTAAATGTTTCTTCTTAATGACTCTTAAAACTTCATCATCTCTTTTAATAACAAGCTCTACATTCTTATATTGTTTTCTAACTCTAAACATAAGTTCTACCGTTTTATCACAGTTAATTGCTTGAATACGTTGAGGAACAATATAACCAATCCCTTCTTTAGGAATTGTGTTGATAATACTACCCGATTTTAATTTTTCATTGATATATTTAGCTGCAGCTACTCCAGCTTTTGTTCCTTCTTCAGCAACAAAGTCTACTAAATCATGGACATGTAAAACATTTCCACAAGCAAATACACCTCTGAGTGATGTTTGATATGATTCATCAACTTTTGGTCCACGTGTTTTAGGATCCATATCAATATTAGCTTCTTCACTCAATGCATTCTCTGGAATTAAACCAATAGAGAATAACACTGTATCAACATCAAACGTCTTTTCAGTACCTTCAATCGGTTGCATAGATCCATCAACTTGAGCAATAGTAACTCCACTAACACGGTCTAATCCATCAATTTTTGTAATAGTGTGACTTAAGAAAAGTGGAATATCAAAGTCTTCAAGACATTGCTTAATATTACGAGGCAAACCATTTGAATATGGCATAATCTCAGCTACACCTTTTACTTCAGCTCCTTCAAGAGTTAAGCGGCGTGCCATAATTAATCCAATATCACCACTTCCTAGAATGAAAATCTTCTTACCGACCATGAAACCTTCCATATTAAGGTATCGTTGTGCAGTCCCTGCACTCCAAACACCTGATGGACGATAACCAGGAACTGCGATAGCTCCACGAGTTCTTTCACGACATCCCATAGCAAGGACGATAGCACCTGCTTGGATAACTACATACCCTTCTTCTGGGCTTACGTATTCAAGAATCTTATCGTCATTCAAATGAATAACCATAGCATTAAGTTTGTAAGAAATATGTTTCTTGTTAACAAGATCGATGAATCGCTCTGCAAAACCAGGACCTGAAAGTTCTTCTTTAAAGGTATGAACTCCAAATCCATTATGAATGCACTGTTGGAGGATTCCTCCAAGTTCTTTATCACGCTCAAGGATTAAAATATTAGAAACACCATTATCATATGCACTAACTGCCGCAGCAAGACCTGCACTACCACCACCAATTACGACTAATTCAAAGTGTTTCATGCTAGGTTCTCCTTTGTTTCTCCAACTAAGATGGTTGAGTCATCAGCATCTAAGAGAACTTGAGTTGGTTTAATATTTAATTCTCTAGCTAAAATAGCAATGACTCTAGGTTCACAGAATCCACCTTGACAACGACCTGCTCCTGCTCTCACACGACGCTTAACAGCTTTAACGGTACGAGCACCTGCATTACGATGAATAACGTCAACAATCTCTCCTTCACTTACAAGTTCACAACGACAAACCATTTGCCCAAATTTTGAATCTTTTTCAAACATGTTTTGCTTTTCTTGTGAGTTCATTCTATTTAAAATAATCCATGGACGACGAGGCGTTCTAGGTTCAGTTTTGACTTTAAGAGGAATCATATTTGAGACAATTTGCTCAACATATTCAGCTATCGCTGGTGCGGATGCTAATCCTGGTGAGTCAACACCAATAAGATTAATAAAGTTCTTAACATCTTCAGCTTCTTGAATAACAAAGTCATAATCAAGATGTGAAGGGCGTAACCCTACATAGGTACGGATAATCGTATGCATAGGAATATTTTTAACTGTTTTTGAAACTTGCTCTTTCACATAAGCTAATGCAGCTGCTGTATTATCCTTACCTTCTTTATCGGAAATAATGTCAGAATTAGGTCCAATCAAGATATTGTCATGAATTGTTGGTACTACAAGAACACCTTTTCCTTTTTCGGAAGGAAGTGGATAAATTGTACGAGAAACCACAGGTTTTACAGCACGATCTAAGACATAATATTCACCACGACGTGGTGTAATTTTATAGTGTGAGTTATTTGAAACCATAGAATATATTTCATCTGAATATACTCCCGCTGCATTAATAACAACTTTTGCTTGAATAACTCCTTTTGGAGTTGTGACATCAAAATAACCGTCTTTTTTCTCAATATTGATAACTTTATGATGTAAAAATAGTTCTAATCCATGATTCATAGCATCTTCAACAGCGGCAATCGTTACTTCCCATGGGGAGACAATTGCTGTAGATGGCAAGTCTAACGCTTCTACCACTAAATCACTTAAGTTAGGTTCAAGTTCAATTGCTTCTTCACGTGAAAGTATGCGGCTTGGAACTCCACGTTCTTGCGCTTGTTCATGAAGTGCGTTTAAACTTTTTCTTTCTTCTTCATTAACTGCAACAACAAAAGCACCATTGCGGATAAAATCAACACTTAATTCTTTGCAAACATCTTCCCAAAGATGATTGCCTCTTACATTTAGTTTTGCCTTAAGCGTACCAGCTTTTGGATCGTGTCCAGAGTGAATAATTGCACTATTAGCAGCCGTTGCTTCATTGGCTACATCATTATCTTTTTCTAATAGAGCAATCTTTAAATCAAACTTTGACAATCGTTGTGCTAATAGCCCACCATTGATCCCGGCACCGATAATCACAACATCATACATGCGTGCTCCTCCTTCAAATTAAAAACACCAAAATAGATTTGTAATACATCTCCTCTGGTGTCTCTTGTGTGGTTATTAACTTGTA
>DITO01000035.1 GCA_002422065.1 Erysipelotrichaceae bacterium UBA6182 | reverse complement strand
TAGATATAGGGTTTTGTCATTCACCAGTAATATCGTAAATCTTCAGCAACTTGGTATTAAATATGTTATACCAACCGGAGCAATGACTGCGGAAACAGATTCTAATAGAGTCTATACGTCTATTGCATTAATTTCTTCTCCAGATGTAAACAAATATTCTGGTGATCTTCTTTACATTTCTGATGAAAATCCGTTTTCATTTAGTAATGATCAGGGGATTAGTATTAAGACGTTCATAAAGTTTTAATACCCACACAAATCTAGAATTTTAAGAGAAACTTGATAATGACAACAACTAATTTAAATGTAGCACCATATTATGATGATTTTGATGTTACTAAGGGCCACCAACAAATCTTGTTTAAGCCTGGGTATGCCGTACAAGCTCGTGAACTAACTCAAATTCAAACAATCCTTCAGAACCAAATTTCAAAGTTTGGTTCTCATGTGTTTAAAGACGGTTCAATGGTACTTGGTGGTCTATTTGACATAGACACAGGTGTTGATTGTGTAAAGATAACCGATATCGTTTCTTCAACCGATGCTTCTAATCTAGTTGGTCAGACGATTTATGGTCTTAGTTCCAATGTTAGTGCTTATATTGTGGCAGTTAGCTTAAAAAAAGATTCTGGTGCTACACATAACGCTTTGGTCATACGTTATCTTTCATCTGGTGATGATTTTGATGTGTTTCAACCAGCAGAACAGATTGCAATTAGTAGTCCAACTGCTGCTCCTAGCTATACAGTCAGTTCAACTTCTAAGGGTTCTAAATTTTCTATTACTGATGGAGTTGTATTCTCCAAAGGTTATTTTATAGCATTTAGTAAACAGAGTTTAGTTCTAGATGCAGAAAATCGTTCTCCAACATATAGAGTTGGTTTTAAAGTTGGTGAATCAATTTCTAATTCCGAATTAGATAGTTCATTGCTAGATCCTGCTCAAGGATCTTATAATTATGCTGCTCCCGGTGCTGATCGTTTAGTTATCAACTTAGATCTAATTAAGTTAGACATAAATGAACAGCCAGATGCAGATTTTATTCTTCTATTTGAAATCGTTGAAGGTGCTCTAAAAACTTCCAACGAACGTACTCAATACTCTAGAATTTATGATGAAATAGCAAAACGCACATATGATGAATCAGGCGACTATACTGTACACGGATTGAATCTAATTATCAGAGAACATCTAAATACCGGTGATAATGGTGGCTTGCATTTATTGGCCAATGATGGTGATTCTACAAAATTGGCCATCGGTGTAGAACCAGGTCTCGCATATGTAAAGGGCTATGAAGTCAATAACTTGGTTACAAAATATATCCCAATCGACAAAAGTACAGAATATGAAAACGTAAACTCTGAAATCGTTTCCGTTAGATATGGTAAATACGTATTGATCAATGAAATGGTTGGATATGTAGTACAGAATCAAGCAACCATAGTTAATTTATACACTACTGCTGGCACTAGAGTAACTTCTAAAGTTAGTAGAACAGTGGCACCAAGTGGTACATTGATTGGTTCTGCAAAAGTAAAAATGTTGATCAATGACAGTGGTACGACTTATCGTTTGTATTTGTCCGATGTCATAATTAGCAGTGGGTACAATTTTGCCGAGGTGCGCGCCGTAAGCATTAATGGAGTATTTTTTGCAGACTTGGTTTTAGAATCAGGATCAGCTGTTTTAAAAGAAATTACTTCTTCTTCTTTGATATTTCCGATTGGTATTCAGAATATTCGTAATGTAAAGAATGAGTCTAATATTTCGGATACTACATTTACATTTAGACGCACTTTTGAATCTAATTCTGTTGCCACCGCTGGTACATTCACAGTAAATGTGAATCCGGCTCTGGAGAATCATTCTTATGGAGTTACTGGCACATTACTTTCAGCCGAAAAGTCAACTATTATTGTCACCACAAATGATGATACATATGTTCCTCAAACAGGCACGATGGCAGGTACGTCTGGCACAAACTCTATAACTGGCACCGGTACTTTCTTCACCAGACTAAATGTTGGAGATAATTTATCTATAACCGGAGCATCTGGTATTTACAAGATTGCCACAATTGCTACTGATACATCATTAACTCTAGTTACTAATTTATCTTCGACCGTTACTGTTGCAACATATACTAAATTGTTCATCAATGGACAAGTAATAGATTTAAATGCTAAAGGTTCTAAGAACGGACTACCACCAGCTGTTACTGTAAACAACTCGGATTCATTGACGATTGACTTGAATGAAACTTTTGATTCAGGTGATTTGCTTAATGTTTCTACGTCAATTAATTGTGTCAGAAGTGCGGCAGCGGAAGTTAAGAAAATTCTAAAACCATCTCGGTATGTAAAGATTGATTGCAGTTTGCTGGCCGATGTAAACACACCGATTAATCTTGGTGTTTCTGATCTATATAAAATCAGACAAATCAGAAAACATACAGCCGCTTTTACTAGTGTGTTGGAAGGTGCTGATGTAACTCAACAATTTATAATCAACGATGGTCAGAGAGATGATCTATATGAGCATGCTAGTATTACAGCCCGCACAGGTCAACTAGAAGTAACAGATTATCTATTGATTGAATTAGATTATTTCTTGCCGGACTTTTCACAGGGTGTGGGCTATTTTTCAGTTGAGTCATATAATATAGATGATAATGCTTCATCTGACACAACAATATTCACACATCAAGTTCCAAATTACATCTCTGAAGTTAACGGAATTACATATGCACTCCGTGATTGTTTAGATTTTAGACCAGTTAAGCAGAATTCTGCTGCCGATGCTACAACAGTAGCAGCTGCTTCAATTAACCCAGCAAAAACTGATCTATTCTATTCAGAGGCTAATGGTCTCCGTATACCAACTCCGGGTACATTAATCTATTGTGATTATAGTTACTATTTGGCCCGTCGAGACGTTGTAGCTGTTACGTCTGATGGGGCATTTAGTGTCATCAGGGGCCGTGCAAATGTTTCTCCTATAACTCCGAAATTTTCGGATTCTATGATGGGCGTTGCCACAATCTACATCCCACCTTATCCATCTATTGCATCTACATATGCACGTATTTTAAATAAGGACGGTTATGGTGCCAGCTCTAAGAAAATAACCAACGCTCGCCACACAATGCGAGACATTGGTGTTATGAAACAGCGGATCGAAAATCTAGAATATTATAACAGTCTTTCATTGTTAGAAAAATCTGCTATAGATATGAAAATTCTAGATGAAAACGGCTTAGATAGATTCAAGAATGGATTTTTCATCGACAGCTTTTTAGATCATTCATTGGGCAATACTCTTTATTCTGAATATAACATTGCCGTGGATAAACATGAGCAAGTAATTCGTCCAATCTTTGAGATGGAGTCATTCAGGTTTTCGCCAATCGCAGCTACAAATATGGTTACCACTGGTGACTTATCATCTTTTCCATATACCGAGGTTGCGCTTGTTACACAGAGCCGTGTAACAACTATAAGAAACATCGAACAAAGTGTTTTTAGATTTGTTGGTGTGCTAAAAATATTGCCAGACACAGATACTTGGGTTGATTCTAAAACAGTAGATAAAACTATTACTATAGATAACAATATACCAAATAAAAATCTAATGACCACTAAGTGGGGTTCCTGGATCGACAATGTGAGTGGATTGTCTGTTAGTTCTACAGTTGCGTCGACAACGACTTCTCCTACATATGATGTCTGGCGCAGAAAATTTGGTGATAGAACATTTGATAAGATTGGTGAAGAATTTGTAGGTTCTTTTAGTTCATATGCTGCTGCCCAAGCTGCCGCAGGAAATGTTGGCACAATTGGTGGTGCTAGTACTGATCGAGCATTTATTGTTTCTAATGGTACTATCATTAACCAAGTAGCAACTGACCAGACACAAACAAGAACTGGTACAGTCTCCGGTATTACTATTGGAACAAACACTGAGCAAATAGGTACTTATGTAACCGATATATCAATTATTCCGTACATTAGACCACAGACTTTGCAGCTATTTGCTCAGGGTCTTAAGGCGAATACTAAATACTATGTATTCTTTGATGGTGAAGACATGTCAGCCTACTGTACTCAAGGTACAAGAAGCGGTAATGTTATAACCCACTCCGGATTGAATGGGGCCCCGGCAACAGAAGGTCTTCAACTTCGTTCTGACATTACTGGTGAATTATCTATATTCTTAAGATTACCTGATTCTGGAAAGAGATTTAGAATCGGTACTAAAGAAATTATGATTACCGATAATCCAACCAACTCGGTTGATGCAACTTCGTATGCAAAATCATATTTTGTCGCTTCTGGTCTGAGCGTTCAGAAACAAAACACAATCATTTCGACGAAATACGCAATTCCATATACCAACCAGATATCCGAGAGTCGTACGAATACAGTTCTTACTAATATCCAAACTGTAGGTCCACAGAAAGTAGAAGTACTAGGTCCATCATGTATGGCGTATTCTTTTAAAGTAGATGTACCTAGCAATGAAAGCGGTGTTTTTCTATCGTCGGTGGATTTGTTTATCAAAGAGAAACATCCAACTTTGGGTATTTGGTTTGAAATTCGTGAAATGGATAGTTCTGGTGGTATTACAAGAACCCAGGTGCCTTATAGTGAAGTTTGGTATAAATCTAGTGAAGTAGTAACTACAAATGATGCAACAGTTCCACATACGGTGGTATTTCCTTCACTAGTATTTTTGATGAATGATACTCAATATGCATTCATTATTCACACAGAAGGTCTAAATCCAGATTATTATTTCTGGATCTCCAGACTTGGTGAAACCGATATTATTACTAACAAACAAGTCACTGGTAGACAATTGACCGGTAATGTTTTTACCACGAACAACAACCTAAACTGGGATATTGTTCCAGACATCGATCTGAAAGTTACTTTCAATCGTGCTAATTTTACCAATACTTCTTCTGCCGCAAGCATTGATTATGCTATTGATGGCTATGAATTCTTTAACGTATCTCCTCCGGCTTTCATCTTTAATACAATCGGTGAAAATATTTACGGTTCAATGTGTTTAAGTCTAAATAGCATTGTTGGTGGTACAATTATTGTTGGAGATAAAATACAGCAAGGATCCTTAATTGGCAATGTGCTTTCTATCAACGGTAATAAGTACTATACAGATCACTGTGAATTGGAAAAATTCATAGTCGGCACAGCTGTTACTATCTTAGATAGTAATTCAGTTTCTAAATCAATAACAGCGAACATTACTTCAAGTTCTTTTGGTTTGGCACAATTGTACAAATATGACCGTGAAAATTATACTCTGATATTGAATAATTCCAATGGGGACTTCTTTGAGGGTTGTACATTGAAAGGTATTAGTTCGGGCATTTCGGTGACTTTAAATTCATTTGTTAAGCATCCATATTCGGTTGTGACATTTAAGCCTAATCATTTGGCGTTCGACAATATGGACGTCAATTATGAATTCCAAACTCGGTCTGCCACTACTGACGCTTTAATGCCGTTCATTACTACTATTCCAGACACGGCATTCACATTTGATTCTTTGGTTGCATTGTTTTCTAAATCGGATGAAAAAGCTAATTTTGCTGGAGCATACTCTGCGGTGATCCGTGGTAGTATTGGTGGTGCTAGTAATTATGTATCTCCAATCATAGATAATAGCAAAATCAGTGGCATATTTATCAACAACGTCGTCAACAATGTCGCAACAAATGAGACAAATCCTCTAGGTGGAGATTTGATCAATAAGTATGTTAGTCAGGTTATCACTTTGGCGGAAGATCAGGATGCAGAAGATCTAATAGTAACTTTGTCTTCTTACATACCACAAGGTACTGATGTTAAAGTTTGGGCAAGATTTAAACACAATGAAGATTCTGATCGTATAGGAACTAAGAATTGGATTGAATTGGTGAGAGATTCTGCCAATGTCTATTCTTCTTCTGTGAATAGAAATAATTTCATATCATTTGCATATAGTGTACCAGCTGCCTATCTAATAGGTGTCAATGGATCTGTACAATATGCGTATAATGGTAATACATTTGACGGGTTCAAACAGTTTGAGATTAAGATTGGCTTAATGAGTTCAGACGGTGCCATAGTTCCTAGAGTTGCAGATCTTCAAGTTATTGCACTTCAAAAATAAAATATGGAAAAGACAGAAATTTCTGGTATTTACCGATCAGACAATGGTGCTTTAATCAATAAGAATAATTCGGAGTTAAATTCATACAAAAGAAAAAAAGAGGATATAAAAACTATAAATTCTTTAAAATCTGATGTCGAACATTTAAAAAACCGAGTTGCGTTGCTTGAAGCATTTATAGTGTCTGATGAGAAATACGCGCAATTTTTACTTACTCATCCAAGAATTGCCCTCATTAAATAAACTAAACATAGAAGAGAACTAGATGGCAAACATTGCCCTCATTAAATAAACTAAACATAGAAGAGAACTAGATGGCAAACATT
>DITO01000056.1:301-3982 GCA_002422065.1 Erysipelotrichaceae bacterium UBA6182 | reverse complement strand
TATCCGTGTCCTTGACAAGGGGGATTATTCAATACAATGGGTTTATTATTTCGATAGCAATCATAAAGATTTATGGGTGGGGGATAGATTTATGATCGCTCATCTAAATTAAATATAATATGTTAGTAAGTTAATCTATACGCTTCATTCTTATATAAATCATTTACGTTATCAATTCACGAATCTTTCATCTTGTTTACGAGATGGCTTTATACTGGTCAATACGAAACTCACATATCTCTCGTTCTTATACTATGACTTGTTTTATTTATAAATGTATAGCATTAATTTTATCGACAGTGCTATTGAAAATGTTTCAAAGCTTTCAAACACATGTATCGTTAAGATCGTTCACATTGTTATTTACTGACATCGTGAATCTCCAACTAATTATATAGTCAATATTTTAACTATTAATTGGAATTCATTCCGAATTTTCTAGTTAAGAGAACTTTCTTCCAATAAGTTTCTCTTTCAATAATTACTTCAGACTTTGTCTTACTATCAAAAATCTCAATAATAGAATATCTAAAATTCTCGCGAATATAGTGATTACCAAACTCATCTAATAACTTTTTGAAATCTTTGTTTCCACCAGTTGGATCCTCAAACTTTGCATACGAGTTCCAACGTTGCCATATGCCTTCTGAATTTCCAGAAGCAGAACCAATATATAACTTACCTGTACAAGAATCTGTGATTACATAAACACCTTTGACACTAGATAATGCTTGTTTCCAACTTGGTTCATTATTAGTAGTAATTAGTTGCAAATCTTTATGTCTCAAATTGATGTTTTGATATCCTGGGAAATGGCCCAATTTTGCACTTGGAGCAAGTTCGTAAATTTCAGGGTTAAGTTGTTCTTGTACAGTTGAGTACATTCGATTATAGTTGTCTCTACCTATAGGTTTTTCAAGTTTTACTATTAAGCGCTTATTATATTCTTCATAATCACTTTGAAGAGTCAGTTTATAACCAATATCATCAAAAATCTCTGGCATCATCTTCTCAACCTTATACAAGCCACCAAAAATGTAGTAATTTGGTCCATACGGATAGTACTGTGCTAATGCAATTAAATAGTCAGCATTATTTAAATTATTGTTAGGTTGTTTAGTTTTCCATGCATTCATTTCAATCCATTCTTGACTATCTTCCATTAACAAGTCAAAAGCAGGAACATTGGGATCCGATGGATTCATGTTAAATTTTATCTTTGTTCTTTGTGGGTCTGAAACTTTAATAAAGTCTGTAAGTTTAATCATTTTGATATCCTCAACTCCTTTTAGTTGTAAACTGCAATATTTTGATTAACGATTTAGTAAATCATATAAAGAGAATGAGAGAATTTCTACTATTTACTATTAGCTGATATTTTAACAAAATATAAAGCAATAAAGTTAAGGTAAAAATTAAAAATCTTGAAATAATCTTTCTAATAAAGTGATTAGTATTAAATTTCTAGACCACATAGTTCAATCTGTATCAGTACAATCCTAGTCTATTTGTTGAGAAATGACAGTTCCAACAAAATTCCCTGCTGCTGATGCAACAAGATTCGTTATCTCTTGTACTGCTATTGTTTTTCGACTCTTTATCAAATCATCTCCTTTTGGCGTGCAATCATAGGCATTTGCACCGTATCGATTAAATAGATGGTTCTCTCTAATCAATTCCGCAGTCAGCAGATCTCTTATTAAACCGACGAACTGTTCTTGATATAAATGCAGAGTGAAATTATCAACATATTTAAATTCACTTATAGCCTTCAATAAAAGAAAACGTCTGTCTTCAGAATTCTTAATCTTGTAACGATGAAAGTCAGCAGGGTACCTTGTACCCTTTAATATGTCATAGTTACCGTTTATCAATTTAAGACCCGGAATCTTTTCTTTATTCTTTCTAACGGTGCTAAGCTTAACATTTGCTATAATCAAAAAATCATCTATACTAATTTTGTTTCTATCCATTTTGAATGTTTCCTTAACAATTTGCACCTACTCACAATAATGAATCTTGATTTTTTTAATGCTTACTCACGTACTGTAATATATATGACTATCTGCCTATTTTGAGATAATGGCTACTATAACCATTTAGTTTCATACTTATCTTATTATTCAGCTTTGATAAGACCTTTTCAGAACATGTTAGAACAAGTCTTGTTAAGCTAACTTCTTCTACTTTCAAGTTCCCTTCATACAAACATTCTTTAAGACTTTTGTCATATTGTTCCCCTCGATTACCTATGAATTAGTTTAATCTAAACTCTAGTATTCACATTTATTTCTGAAATCATTCGATATAATCGAATTTACTTCTTTAACACTTAGTCTCATACTAAATGATGCTGACTCGTTATAGTTAAAACTATTAAAGAAAGATATATCAGTAAAACCAATTTTAAAAGTTGGCAGGTATCTCATGATAAATAATATATCCTAATGGTTCTAATCCTAACTCTGTGGTCAATATCAAACCATCATCTGTTCCTAAAACCTGAAGTGGGACGTGTCTAATCATACTTCCATTGTTGATATAAGCATAGACGCTTAAGTTCTCTGGCAAATTTCGACTTTCCTTATTTAGTAAGTATTCTGAACAACCAAACTTAAACAATTTTGTTTCTTGGTTTATTGTCATAAACATTGACAATATTTGCTTATATATCTCAAGTGGATAAATATTATTGAAGGAAATTTCAATAATGTTATCTGTGATTCTTTGGTAATTCGTTGGATTATCAAGTTGATTTATAAAGTATATATATTTTTTACATACCAGCTTCCCATTTTGTTATTACATTCTTTACATATCGCTGTATACCCCTGCCCTCTTTGTTTTATTTGACTCCATTTCATTTTTTCAAATTCCCATGGCTTAACTTCAATATCAGTTAGTGATTCGAGCATCCCGTATTGTTTAACTGAGGTATTATTGCCGGTCCCCTTTGGGGGAATATGTTCAAAAGTCAATTCTCGTTCTCTTCTACAGATAACACATTCACCAGACACAATTCCCCCCCCTTTTTAATCTTTTTCAATAATTATTTTTATTCTATAATCTAAACTTCTAAATCCTTACTTTATCTTATCACCAAGGATATCCAAAATGACAAGTTCTGTATGAAGTGAATTTCTACAACCATTTTCGAATTTTTGGTATGCAGTAAACTCACCTCGATAACTATCATATATATTTCTCATTTTACTCCACATATTGGGCAAATTCCTACTGTAGTTACACCTTCACTCCTGATAGTATTTTCAGGTTTTTCTATTGGAAACTAATTTGGTTAATCTAATGACTGAACTAGACTACTCATAATCTTAGCCTTAATCTCTTGATCCTCTCCTTTGCCATTCGCCTTAACAAAGCTCTTCAAAACAGTGACCTGTGATAACGGTTCTGAATTCGCAAGTCTCTCTGAGGCGTTGCACAATATCAGTGATGTCTATTTCACACATCCCTATTGCAGGCGGTAAGATGAATTTGCAGATGTACGGTAAGGAGTATTTTCAAACTACGGTAAGCACTTTTTTCTAAAGTTCGGTAAGCAGAATTTTCAAATCCGTGTGGTTAAACATACACCCACTGTGCACTGCAGAACACAGGAGATGAGCATTCCTTCCCTTGAGCGCTATACTGTGAATAACAGGTGTCCAAGGAGGCGTTTAA
>DITO01000056.1:0-136 GCA_002422065.1 Erysipelotrichaceae bacterium UBA6182 | reverse complement strand
CTGATGTATACATCAGCTCGATCTAGGATGTCCTGACGGAGCGTTTCGTTGAAAGTGGCGAGGTTGATGCCTTGCCTGGCAATGAGCAGACCTTACGGAATTATGTTCATCACCTTCGCAAGCGTGGGCAAATCGA
>DITO01000039.1 GCA_002422065.1 Erysipelotrichaceae bacterium UBA6182 | reverse complement strand
AGTGCCCCTGTAGGTTCATCCGCTAATAGAATTTTTGGTTTCTTGAGTAAAGCTCGTGCAATCGCAACTCTTTGGCGTTCACCACCTGATAATGTGGAGGGCATACGAGATTCGAAGCCATTTAATCCAACTAAAGAAAGCGTCTCAGAGATGAGTTTCGAGTCTACATTTGCTTTTAGGGAAAGTGCCACACTTAAGTTTTGTGATATGGTTAAGGTATCGATTAGATTATAGTCTTGGAACACAAAACCAATCGCATCGTTACGATATGCGTTGAGTTTTTGACTGGAAAATGTCGTCAGTTCATGTCCTCCAAAATGAATGGATCCTGATGTGGGTTGATCGATTCCACCAATGATATTAAGTAGTGTTGTTTTGCCACTGCCTGATTTACCAACGATAAAAACATTACCCTTTGAGGGGAAAGATAATGATATATTGATAAGAGCTTTCTTTGTGGGCTGATTGTCAATGTAGAATAATTTATGAATATTTGTGAGTTTCATTAGTTTTAACCTCTGAGGGTAGAGGTGCTAGATTGACTAACACCTCTATTTTTTTTACTAGTAAAATATAAGTGATACTTTCAAATCCCAATTTTTCCAATCATCCCATCCAGCGCCAGAAGCGCCATATCGAATGACAAAATCATTACCTATTGATGATAAAGGTACATCAAATTCAAAATGATAAGTCTCTTCCTGTGTTTTAATTGATCCGGGACCGTGCTCAAACATGATTTCGCCCAATGCAGATCCAGAAGTTGACTCAGTTCCATCATTATTATAGAGGAATATGTATTGATAACCATCCCAAACTTCTTTGACAGTAATCGTAATAAGGATTCTTACATTCCTAATCCCCCTATTGAATAAATACGCTTCATTATACAATGAATTCCACTTATTTAGATTGATTATATCACGTTTATTGTGAACAAATCTCCCTGTATCGTTAATGGTGTAGGTTGAAGTTCTAATTGTCGATAGGCTCGTTACTATACTTGAATTACTTCCATTTGATATAGTGTAATTGTTTGCATAGGCTAGAAATTGGGTAGCCATATTCTGTTTGACATTTGCATAACTGGTTGGAATAATTTCCCAAAGAGGAACAAGTCCTTGAGTTCCATATCCAATAATGACAGGATTATCTTCGATGTCTTCAAACCAATTAACGTATGCACTTGACATATTACCTTGGGTAGACGAACTAAAACCAGATCCACCTATTGCGGTCATTTTATAGGAATAGTTCACATCAACAGAACTCAGACTACTCAAATTCGATATGCTAAACGCTGTGTTGAGGTAACCTTGATTGGATGTGTAAACAATGCCCGCTGCAATATCTGCTGAAATTTCATTTGTTTGTGTGGTATTAAAAATTACTTCATCTGTAGTAACAGCATAACTAATATCAATTCTGCCTCCATATATCCCTTGAGCTATAAAGTGAGTACCATAAATTCCAAAGAATTCAGGGTATGTCATGTAGCCATTATTGAGTAAATAAAGATGGCTGAGGAATGTTGAGGATAGATTGTTAGTGAACTGCGACTTGTTATCAAGGAAATTCTGAATATAAACAAGTTTTTCTTGTCTTAACAAACTATACGTATAGTAGTATTGTCCAGTCTTTCGATAATCTTGACTCGCAAAGGATTCTGAGAAGTTGGTTGAAAGTGTTCCGTTAAACATTTTGTAGGTTCCAGTCACGCCCGCTTCTTGCTGATAAGTGTAACTTTTTTGATCATAGTAACTATTGATCGAACTGCCTTTTTGTACATCTTCAATCGTCATATCAAGATTGACAGATTGCAATTGAGCAACGTTGTTCCAGTAGTTATCAGTAAATATTTGCGATCCATAGATAGGTGATGTTGGATTGGCATATGTTGATGTAATGACGTTGACACCTTTGCCAATTCCAGGAGCATCCTGCAAAGATTGTGCTCTGACTGGGATTGAGAAGAATGACATTACTGAGAAAACTAGGAAGATAAAAATTATTTTTTTCATAGCTATGTTTACCTTTCGTTTTATTTGGAAATCAAAAAGATTAAACAGCCGCTATTTTTATATCAAGCTTTGTTTTTAGCTCATACATAAGATCACCCCCTTTTTCTTATGATGAATAAAATATGGAATTAGAACATACAATAACATTTATAGAAAAGTATCATTTTTGAAAACGAAAGTGTGAAAATAATAAAAAAGATATCAAATAGCAAAAAAATAATTTTAGAGAATCAAACTAAGGAAACATCAATTCCTTGCTATAGTTTTTGGTTTTGTATAAATAATTAGTATGCTTTTCACAATTGTTTCTATGATAATGATAAAATAGACTTACAAATCAGTTTTTTTCGTCTCAAAAATCAGTTCTCCAAATTGAATTGATTCATTAATGACCATGATTTCTACTATTTCAGGTTCTTGATCTTCTCCAAAACCTAGAATTTTGTCTTCATTGATCATATTATTCACCAAATCATGATCGATTTCTTGTGATTGTGACATTGTTTCCCCCTTTACATAAAGCGTGTTAGATTGACTATTGATTACAGCCAATACACATATAAAACAGCAGGTAAAAAGTAAAGTCTGAATGAATTTAATCTTTAGCATCAGTTAATTTCTCCTTTTTTCCTTTGATTCTACTGGTTTAATCATTTCATAATAGGGCAAATCTGTCCTAATGTGGTGGGGTGGGTTATGGATAAAATATATTCAAAGGATTTAGCACTGTATTTTGATACTTTAAGATTTGAGCGTGGAATCAGTCAAGAGGACTTTGTTTTTGATATCGTTTCAATACGACAGTATAGAAGATATCTAAAAGGGGACTGTAAGATTCCTCAAACAGCAATAAATCAATTTTCAAAGAAACTGGGATTCAAGCCTGAACATGTCATTCTTGATTTCGAATCTGCCCGAATTGAAGAAACGAAAAAAATAACAGCATACTATAATGCTGTCATCAACAATGATGCACAAAAAATTGTAGAACTTGAGCAATCACTTCATTTGAATACGATTTTTGACCGTAACAATCGAATGCTCTATCAATTCGCATTATACATTAAGCAATTTAGAGCAAAGAGAATGCACGAAGCTGATCTCGTTGCACGAGTCAAAGAAATGATCGGATATCCTGAAATTCTCCATATGAACCGTTTATCTTCGGCTGAAGTCATCTTGATGTCAAACCTACTTAGCTATAAATCATTTTCTGATCAAAATTTAGTTGCTCAGAAGCTCAAATCGTTTATTCAAGATACCTCTCACATCATCAGTGGATATAATGAACGAATCAAGTTTTTATGTTTACAACGATTGTCAGATTATCATGGTATGAAAAAAGAATATAGTGAAGTGATTAAATTATGCAATTACGCACTTGAAGGTTTGGTTCAGTTAAAGTCGTATTATTTAATGGATTTCTTCTATTACCATCAAGCACTCGCGTATTATTTCTTAGATGATATGAGCACTCATAAAGATCGACTTTACCGTTGCTACTGTATCTTACAAGCAGAAAATATTAAGCCCAAAATTGATAAGTTTATTAAAAGAATTGAGTCTGACTTCAAAGTTTATTTTCATCAATTTATCATACAATACACACCTGAATTCATAGAAAAAAACCGGTGATTATGACTAAGTCATTTCTCCGGTTTTTTCATCATATGATATTCAATTATTAGGTATAACATCTGCGTTGAACGCCTTTCCAATCCACTCGTTGTTGAGTAGATACATTGACGATGCCATAACCTTTTACTCCTTTACTTTGACATACGTCACAGGTCACAACCTTGTATTGGGTTGAGCCAATCGTAAATTGTGGATAGTTATCATATTTTTCTTGGTTATTGCTGTGGTGCATAGGTTC
>DITO01000216.1 GCA_002422065.1 Erysipelotrichaceae bacterium UBA6182 | reverse complement strand
TACACAAGATATTTTATACTCTCATTTCTCATTATTAATAAACAAAGATTTAATTATGCGTATTATGATAAAAACTATGTAACTTATCACTATTTTTCTCACAAAGTTTTTTAAAAAGATATACTAGGATTAACTCAAAGGAGGTTATTATGAGAAAGTTACTACTCTTAGTCAGTATGTTATTTATAATCAGTGGTTGTGTAGGTCAGGCTAAGGAAAATGATAATACCTCAAGACTTGCTCCACCGTATCTTGTGATAGATGAATACTTTGTGTATGATGAAACCATTCAAGGTGATAAGATGTGTGCAGAAGCGATTGAAGTAATTTATGAATTGGATGGCGTCACTTATGCACTTCCTTGCTTAAAATCTGGTATGATTTCATTTGTTAGAACAACAGATTACAAATCATTTAGCATTAAAGATATTATTGATCAAAACCTTATTCCTCTTGAAGTTCTAGTAGAGAATAAAATACTGTTTGTTTTTGATGAAAACGAGTGAACATCTTGAGAAATCAAGATGTTTTTTTATTCGTCAAGATTAAAAGAAAAACCTTGTTTCATGATATTCTGTCCCATTTTTAAACGCAGTGCATTAGCATAATTCATTCTTTCACTCACTTGTTTACTAAAAGGAGGCATTGTTTTACCAGGATTTCTTGTATCAACATAACTCATCATCGCTTCATCTAGTGACTTAATATGAGGCATATATTCTTTGTGAGAAACATATTCATCCTCAAAAACACGCATTGAAACATCAAGTCGTGGTTTTAGTGTTGGCTGTACATCAGCATATCCAATAAGAAGACCTACCACTGGATAGGTAAGTTTAGGTAAATTCAATGTCTTAATTACCGTTTCATCATCATTATGAATCGCACCTAAATAGGTTGTGCCTAAACCAAGCGATTCTGCAGCAGTCACAACACTTTGAGCCATTAAACTTGCATCAGTGAATCCTTGAAAAAAACGATCAACATCATAAGTTTGTTCTGCTTTTTGTGACACTTCTAGTGCGATATGATGATTACGATGCTGGTCAACCACAAAAATAAACAGAATAGGAGCTTTCGCAACATAGTCTTGTTTGCAAACTTTTGCAATAATGTCTTTCTTCTCTTGATTCTTAACATGAATGATTGAAGCCTGTTGCATACCACTAGAAGTCGCTGTTCTAGAAGCAACCTCTAACAGCGTACTAAGAATTTCATTCGAAATAGGCGTTGATTGATACGAACGTATCGTTTTATGGTTTAATAAGGTTTGTATTGTGCTATTCATGGTAAACTCCTTTTACATATTGAATGCAATTATCGTAACACACTGGAGGTATTTTATGAAGTTTACTGAATATGAATCGATTGATTTGAAAAACAAAGTCATTCTCATTACAGGTGCTAATGCCGGTTTAGGTTATGAATCAGCTCTTTTCTTTGCATCAAAAGGTGCAACCGTCATTGGAGGTGTTCGCTCATTAAAGCGTGGTGAACAAGCTAAATCAAGGATCTTGAACCTTGTTCCTACCGCATCAATTCATTTTTTAGAATGTGATCTTTCTAATTCAAAAAGCATTGAGATATTTGCTTCAAAGGTAATTGAGTCATTCCCTCCCATTGATATTCTTTTAAATAACGCTGGAATTATGGCAGTGCCTTTTGAATTGACTATTGACCATTATGAGTCTCAGTTTGGGGTTAACCACTTAGGCCATTTTAGACTTACTTCCCTTCTATTTAATCACCTTAATCATAAGGCTAGAATTGTGAATGTCTCATCCATGGCACACATGCAAGGCACACTTGATTTGAATGATCCACACTATTCGAAACGTCCATATCAATCTTTTAAAGCATATGCACAAAGTAAACTAGCAAACTTACTCTTCACTCATGAATTAAATCAACGGTTAAAAAATGATGTTCGTGAAATAATGGCATTAAGTGCTCATCCTGGAGTTGCAATGACTTCTCTCTTTGATAAAGTGGAAACAGCTTCATGGATGAGAATAATAAAACCAATATTTGGATTCTTTGCGGCTAGTGCAAAACAAGGATCATATTCATTAATTGTAGCTAGTCTAGACCCTAATTCAAAACCTGACTTGTTTTATGGCCCTCAGTCTATGAAAAAGAATGAAGTCACTACAAATACTAAGATGAGTATATTGGCTCATGATGTTTATTTACAAAAAGGACTGTGGGACTTAAGTAATCAACAATGTCACTTAAACTTCTTAGAAAATTGATTAATTGAATATAGAACAAATAAAAAACTGATAGGCATTAATTATGCTTATCAGTTTTTATGTTGTTTAATTACTTTTTAATATTGTTGACTTCATCTTCCACAGCACGTGCTACCGCAAGTGCTACTCGTGGATCAAATGGAGAAGGTACTAGATACTCATCAGTTAACTCATCATCACTAATACATGATGCAATCCCTTGTGCTGCTGCAATTTTCATTGATTCAGTGATTGCTTTCGCACGAACATTGAGTGCTCCTTTGAATAAACCTGGGAATGCTAGAACATTATTAATTTGGTTAGGATAGTCACTGCGTCCTGTTCCTACCATACGTGCACCAGCTTTTTTAGCTAAATCATAAGGTATTTCAGGATTTGGGTTTGCTAGAGCAAATACCATTGCATCTTTGTTCATTGAAGTAACCATAGATTCAGTTACGCAATCAGCAACAGATACTCCAATAAATACATCAGCTCCAACAAAGGCTTCTTCTAAAGATAATAACTTTTGCTGTGGATTAACAATTTCACATAGTTCTTTTGTTAAGAAGTCATATTTACCGAGTTTACTGTTATGGATGATACCATCACGTTTGAATGCTTGAATTTCATTAACACCTAAGCTATGAATCATCTTAATAATTGAACTTCCTGCTGCTCCTGCACCATTCACCACAACTTTAAGATCGCTTAATTTTTTACCACTTAAACGACATCCATTAATAAGTGCTGCACATACCACAATTGCGGTACCATGCTGATCATCATGAAATACTGGGATATCAAGTTCTGCTTGCAGTCTTCGCTCTATTTCTACACATCGTGGTGCAGAGATATCTTCAAGATTAATTCCTCCAAATCCTGGAGCAATTGCTTTTACTATTTTAATTATTTCTTCAGTATCTTGAGTGTCTAAAACAATAGGAATTGCATCAACTCCCCCAAACACTTTAAATAATGCAGCTTTCCCTTCCATCACTGGAAGTGACGCTTCAGCCCCTAAATTACCTAAACCTAAAATAGCAGACCCATCACTCACGACTGCAATCGTATGGCCCTTCCATGTGTAATCATAGGCTAGTGACTTATCTCTCGCAATTTCTAAAACGGGATCTGCAACTCCTGGGGAATAGGCAATGGAGAGATGTTCTTTTGTTTTAAGTAAAGGAACAACTTTTGTTATAATTTTTCCACGCCATTGTTTGTGTTTTAATAAAGTGTTTTTCATTGATTACCTCTATTAACTATTATAACTGATGGATTAGAAGTGAAACACCAAATATTATTAAAAGAGGTTTAAATTGGTATGATCGTGCTGTTAATTGGGTATATATTTCATAGAGTGAAGCAATCTTATCCATGGTCACTAACCACCAAGCACTCTTAGACCGTGGTCTTATTGTTGATAAAGGCCACATGTGAGATAAAATCATGTTTTCACTCATTGGTGAAAGTTCGAATACTGTTTTAGTTGTGTTAAGTGCAGCTTTAGGATGTTCAAATAAATGTTTCCACTTAGACTCACATGTTTCATAGTGATTATATATAAACAAATCATGGCACAAGGCACCAATCATAGCATCTTTATACATCGGAGTATTTCTAGTCTTTAAAAAAACTAAAAAAGCCACATTTAGACTATGGTCGAAACGTGAAGTGTGAAGATGTTGGTGATATTTATGGAGCTCTTGGAAGGTATCTGTGCGAATAATTGCATCATTTTCCTCAAGAAATGTTTGAAATAAAGGATGAGCATGAAATAGGGACATTTTTAAAACCTCACATGCGAAACACTTTAACATAATTAAAAAGAAGAATCAAATAAAAGAGTCACTAAATTGACTCTTAATTAAGTTATTTTATGGGTTTGGAGTAAGATCAAGATAGGTTTCTATACGCGTCCTTAAATCTTTACCTAATCCTAAAGGTGCAAAATAGTAGTCATTAGTTTGTAGAATGTTATTTCTAACCATGACTAAGTCATTTTCTTGCCATGGGGCAAAAACATAGGAGAAAACTTCATCACTAAGAATTAGATCGACTAAAAATCCAGCTGCAGGGATATCTGTTGCAATTATCCATTCATCTCTTCTTGTATTTTCAAGCAGTTCATTTGAAATGATTTCATCAAGTTCAACTCTTAAACCATCTTCTTCATAATCTTCAGGAGTAAGTTCTGCTTCAATGAGCATAAAATTAAAATACTGCATTAAAAATGATGGAGTCATTTCAGTAATAAGTTTAGATATTACAGAACCTTCTAAAACATAACCATGAGATTTTTCATTTGGAGATATTATCCACAGTAGAGAACCTAATTCATCTTCAAGTAAAAACAAGGTATCTCCATTAACCATGGTGATAATAGCGTCATACCACAACGTTTCAACAAACTTTTCAAGATGGGGTGCCCATGTTGTGTCATTTAATATGGTTGATATAACACTATTTAAATCATCATTAAGTAATAGTGATTTATACTCATCACTCACTGCACCTTTAATTGATAAATCTTCATAACGATCAAGTTTTAACCGATAATCAGGATAAACCCACCCAAATATAATATCAAAAGAAGTATTATTACTAACATACCATTGATTAGCATTCACATCTTTTATGTATAAATTATCGGTAGTTCTCGCAACTTGATAACTATTCAAATCACTATGCAATACAAGCCATAATGACAGATTAATATCAACATCACTTACTTTAAGCGGACTTGTAGATAATGATCTTACTAGGTTGACACCCTCAGAAATTATAAGGTCTCGTGATTGCCATTGTTCAAAAGCAGTTTGATAATCGACTTTAATAAATGTAACTTCCGCAAGACTTAAGTCATTTGATACAGGTGGCACATAAGGCGCAGAAGGAGTGCATGCATTTAGGAATATAAATGAAAGTAAGATTAAGATTTTCATCATTTAATCACCTCTTATAAGTTTAGTTTAGAGAAGTCACCATGCTTTGTCAATGAATGTCATGATTTATTTGTGGTAAGATGTATTTGACTAATTTAACAATAAAAGAAAGCGAGATCATCATGGATAATTTTGTATTCGACAATGCAACAAAGATATATTTTGGAAAAGATCAAATTAAAAAGTTACCTGGATTACTAACACCGTTTGGAAAGAATGTGCTCCTAGTCTATGGCGGTGGTTCAATTAAGAGAACAGGTTTATATGAAACCATTCAAACACTGCTTAGTGACTTCAATATTATAGAATGCGAAGGGGTTGAACCTAACCCTCATCACACCACTGTTCAAAGAGGAGCAGACTTATGTAAACAACATCACATTGATGTTATCCTCGCTGTTGGTGGAGGGAGTGTGATTGATGCTGCTAAAGTTATGGGGGCAGGTGCACATTATGATGGTCCAATTTGGGATCTTGTAGTGGATGCTTCAAAGATTCAAGACGTTACACCATTAGTGACTGTGCTCACTCTTTCAGGAACAGGTTCTGAAATGAATCGTGGTTCAGTGATCACCAATACACAACTTAACATTAAGAAAGGGACTGGAGGACAAAACTCACTTCCTTTCGCATCTATTATTGATCCTACTTATATGATGACGCTTCCCGCAAATCAAACAGCAGCAGGAGCGATTGATGCCTTCTCTCATGCTATTGAGAACTATTTTAAAGCAGATAATGATACATTCATGCAAGATGCTATTAGTGAATCAGTGATGAAAGCAGTGATTAAATATGCACCTATCGCATTAAAAGAACCTACTAATTATCAAGCACGTGCCAATCTAGCATGGGCTTCAACCTTAGCACTTAATGGATTAACAGGAGTTGGAAAACCTGGTCCATGGGCTGTCCATGCGATTGAACATGAGCTATCTGCATATTATGACTTAACTCATGGTTTAGGATTAGGGATTTTAATTCCTGTATGGTTAGGATTTATACTTGAAGATGAAATGATGCCTATTTTTGTTCGATATGGTGTAAATGTATGGGGTATTGATTCAAGTAAAGATGATTCTACCATTGCTTATGAATCGATTGATAGAACGATTGAATTCTTTAAATCTTTAAATGCTCCATTGACACTACGTGAAGTGAATATTGATTCAACTCATTTTGAAGTCATGGCAAAGTCAGCAGTAGCACTTGGAAGATTAACTCAACACTTATTCCCACTTGATGAAAATGATGTAATGATGATCTTAAACCAATGTTTGTAGATGATATAATTATCAAGTTAAACAGATAAATGGAGTTGTTTCTTAATCGTTTAGAATTATGATTTTCTAGTGATTGTTAGCATTAACCAACTGTTTAAAACTGTATTTAGTATTCTATTCGTAAATCTCTATAAAAGCTAAAACCATGACTTGTGTCATGGTTTCAGACTGTCGACAAAGTTGT
>DITO01000163.1 GCA_002422065.1 Erysipelotrichaceae bacterium UBA6182 | reverse complement strand
TATTTCAAGTACCTCTATATTTGGCCTTATTTGGCTTTGGCATGTATAGGATCTACACCTATTGTTAAAAACTTAGGTACTTGGTTAAAGAAACATTGGCTTGGAGAATTACTTATTGAAGCACTTATGGTCATAATTGTATTTTTCACGATCACTTTTCTAGTTAATGATTCCTATAATCCATTCATATATTTCCGATTCTAATCTGACCACTTCATTGTATTTATATTATAATAAGTTTACGTATTGAGGTCCCTATGCATCAAAAATCAAATAGCCTACTCTTTGAATCCATAAATCACATTATCGAAGCCTTGCTTTTTTCTTTTGGAGTTTCGGTATTCATTCAAATCATTCTTTACTTTCTAAATCAACCATTTACACTAATCTCTTTTTTTGTGCCTTTCATTCTCTACCCATTGTATCGATTTCTATTTTCAAGAAAATTTAAGTTGAACTTAAACATCATTATTGCATATTCCATCATTGCATTTTTATCAGTAGTCTTGATTCAATATTTCAACACTTTTATTGAACATTCNNTGGAATCCAGTATACAATACCAATGCATATGCTCAGTCAATCGGCTATGAATGGGCGGTTCTATATCCCAAGTTTACTTGGATCTATAGTGCATTTTGGATTCAATTGACTGGGAATTCTTCAGCTGGTATGTTACTTAATACATTGATAGCAATAATAACAACGCTTAAGGTATTTCTATTTACTCACAAAAAAACACAATCCAAATGGATTGCTGCGCTTGTGGCATGTGTTGTGTTGTTTAATCCCATATTCATTGAGCAGATTCATACATTTTATGTTGATGCTTTAATGGGCAATTTACTTTTGCTCTTAATTATCTATAACTTGGAATTGGCTGAAGACTTTAGCTATAATCGGCTATTCTATATTTCATTGATCTCTATTTTAATGATAAATACCAAGTTTACTGGTTTTGCGTTTGCCGGCATGATTGATTTGGCATCATTTCTCTATTTGTTAATAAAACAGAAATCAAATGCCTCTAAGTATTTCATTGCTGGAATCTTCATCATTGTATTAGGCGTGGGTGTAATCGGGTACAGTCCATATCTTGTGAATCTACTCCACGGAAGGCATATATTTTTCCCGTTAATGGGTGAGAACAAATGGGACATCGTTAGTTTTATGATTCCTGAGCCTATGTTGCCTTTACGATCATATGAACGTTTCCTTTATTCTCTAAGTATGGGAAAACCTTATCTTGAAAATCTTCTTAAGATTGAAGAACACGGCTATCTTTATTATGATCAAAGAATCGGAGGATTTGGTGGCCAATTCTTCAAACTAATGCTTCTCTCAGCTGTTACGATAGGTTCTGCAATTCTACTTCATGTAAAGAAAATCAAGCTCTACGAGGCCTTTATGTTCGTTTTGTACGTTGTAACGATATTAGCTAACTTTAGAAATATCTGGTGGGCTCGTTATGCACCTCAATTATGGTTTGTGATTCCGTTAAGTTTAATCATCTTATTTAAATCTAAGAGAATCAAATCATTAACATACACTTTGTCGTTCTTCATGATATTTCTGGTCATTTATCAAACTCAGGATATTTACAGACACACTTTTGAAAGAGATCGCTTCATTACACAAGAAGCTCTCGATGTTTATACCACATTGCGTCAAAGAAATGATTTGGTTTTCTTTGTTGAAGGTGGCGTACTCAATCAGTTCTCAGTATTTGAAGAGTACAAATCAAGAGAGTATGGATTAGATATCAAATCAGTTCTTTATGAAATTCCAAGTGAGCCTTATGAATGTTATCGTTTAGATAATTATAAAATCTGCGTAGTAATCGAAAACGAGCTTGAATAGAGCTCGTTTTATCGTTTGATCAATTTCAATATCAAGTTTAATACTGCTTCATACTCGATTCGACAGAACTGGTAAGAAAGGACAACGTATGTAATTACCCCAGATAATAATTGAATACCGAGAGTCCAAACTGGATGGATGTTGAGGAGACTCAAACCATACACAACGATCCCCATAGAAATACTTACCAAAACGATGTTGCGTAGATCCAAAAATTGATCTTTGAAACCATAGTCAATCAATTTACCAGAATAGTAAATATTGGCGAGATACCCTATGATGGCATTTATAAATAATAACCAAAGTAACGTAATTAAACTTACTTGCATAATCAGAACAAGACCTAGAGTTGAAAACGCAATGATTTTCTTAAATACTTCTAATTTAAGATAGAGATCTGTACGCCCTACTACAGTCAGAATATTTAAATTCACTTTATGCAATGGAATAAGCAAGCCATTGATGGCCAATACTTGCATGATGGGTATCATGCCTATCCATTGCTCATTGAACACAACGCGTATGATGGCATCTGAACTTGCCGCAAGACCGATGAGAATTGGGAAAATGATAAAGATAGATAAACGTAGAATTTTACTCGAGTTAGATTTCAATGCCTCTTGATTGTCTTTTATTTTACTTAAAACAGGAAAACTGACTTTTTGAATGGAATCACTAAGCGTTTGTGCTGCACCATCACGTATCTTGAGTGCATTGCTATAATAACCAAGTACAGATACGGAGAATAAATTAGCCATCATGACATTTAATGTATTTTCATATAATGTGTGTATCAAACCTGATAACATTAGTTTCCAAGAAAAAACAAAGGCTGATCTTAAAAATTCATAATCAAATCCAATTTTAAAGTCGAGTTTCACTCCAAATACCAACAATGCGGATAATATCAGTTGATAACTAACATTGTATATGACCAAGCTCCACAATCCAATGCCAAACATAGCAGATGTAACAGCAATAAGTCCTGAAGCAATTGCCGAAATCAGTAAGTACAGTGTTTGTGTCTTAAATTGAATTTCACGGGTCAATGAGGCTTTGTGAACGGTACCAAGTGCATTTAAGAGTATCGCAATCGAACTATAAATAAGTACTGTACTAAAAATCTCTAATCCAAAACTCTTTGATAACATTGGAGCCAGTAAAGCAAAAAATAGGATTGATATAGTCGCAAGAACCACATTTGAGATAAGTAGTGTAAAGTTGTCGAAATCACCTGATTCATTTTGACGAATATAGTAAAGCGTCAAACCATTGTCGATTAGGTAGTTTACTACAGTTACAAAAGCCGTGGCTAAGGCAACGGTTCCAAATGCTTCTGGCCACAATAATCGTGCAAGAATAATTTGTGTAACGATGCGGATGATCTGAAAGGCAAATGAACCACCGGAACTCCATAACATTCCAGTGATTGCCCGAGATTTTGTTGTTGTATTAAGTTGAGTCATTTCTCTAATAGGATACCTATTTTTCCGATACTTGTCCATTCAAAATAGATATTTTAAAAAGCCATTAAGGCTATAGTTAGAATATATATAAGACTATTATCATAAATAAACCATAGAATCCAGATAGTAAGAGCAAAACTGGATCCGAAAACAGAACATCCGCAGGATCTCCGAAAGAATTGCTTTCGATAATCAAGCTATACTTCATAACCACCAAGATTACCAAAGGGATCGACCAAATCAAGATTTGTGAGTCACCCGTTATAGAAACTGTCCAGAGCGAGTAGAAGACGATGAACAGGCTTAACATGACATACATCATCTTATCCAAGAACTCCTTGTTATAGTGCTCTAAAACGTCTCTAGACTGATTCCCATTACGACTCAACTCATTTCTGCGCTTACCTAAAGCAAGATAGTATGAAATCGCAATGACAGTCAGAATAAGCCAATTTGATAATTGGATTGAAACCAAAACACCACCATATACGATACGCAAGATGAACCCAATGACGATTACCGTCACATCCACAATTGGAATCTTTTTCAAATAGAAACTATAGGCTAAATTCAACAATAAGTATCCATAGAGAATGAGGAGGGAAAACCCATTGTTAATCCATACAAGGTTCAAAGCAAAACTAACTATAAACAAGAAAAAAGCTAACATCCATGCTTGATTAATCGATATCTTTCCACTTGCTATGGGACGATTCTTTTTGATTGGATGTTCTCGATCTTTATCCACATCATGGATGTCGTTTATGATATATACAATTGAACTTACCACACAAAAAGAAACAAAGCCTAATCCAACTTTGAATACTAGATTCACATCAAGTATGGAACGAGCAAAGAAAACTGGCGCAAAAATCAAGAGATTCTTTATGTAATGTTTTATTCGCATTAACTTTAAAATGGATTTCATTTTCTAATCTTCCCTTCCGCTACAGCCATCAAGTGTTGACCATAGGGTGACTTACCATATCGTTGTGCAGCTGAGATGAGTTCTTCTTTGCTGATCCAACCTTTGTTATAGGCGATTTCTTCAATTGCGGAGATCTTCAAACCTTGTCGTTTTT
>DITO01000117.1 GCA_002422065.1 Erysipelotrichaceae bacterium UBA6182 | reverse complement strand
TCTTGACAAGAAATATTCTAAAATTGGTGAAGGCGATAAAGTTAAATTTACATATTTAAAAATACCCAACCCAATACATGAGAATGTTATTGCGTTTAATGGTAAACTTCCTCCAGAGTTTGGTATTCACAAATACGTCAATTATCGTATGATGTTTGAAAAATCATTCCTGCTGCCTATTGAGAAACTTCTAGTCCATGCTGGCTGGACTGCAGAAGAAAAGGCTACACTAGATGGATTATTTGACTAGTTCAATATACTATTCTGAAGTCATTTGATATAATAGTATCTATTAATAAACATGGAGATGTTATGAGCGAAAAAACTATTCCAAATTGGTCTATATTTGGAACGCGTGTTGTGAGTATTGAGCTCCAACAATATGATGAGGGTGATTCAGTAATTTATAATTCCATGTTGACATTCTTTTTAGATGATGGCACTGAGGTGGATGAAACTGACGATCCAGATAATGGAATGTTTATAACAACTGTAACCAAATTCGCTTCAGAAAATCCATATATTTGTGCTCTTAGGACAGCAGAGAGTCTTGTTAATCTGTATCCTATTAGTAATGACGTACACGTATTCAACGATGAAGGAGATATTGTGGCAGAGTTCACATTGGACGAAGCTGAGGATTCTCTAAATAACCAAACAAAACCAGTATTACATTAAGGATAAAATATGAGTTTAATGGACAAATTAAAAAAGAATAGTACGATTAAAGAATCCGAGACGGTTTCTAAATCGAAATTCTTTAACAAAAAGGATGTGATTCCTACATTAATTCCAGCAATCAACATCGCATTATCAGGTAGTGTGGATGGCGGATTAACGCCCGGGCTCACCGTATTTGCTGGGGCATCAAAAAACTTTAAGTCCGGGTTTTCATTATTGATGGCTAAAGCTTATATGGACAAGTATCCAGATTCAGTGATGTTGTTTTATGATTCTGAGTTCGGTACGCCCAAGACGTATTTTGATTCATTTAAGATTGATATGGATCGTGTACTGCATAGTCCTATTGTCAATCTTGAACAATTGCGCTCAGATATTATGACTCAGCTAGAAGGATTTGTTCGTGGTGATAGAGTGGTAATTGTTGTTGATTCTCTTGGTAATTCGGCAAGTAAAAAAGAAATCAATGATGCGCTTGAAGAAAAGAGTGTCGCAGATTTTACGCGTGCAAAAACTGGTAAATCATTATTCCGTATGGTAACCCCATATTTGAATCTTCTTGATATTCCTATGGTTGCCGTTGCCCATACATATGATACGATGGAAATGTTTTCAAAGGCTGTTGTTTCTGGTGGTAAAGGTATCTATTATGCTGCGGATAATATCTTTATTATTGGTCGTCAACAGGAGAAAGATAAAGACGGTGTTATCGGTTATAACTTCGTCATTAACGTCGAGAAATCACGATTCGTTAAAGAAAAGTCTAAGATTATTATTGAAGCAACATTTAATGAAGGCGTGAATCGTTGGTCTGGACTTCTTGACATGGCAACTGAATCAGGTCATATTGCTAAAGTCAAAATTGGTAATAGCACTGGATATTCAATCATTGATCGCGTAACAGGTGAGGTATCTGAAGAAAAGATTAAGACTAAAGCTACGTACTGTGAAGAATTTTGGAATCCTATTCTAAATGATGCTGACTTCCGCAAATTCGTTGAAGACAAATATAAACTTGGTGCTATTAAGATTTTGTCTAATGCCGAAATCGAAGAAGAAATCGATGATGTCACTGGGGAAGATGATGAGTGAAAAAGTAAAATTTGATTTAGTTGATTCTGGCGGATTGGATAATGAACATTGGGGTATTAGTATCACTGATGGTCCATTTGCCGGAATAGTGTTTAACTTTGGAGTAGTCAAATATGTAGGTGATGACGATGACGGTAATGCTATTATCCAATTCGATTATGATATAATTGAAGATTCTTATGGGTTTATTGAAGAGGATAAAGCAAATTTTGAATTAACATTGTCAAACATTCTGTCAACAATATTTGAAGACTCAGTAAAGGAACAACCGGATGGAACGAATCGAGACAGCAGTACTGAAGAATCTGATTTACTCTGAAGATTATATGAGAAAGGTATTCCCGTTCTTAAAGCGGGAGTATTTTTTAGATGAAGTTGATGCAATAGTATTTGACGAAATTGAGAAATTCGTTAACAAATATAATTCGTGCCCGTCCATAGAAGCACTTGAAATCCAGATTGGTAACAGTGACAAAATTCCCGAGCATACATTCGAGTCAATTGAAAAAGTTATTAATGATTTAAAGGAACGCGAAGATACTAAATTAGATTGGTTGATTGATCAAACAGAAAAATTCTGTAAAGATAAATCAGTATATAATGCCATTCTAAAATCTATTCAAATCATTGAAGGAAAAGACAAGACTGTATCAGAAGATGGTATTCCGAGCATTCTACAAGACGCCTTATCAGTATGTTTTGATACTAATATTGGTCATGATTATCTAGAGAATGTTGATGAGCGCTGGGATTTTTATCATCGAGCTGAATCACGTATTCCATTTGATATCGAGCTGTTGAATAAGATCACTAATGGAGGATTGCCAAATAAGACTTTATCCGTTATTATGAGTATGTCTGGTGGTGGTAAGTCCTTGGCTATGTGTCACATGGCCGCAGCCAATCTAAATCTCGGTAAGAATGTTTTATATATTACTATGGAGATGGCAGAAGAGCGCATCGCTGAACGTATCGATGCTAACTTAATGAATGTCGGTTTGGTTGATCTTAAGGATTTACCAAAACAAATGTTTAAGACCCGCATTGAAAAGATTCAAAGCAAGACACAAGGCAAATTGATTATCAAAGAATATCCAACTGCCGGTGCTCATGCTGGACACTTTAGATCATTACTGAATGAGCTTGCGCTAAAGAAATCATTCTTTCCTAATATTATCTATATCGATTATCTAAATATTTGTGCATCATCCAGATATAAAGCCAGTTCGGCGGTTAATTCGTATACATTAGTTAAGTCTATTGCTGAAGAACTCCGCGGTATGGCAGTTGAATATGATGTACCAATCGTTTCTGCTACTCAGGTTACAAGGTCTGGATATGGCGCGTCGGACATCGATATGACTGATACGTCGGAATCCATGGGACTTGTCCACACGGTAGATGTACTGATCGCCATGATAACGACTGAAGAGCTCGATAATATGGGCCAAGTTATGATTAAGCAATTAAAGAATCGATTTGGTGATCCAAACTCATATAAACGTTTTGTTGTTGGTATGGATCGAAGTAAGATGAAATTATATGATGTAGCAATGTCTGCTCAAGACAATATTAGTGGAGCCAATAATGCAGAAGAAGTTAATCGAAATAAGCAATTCGGTGGAAAATCTAGAACCAGAGATTTTAGCGACGTTAA
>DITO01000089.1 GCA_002422065.1 Erysipelotrichaceae bacterium UBA6182 | reverse complement strand
CATAAACATTTTCAATGTTGCGATAATAGGTTGCTTCACTAGCAAATTCTTCACTCACTTGAGATGGTGATAATTTTGCCAAGAGAGTTTCATCTTCACGCTTCAATAGCACATATCCTAACACTAACAACATGGACGCAATTAGGAAGATTTGAAGAACAGGAAATCCTGGTATAAGAAGTAAGCTCATAATAATAAATCCTGCAACGATGAGAACGCGAGGTTGACTTGTCAACTGACGTACTAGTTCAGTATTAACATTAGCTTCTGAAGCACTCCGTGTCACAATCATCCCAGTAGCTACTGAGATTAGTAGTGCTGGAAACTGAGAGATTAATCCATCCCCAACAGTAGCAGTCGTATAGATATTTATTATTTCTTGAAATCCTCCCATTTGAGAGGTGAACCCAATAATTAATCCCCCAATAAGGTTGATTAAAGTAACAATAATCGAAACAATGGCATCCCCTTTAACAAATTTACTTGCTCCATCCATGGCTCCAAAGAAATCAGCTTCTCGTTGTATTTTCTTACGACGCTCACGTGCTGATTCTTCATCAATGAGTCCTGAAGATAAATCAGCATCAATGGCCATTTGCTTACCAGGCATTGCATCCAAGGTAAAGCGAGCACTGACTTCCGCAACACGCTCACTACCTTTGGAAATAACAAGAAACTGAACCACAACAATAATAAGAAAGATGACTAATCCAACAAAAGGATTCCCTCGAATAACGAAGTTACCAAATGTTTTTACCACTTCTCCTGCATAACCTTCTTGAAGAAGAATAAGACGGGTAGAAGAAATATTTAATGCTAAACGAAACAAGGTTGTAACTAAAAGAATTGAAGGAAAGATACTAAACTGAAGTGCTTCAGTAATGTTCATTGATAGTAATAAAATAATAAATGAGATTGAAAGATTAATAATAAACATCATATCCAATAACCAAGCAGGTAGAGGGATAATGATGAGTAAGACGATCACTACAATAAGTAATGATGTTGAACTTTTTAAGAATTTATTCATCATTTCGCCCCTCCTTGATTTCTCATTTTATAGACAAATGCTAATAATTCAGCCACCGCATGATAGAACTTCTCTGGTATAACTTCATCAATCTCAACGTTTTCATATAAGCTTCGAGCTAAAGGCTTGTCAGTGACTGTATGGATCTTATGCTCTTGTCCAATTAGAATAATCTTTAATGCAATATTATCCATCCCTTTCGCAATGACTTTAGGAGCAACATCACTTCCTACTTCATACTTAATGGCAATGGCATAGTGCGTAGGATTTCGAATAATAATGTCTGCATTAGGCACTTCTTGCATCATTCTTCGCTGAGACATCATACGTTGACGCTCTTTAATCTTCCCTTTGATGTAAGGATCCCCTTCAAGCTGCTTATATTCATCTTTAATATCTTGTTTGGACATCTTAATATTCTTCTCATATTCATACCACTGATAACCATAATCAGCCACTGAGATAAAGGCAAAGAAAGCCCCTACCATCCATACGACATTCATAATCGTATCCGCAATGATACCTAAACCAACTCTAAACTCAATATCCATGAGCTTTGGTAACGTACTAAAACGAGAGGATAAAACAAGATATAGAATTAATCCAAGAAAGGATATCTTAAGAATTGACTTAACAATCTCAAAGATAGAGCGAAGACTGAATAATTTTCCAAATCCCTTAATAATGTTTATACGCTCACCTTTAAACTTCAAAGTATCCCAGGAAAAGATAAATCGTGTTTGTAAACCTGAGATTAAAACATGAGCCAGTATTGAAATCATTAGTAGTGGTAACACTGCCATAAGAAAGATAGCAAATGAATTACCTAGTACTACGCCTGCATCTTCAATGGTGAATGTATTAAATATTAAACTAGAATTAATCGTATATTGAATAAGTCGAATAACAGAGTTTATGATTCCAGGAAGATAGATACTTAGTGCTAAAAAACTTGCAACTAATGTAGCAACACTTGTGATATCTTTACTTTGAAAGACATTCCCCTTTTTTCGCTCGTCACTACGACGCTTGGGGGTGGCCTTTTCGGTTTTCTCACCTGGCATGGTTGACCTCTTTTATTTAAGACACTAATAAATAAAACTGAATGGCTTTAATCATGGTTCCAATGTACTCATCGATAAAATGGGTTATTGGTTGCAACATAATAATCAAGAGAATGATTCCTGATAGAACCTTCAATTGAATATTGATAACAAACACGTGGATTTGAGGAATAAGTTTCATCAACACCCCCATGGAAATCTCTAATACAAACTGAACAAAGATAAACGGGAGAGCAAGCTTTAAAACAATCATAAATACATCAAGGAATGCATCCATCACATATGAACTAATTGCTAAGATATTAACCCCCTCAAACAAAGGCATATATTCAAAGGACATAACTATTAATCGAATAAGATGAAGGTGAGCTCCACTCACAAAGAACATCACCACAAAGATTACTTGTAAGTAATTACCTACGGAAGATACTTGAATATTTGTGGAAGGATCAAAGATTTTCGCCATCGATAAACCAAAGTGATAATCAAGCAAATCCCCTACAAAAAACAACATAAACTGAAACAGTTGCGCTAAATATGCAAAGACAAATCCAATAAGTACTTCCTTAAACAAATGTAATATAAATCCTATTTCACTCATTTCAGTGATTCCTTGTGTGTTAACTAAAGGAGCAATGAGTAATGTTAATACCATAACAAACCCTATTCGAACCATCATGGGCATATTACGACGTGAGAAGATTGGATTTAAGGCAATACTTGCCATGAGTCGAGTAAAGACTAAACCATAAACTAACGTACTAGAAACTACGATTTCCATACTATATTCTCGCAATCATATCGAGAAGGAGTTCAAAGTACTCTACAAGGACTCTCATCATCCAACTACCACCAATAAGTAAGATAGCACCAATCACAGCAAGTTTAGGGACAAAGGTGAGTGTTTGCTCATGAATTTGTGTTGCTGCTTGAAATACAGCCACAATTAAACCCACAATGACACTCGCAAGAAGTATAGGACCAGCTATCTTTAACAAGACCATCATTCCTTCTTGAAAGACCATCATAATTTCACCACTCGTCATACTAATTAAAGCTCCTGATGAGTGACTGCATTAATAAGCCCCATCCATCAGCTAAGATAAAGACCATAATTTTAAAGGGTAAAGAGATCATCCCTGGTGGTAACATGACCATCCCCATTGACATGAGTGTAGATGCGACAATGAGGTCAATGATTAAGAATGGTACAAACAATAGAAATCCAATCAAGAATGCCCTTTTTAGCTCACTTGTCACAAATGCAGGGACAATAACCTCTAAACCTAATCCCATCATTTGCTCTTGAACGGTCGTATTATCATTGATTTCAAGAGTTGTGTTTGAGATATCAAGAAATAGTCCCATGCTTTCACTATCCACTTGTCGCAACATGAATTCCTTAACCGGGATTATGGCTAAATCAATGGCTTCTTGTTGCGTAATCTCTTCATTAGAATAAGGCTCATACGCTGTTTCTGTGATAATAGATATCACAGGATTCATAATGAAGAGCGTTAAGAATAAACTAATCCCGACTAACACTTGGTTAGGAGGAGATTGTTGTAATCCCAATGCATTTCTTAAAAAAGAAAATACAATGATAATTCTTGTAAAGCTCGTCATCATAAGTACAATACTTGGAATGACTGAAAGTAATAATAGTAGGATAAATACATCTAAGGTTGCTAATGAATCCCCTGCACCATTACTTAGATTAATATCAATGGATGAAGGTTGTGCATACACTGAAGCATTGTTGAAGATGGCAATCGACACCATCGCTATGAATATCAATCCTTTAAGATATGTTCTGTAATTATTGATTTTCATTGCGTTTGGAATCCTTTATCATACTTTTAAAGATTGATGAGAAAGGAGAAACACTCTTCTCATCAATAAATTCTTTATCTTCTTCAAAGTTCTCAAGGTGTACCAATGAAGATACTTGACCTTTAGTTTGCGTAGTAGCAAAGTATTGATCTTTAATTTTTAAGATTGTAATTCTTGTCTCACGATCAATCATTAAGGAATCAACTAAATCCATATACTTACTTTTCATTCTAGCGTTAACCTTAGTCCCTAGAAAACGAGTGGCATAATAAGTAAGAGCGAATATCCCAATGAGAATAATAAATGAAAATATATACTCCATAGTGGATATCCTTTCTACATGTTTGATTTATCAATATTTTGACTGATTTGAGTAATCTCAATTCCATAATTACCCGAAATCTCTATCAACACACCTCGAGCAATCATATTACTATTCACTATTACATCCAAAGGTTCATGAATTGATTTATCAAGTTCTATGATTGTCCCAGGAGT
>DITO01000153.1 GCA_002422065.1 Erysipelotrichaceae bacterium UBA6182 | reverse complement strand
ACTCGATATCAAAGAGGTCATAAATCGTTGGAGCAATATCCAGCGGTGACGACGTCTTTTTGACTACCATAGATTCTATTAGGTTGTTCCAAATGATGAGTGGTGTATCGAAACAATGTTCGAATTTCATACCGACGCTTTCACATTGGTTTCGATAGGGCTCTCGATCTGCAAACAATCCTTTAGGGAAGTGATCCCCATAAATGATGATAACCATGTCATCAAGAACTTCTGAATTCTTATAATCAATCAATAATTCTTTTAAACCTCGATCGAGATCCATATTCTTCGCGAAATAGACTTTTTCTTCATCGGGCATTTCTGGGAAACGTTCAGATACTAAATCAAAGTACTTTAACATATCTTCATTCAATGTATCTTTTCCATAGGGTTGATGTGCATTGAATGTGATCCAAAATGAGAAATATTTATCATACTCATATTGAATCCATTTAATGTGATCAATAACATAAGAGTCTTCCACATTATCATAAGCTTCAAGTCCAATCGCATCATAGAAGGTGTATCCCAAATTCGGCAACATGACACTCCGATTGTAGTAGATTCCATAATTATTATGACTTGCCATAGAGAAATATCCAGAAGCATTAAATGACTTTGCTAAAGAATGGGGGAAATCAACATCAGAATATTCATTGAAAGTAATCTTTCCATTGTTAGAGGGTAATAAACTCGTATTAACCATAAATTCAGTATCTGATGTAGAACCTGCTAGAAGGGGGGAATTATACCCTTCCACAAAAATACCCTCTGATTTCAACATGTATAAAGTTGGCGTGAGTATAGGATCGATTGCAATGTTATTTAACGATTCTGCTTCAATTAATAAAAGATTTTTATCTTTAAAGATACCCGTCATCGTATTATCTGTTGGCTCCACATTATTTGCGAACATGTCTGAGATTTGCTGTTCAAGGGTTATCTCAGGCTGTATCTCAATGATTGTAACTTTAGGGTCGAATTCACGATAGATCAATCCACTCAATCCAAAATGTGACACAAATACATTTGTGTTTGGAATATTCGCATAGATGACAGCTAAGTCTTGAAGCTTTGCTGGATTATTAAGTGACGAATTGAGCTCACGATGAAACCCTAGGATATGCACATAGGAGAATGTACCTAATAGTATCACCATCAATAGTTGATGTATAATGTTATTTTCAATCTTTTGAGCTTTAATCGTCCTTATACCCAACCAAAACGCAATAAAAGGAGTCGTGAAGAAACGAACATCACTAAGAACCAACATTGATAAGGCACTATCTGCAAACTTGAACATGCTTTTATCAACAGATAATGCTGTTTTAATCATGCCATATTGATTGAATCCGCGATAGAACACAGCTTGTAGTCCAAAATAAAGGGCGGCTAAAGCTAGTATTATAAATACGACTAGATTTCTAAGTTTCATTGGGACAATTAAAAGAAACGCATTACACAAGAATATTATCACCAAAAAAGGACGCATCGCTAATCCTTCAAGGGGTATATGTGGATACGCTAAGATAAGAAACCCTAAAGTAAAAAATAGATTGAGTGTTAAAAAGGAAAGATTACGCTTTAGAAACATGCTATTCTTCTTTCTTCAATTGATTTAACTTAAATAGTATCACTCCAGCGAAGAACGCTAGGAAAGTACTTGAAAAAAATTGATCCAAAACATGACCGGACATATACGCACCACCTAAGATGGCCCCAAAAGCAACACCATATACTATTAACTCAAAGTTGCATGCTTTTTTAATATTTCGTAATACACTATAGAGCATGTAGATTAACAAACCTAACCATGGGAAAGTGAGAATAATTGTTCCTAGATAACCTAAAGTGTACTTCTGCATCAAGAAATCTTGCTCAAGCAATATAGATCCCATCATGAATCGTGAATACCCAAAACCAAATAGCTTTTGTGTATCGTCTAGTTTATCCCATTTATAATCAAAGAAAATTTGCTGGAATTGTCGACCACTCTGCCGCTCCCAAAATTCATATTCAAATATCAAGTCAATATAGAATTTTGGATCGATGATGTATGGATAATACCACTTGTAATACTCCTCTGAAATTGTGAGCAGCCAATAGTATTGTTCAAACATGTATTGATAAAAATAGTTATATTCAGCTGTTCCTGGAATCAAACCACCGTCATCTAAACTATCTTTAAATTGTTGACGTAAATATTCGTCTTCTATTACAAGCTGGTTATTTCGATTGTCAACTTCCAAATTCTTGACAGCAGGTGTAAATGGTAAAGCAGCAACGAACATAAACAATATTGCACTTAGGATAACTAGATTTTTCCAATTAAATTTTTCTTTCTTAAGAAAAACTAAAAATAACCAAACGGCAAGTACGACTGCTATCATCAAAGGTGCGCCATAAGTGGCAACTCTAGTCGCTAAAATAAGCATCGCCCAACCTTGGATAATGATCAAAGTAAGGACAAACCATTTCTTTGCCGAGTTAAAAAACTGACGTATCAAAACAGGATATATTGCAAATAATACGATACCCGTTGTGTTACCTTCACTAAAGTAAAAGCGTGTCGCAAGTAATTTAGGGTTAAGTTTTTCATAAATACCCATGAACCAAGTTGGAAAGTTCGCCATTGTCGGCCCAGGATAATATGTAGATTGACCAAATAGTAAAAGATTACTAAAGAAAATTGGAAATGCAATTAAGATGGATGACC
>DITO01000010.1 GCA_002422065.1 Erysipelotrichaceae bacterium UBA6182 | reverse complement strand
AGTGGAACGACAAAGGTGTATGGAGCATTTGCATCATACTTGAATTTCAACTTAACTGAACAAAAGTTTGAGATTGCATTGATTACAGACTCTGGAACTGTCAACAATCATGCCTACAATCAAGAGGCTTGGGAAGGTGTTCTTGCTTATGCAGAAGATAGTGGATTAACTTATAAGTATTATCAACCAACCTCTGCCTCGACTGAATCATATTTAGACTCGATTAAAACAGCCGTAGAAGCTGGTGCGAAGATTATTGTTGTTCCAAGTTACTTATTAGCTCCTGCAATCTATGAAGCACAAGATATTTACACTGAAATTAGATTTATTATGTTAGATTCCGATCCTCATAACGAAGACTATTCTTCTATCCGTATTGAAAAGAATGTTCATTCGATATATTTTGCTGAAGAACAAGCAGCTTTCTTAGCTGGTTATGCAGCGGTAAAAGAAGGTTATACAGAATTAGGTTTTATGGGTGGCATGGAATTACCAGCGGTTGTTCGTTTTGGTTATGGTTTTATTCAAGGAGCTGATTTTGCTGCACATGAATTAGGTATTGATGTTCATGTAAAATTCGAATACTTGAATAGTTTCTCAGAACATATTGATTGGGAAGTAAAGGCCACTTCTTGGTACAATGATGGTACTGAAGTAATATTTACTGTTGCTGCTGGAGCGAACTTATCCGTTATAGCTAGTGCTGAGAAAGTTGGTGGAAAGGTAATAGGGGTAGATGTCGATCAATCAAATCTTTCGACATGTGTTATCACATCTGCGAGTAAAAATTTATCATCATCTGTATATAATGCTTTATCTGAATTCTATGATGGACACTTCAAAGGTGGAGAAATTGTATATTTAGATATTACGAGTAATGGTGTAAGTTTACCAACGGACTTCTCACGTTTTTTGAACTTCTCTTCTACTGAATATGAACTAATTTATTCTAAATTAGTTGAGGATACAAATGGTATTCGAACTAACATTAAAAAAGATGCAGATGTCATAAATGTTACTGAACTTCCATTAGTTAGAACGACAGTTACTTTATACGATCATTAAAAAACTTTGTGCTTAAGCTAGTGAGTAATCACTAGCTTTTCTAACATAATGGTTGTTAGTTAAGAAAATGATGATTTTTATTGCTCACTGTGTTAACTTACTAATTTAGTCTAGTATAGAAATTATTATGCAATCGTAACAGTTTAACTCGTCTAAAAATAATAGTCTTGTTAAGAAGTTCTCCAAATAACTCATGCATAATTACAAATTTGGTATATTGAGAATTAAATTCATCCACTAAGCTGTGTATGAAAGGTGAGCTTTGGATTGGGCCACTCAGAAGTTTTCTTTTCAAAGAAAAGATGCGTATGAAATATCATAAAATAGATTCAACGTTTGACACAGAGTCTAACAACTTGAGTTTAATAATCCTTAAGTGACTAAAACTATCCAAAGTCATTCCTTACACTATAATTAATTTTAAGCAACGAACAGATACTTAGATTCTCCTATTATAAATGGATAGCGTGTTGTTTCATCTAAGAATTCTCCAGTTTCTTGTTTTTTAATGATAAAATTTATTTAAAGAAGGAAGATAATGAATATAAATAGGTTAGCATTTAAAACTATTGAAAAAATTGTAAATAAAATTACTGTTTTTGTAATTACTTCATTATCTAAAACTGAGTTTTTTAGTTTTATGCAAGATCAAGTTTATTTGGAATTTATGGATAGAATTTTGACAGGATTTAAGCTAAATATTAATGAACCGATAAGCTATAATGAGAAATTACAATATTTAAAATTGAATAATAAAATGGATTTGACCGACTTTGTAGATAAATTGCAGGTAAGAAAATATATCGAAGATACAATTGGTGAGCAATATCTTGTTAAACTTTTAGGGGTTTACGAGAAATTTGATGAGATTGTTTTTGAAGATTTACCTAATAGTTTCGTAATTAAAACCACACATGGCTCCGGATCCAACATTATATGTAAAGATAAATCAAAGCTTAATAAGAAGGTTGCAAAAAAGAAGATTGAATCTTGGTTAAAAAGGAACTGGTTCTGGTTTGGAAGAGTTTATGCTTACAAATCGATTAAACCGCAAATTATAATTGAAGAATATTTAAGTGATGATTATGGGAATGAACCAATGGATTTTAAGTTTTTCTGCTTTCATGGTGAACCAAAACTTATTCAACTTGATATAAATAGATTTGGGGAACATAAACAAAATTTTTACGATATCGATTGGAATTTTCGTAAAGCAAGAATAAGACATGAATTTGATAGCAAAATTCAAAATAATAAACCAAAAAACTTCGAAAACATGGTTGCAATTTGTCGATTGTTATCTAAGCAATTTATTCATGTTAGGGTAGATTTGTATAATGTAAATGGTCAAATTAAATTTGGAGAGTTGACATTCTACTCTCTTAGTGGCTTTGGGAAATACAAAGATGAATGGTTAAATCAAGAAATGGGATCATGGATTGATTTAGAAACTCTAAATCAATAGAATTTTTGGTGTCAATCAGCAAATTTATTTACATATATGCTTGGATTCTATGATTTTTGATATGCAACTGATGATTCTAACATCTTAAATAGCTCAATATCATATTAGTAGTATAATATTATCAATGCCCAGATTGGATAAAATAAGTCTCTAAATGCAAACCTCTTAAAGCTTTTATTAGCTAAAAATACTCATTTTATTGGAAGAAATTCTAGCAATTTCCGTAAAAGAAACATCACTAAATTAAAATGTGGTTTTTACACATTTTTTGTCTTTATATTTGTTAATACATTTATTAACTAAATATGATATAGTAAATCTAACAAAATAATATCGATTCGACGTTTCTGGGGGGAGGTGAATCGTGTATGCAGGAATAGAGTCAGGTAAGACATTAAATTGATTACTGACTTTTTCATATTAAATTTTAATGATTAGTATTAATATCCAATTGTTTGATCAAGGCTAAGTGCTAAATGGGGAAAATTATGATCAAGAGACTTTTAATAATGTTGTTTATTATCTCAACATTTACTATTCTTGGATTTCATTTAGAAGTAAACGCAGTAAGTGAACGTATATTCTACAATGCAAATGATGAACTTGGACCAGTTAAAGAAATTCGTGTGCATGGGGATATTACACTAATGGTAGATCAAAATAATGTTCTATGGGCTTGGGGGCCAATTTTCAAAGATTCTAGAACAGGTAATTTCGAGATAAACAAAGGAATCCCAACAAAACTAGCCACAAATGTGATGAACATATATTTAAGTCCAGAAGCATTTTCTTTACAACATCAAGTTCTTTATTATACTACGCTTAATAATGACTTATTTAGATTGACGAATCCTTTATTTAATAGTGAAGGCAAAAGGAATCAAGAAACGGAGTTTCTTAATTCTCCAGTACTAGTTGGATCAAACGTAGTAGACGTATTAACCTTACCAGACAATACATATTGGATAAACACGAATAATGAGCTATATGGAATAGGTTTGAACGATTATCAACAACAATTGGGATCTTTTATTGGGTCTTATAGCAACGATCCAGTATTACTTTCAACTAATGTCAAAAAAGTCTTCGCAAAGGAGTATGAGGATTTATTTTATATTGACACAAATGATAATCTATATACAATCAAAAGCACTGAGAACACGTTTATTGCAAGCAATGTTGTTGATGTGGCTGGCTCAAGTGATCAGAATTATTTCTTGACAAAAAACGGGGAAGTTTATAAATATAACTATGGTTATACCGATTTGTTATTAAGTAACATTAGAGTCCTCTCATCGAATGACTTAAGTGCTTACTTTGCAATTGATAATTCGAATAAGCTCTTTGTATGGGGTAATGGGCAAAGTTATGTTTTGGGAAATGGGTCTCTTGATAGAATTGATACACCATTAAACATTCTAGATAATGTTAGCAAGATATATCCTCGTCATAATGCGGCATTTGCAATCACTATTAATGGGGACCTTTTGGCGTGGGGCGATGACTCAACGTACATAAGAGATCACGAGTCAGATCTTTCAAGGCCAAAAATTGTTGCTGATAATGTAAGAGATATCACGAATTATGATGACTCTTTGACGTTTATTTTAAAGAATGATAACAGTCTATGGGGTGCTGGTAACATGTTGATTCAAAATGGGTCAAATGGTCTAGATTATCATCCAGTGCACATATTGGATAATGTAAATAAAATAATTACAAGTCATTATGCTGACAATCACTACGCGATTACACCTCAAAATGAAGTGTATACAATTGGTCGCGGTGGAGATTATGTTATTAACAATACGAGTGGTTTGAATACAATCGAAAAAACTTTGACATCAAGTGGAGGGTTTGGTGATGCCAAAGTTGAAAATACGATTTTTGAAGAATATGCAAGTGTTGAGATTTATGAAAGTGATACAACTCAGATTGAGATAGATATTGCGAATAACTACTATGATTTTATGACACCACGATTAGGGTTTGAAGTCTATCGTTCAATTGATAATATAAATTTCAAGCTTATAGGGATCACATATAACAAAACAAAATCAATGATAACGTCAAATCCAGAAGTTTACATTTTTTCAGATTATGATACTGAACCAGATAAACAATATTATTATGTGTTTAGATTAATAGACAGCTATAAGGAATATTATGATACTACAGGTGAGATTAACTATTGGTTAAGAGAATATGGCAGATATAGTACGAATTCTTATTCTTTTACATCTTCATTTTATGTTAATGATCCAAGTATTACGGTTGATAATGAAGGAGATTATCTAATAAGTTGGACTGAAGATGTTTCAATTGATGCTTATGCGATTTATTATTTGAACGCTCAGGATCAATTTGAATTTTTAGGTGAATCTATAACTGACAGATTTATACCTAGTTTTAAGATTAACTACGACAATGTAAATATTTTTAAAATTAATCCAGTTCGTAATAGTGGAACGATGAAAGAATTTGGTTGTCCACAAACGATTCGGGTGTATCACCAATTTAATGATCAGGAAGTCAAGTTACTATCAAATTTGAAGAAATTTGGAGAGTTCAAACTAGATTGGGAAGGCATCTATCTCGCTGATCATTATGAGGTTTATCGGACAATAAACTACGAAACACCAGTGCTAATATATTCAGGAAATAATACTGAATATTTGGATGCATTTTCAATGCAAAACGTTGAACATGTAACCTTTAGAGTAAAGGCATTCTATTACTCTAGTGAAAGTCAAACCTCAATTCAAAATTATGTTGATTATGATTTTTCATCATACTTCCAGGAGGATGTTGATTTACAAGTAACAAAGGTGTCTGAGACTGAAAATAAAATAAGCTGGAGTAATTATGATAACTTAAACATCATTAGGTCGATTTATCCAGACCTCAGAGACTATGTACATCTAGGTTTATTTGATGGTAATGAACTAATTGATAATGTAACATCAACATCACAGTTATATTATTATGCTGCTTACCACGCAGACGAGAATTCTCTCGGGTATGGCAGTTACTATTCTTTCTCGAATATCGTACCGAGCATGCAAAACCTTTCAGAGATAATTGTCAATGGTAGTAGTTCATCTTCGACAAGTGTGTATTTGAGTTGGAATGCATTATCTGATTTTACTCATTATGAAGTGTCCTATAGCAAGGGAAGCAGCACGACATACACGGTGTTGAGAAGTGTGACGGGATTGAGCACGAGCCATACCGGCTTGAGCGCGAACACGCTTTACAATTATCGGGTACGTGCGTATAAGATGTCGGGAACGACAAAGGTGTATGGCAAGTACAGTGCGATCACAAGCGTAACGACGGCACCGTCGAGTCCCGTGATCAAAGCCGTGAGCAAAGCACAGGATACGATCACGGTGAGTTGGACGAAGGTGAGTGGAGCAACGGGCTATGTGCTGAGCATGGACGGCAGTGAAATCGAAACGATCGCGGATGGGAACACGGTGAGTGTGGACATCGGCGGTTTGGAAGTGGGTCGCAGTTATGGTTTCAGTTTGGTGGCGAAGAATGGCGAGTTACGGAGCGCACCATCGGTGACGGTGAATGCGATTCCCGTGCCTGCAGCGGTGGGAAATCTGCAAGTCAGCGAATTGGATTACGATCGCGTGAGCTTGAGTTGGACAGCGGTCGTAGGGGCGGCAACGTATGAAGTGTACCAAGGAACGAGTTCAACGGCGGTGACCAGTAAAGTGGGCAGTGTCAGTGAAGGCGAATTCACCACGAGCGTGGCGTTGAAGTTCAATACGACATACTATTACAAAGTGGTGCCGATGACGGCGAATGGCATCTTGGGCAGTGCATCCAGCGTGGTGAGTGCGAAGACGGCCTTGAAGAGTGTGGAAGGATTGAGCGCAAGCTTGAATGGAACGAGTGCGAACTTGAACTGGCAAGCGGTAAATGGGGCAGGTGGTTATGAAGTGTCCTATAGCAAGGGAAGCAGCACGACATACACGGTGTTGAGAAGTGTGACGGGATTGAGCACGAGCCATACCGGCTTGAGCGCGAACACGCTTTACAATTATCGGGTACGTGCGTATAAGATGTCGGGAACGACAAAGGTGTATGGCAAGTACAGTGATGTGGTTCAACCAAGTTCTGATGAATATGAGGCAATTAACTTGGTAGCAAGTTCAGATTTGAATTCTTTAGACAATTTAGATGGTTATGATGATTTGACTTTCTATACAAGAATGAACGTTATTGAAGGTTTAGTTCGAAATGCAAGAACAGGTGGATATGATGTTGAAAAAGGAGTTGCTACTTCTTGGACATTTAACAGCTTAGAAAACGCATGGATAATTAGCCTAAACCCAAATTCATTTTGGGTAAATCATCTAGGAGAGAAGGTTCGTAGTGTAACTGCTAATGATTTTGTAACTGGTTGGGACCGTATAAGAAGTGAATATGGCCTAGGTAGTTCAACAGGGATTGTGGATTTTGAGGTAACAAACAGTTCAACTTTAAAGATTTATGTCAATAAGAAAGAAATATATTTTATGGAGCTGCTAACTTCACAGAATTTTTTGCCTATCCCAGCTGATTATTTAGTTCAATATGGAGATGAATATGGTTCAAGTTTTGATAAAACATTATATAATGGGCCATTTTATGTTTCAGATGTTGAACCAGGAGTTTCCTATACTTGGAAAAAGAATGATTATTACTGGGATAAAAATGTAGTGAAAACACCTCAGGTAAATATTTTGGTTAAATACGGTTTATTTGAAGAAAGGCTTGCTGTTTTTGAGGAAGGGAACGCTGATTTGCTTTCTATATACAAAGGAATAGTTCCAGAAATTGGATATGAAATTGATTCAATTCGAGTACCGAACTCTACAGTCTTTTATTTATTGTTGAATCAAGTTGGACATTTTGATGAAGCTTCAAGTAATTACATACCTAATCTCCTTATTTCAAATTTAAAAGTACGTCAAGCAATGTCTTTGTTTTTAGATAAAAACTATTTGCAAACAGAGATCTTGAAAGAAGGAAATGAACCAGCAAATTATTTTATTCCAAGCAAAAAGATTAAGTATAATGGGGAAGAGTATGAAGCAAATCGCGGTAACGGTTATATGCTAATGAATCGTTCAACTGCTGCGACATTACTGAGTGAAGGAATGATTGAGTTAGGTATAGGATTGGGTGATAATAATTTGAGTATTGATTTGATATCAATTAATGGTTCTACGATGGAGGTCGCTATTATTGAGCAACTTAATCAACTCTTTAGTTCCTACGGTGTCACGATCAATAGAAGAGTTTTAACAGCTTATGATTTTTATAATAGTCTTTATTCTAATGACTTTGATTTAGCTTTAACTGGCTGGGGGTTGGATTATAGTTGGCCAACAAGTTCACTTAATTTGTTCACTGAAGGTAATTCTATGTCTTATCAGAGTTATAGTAATATAACATTCGACCAGTTATTAGATACTTCAGATAAAACGTACGATGAGATTTGGCATGATTTAAAAGAAGCAGAGAAATTGCTGATTGAGGATGTTGCAGTGATTCCGTTGCACCAACGTATCTCCTTTTATAAATTAAATTCAGACTTAAAAGATATTCAGTTTGTTCAAGATAATTCAGTAGTGAGTTTTAAATATGCTTATAAATTAAAAGAATAAATGAATAGCTAGAATTTACCGATGCAAACATATCAACATATTTGCATCGGTTTTATTTTGGAAACTAGTTATTCGTCAATTATTAGCAAATAAAAGCAAACTAGAACTGACAATTATATTTGTGTTAAAATTGAATAGAAATTAAGAAATAGGTGGGGCAAATATGTTTAGAAATAAGACTTTATTGATTACGGGTGGAACTGGATCATTTGGTAATGCTGTAATGAGAAGATTTATTGAAACAGATATAAAAGAGATACGTATCTTTTCAAGAGATGAGAAAAAGCAAGATGATATGCGTAAGCAATATAAGAATGAAAAATTAAAATTCTATATTGGAGACGTAAGAGATTTAGCAAGTGTTAAAAATGCGATGTATGGTGTTGATTATATTTTTCATGCAGCAGCTTTGAAGCAAGTTCCTTCATGTGAATTCTTCCCTCTGGAAGCTGTTAAAACAAATGTTATTGGAACGGATAATGTTTTGACTGCAGCAATTGAAATGGGAGTTAAGAAAGTGATTTGTCTATCAACAGATAAAGCAGCATATCCGATTAATGCAATGGGAATCTCAAAAGCGATGATGGAAAAGGTGTTTGTTGCGAAATCTAAGACAATTGCACCAGAACAGACACTAATTTGTGGAACACGATATGGTAATGTAATGGCCTCGAGAGGCTCGGTAATACCTCTGTTTATTAATCAAATCAAAAATGGTGAGCCATTGACAGTCACTGATCCAAACATGACACGTTTTTTGATGAGCTTGGAGGAAGCGGTAGAATTAGTGATTTTTGCTTTTAAAAATGCTGAAGCTGGTGATATTATGGTGCAAAAATCTCCTGCTTCTACAATTGGCGATTTAGCTATTGCCTTAAAGGAACTTTTTGGAGTCGAAAACGAAATTAAAATCATTGGGACACGACATGGTGAAAAGTTATATGAAACACTCCTCACTAAAGAAGAGCATATTGTTGCAAAAGATTTAGGTGGGTTCTATCGTGTTCCAGCGGATAAACGTGATTTAAATTATGATAAATATTTTGTTCAAGGGGATCAGCAATTATCTTCTGAGCAAGAGTATAATTCACATAATACGATTCGGTTAAATATCGAAGAAATAAAAGAAAAACTGCTTAAACTTGATTATGTTAAAGCACAATTGGAAAGTTGGCATCAAAGATGAGAATTCTTGTGACAGGTGCGAATGGATTTTTAGGTAAAAACCTATGTGTTGAGCTAAAGAACCGTGGGTATTTGGATATTTTAGAGTACGATAAAGAGACTGATCCGGAAACACTTGATTCATATCTTCCTTCTACTGATTTTATATTTCATCTTGCTGGTGTGAATCGCCCACAAAATGATACAGAATTTATGGAAGGTAATTTTGGCTTTACTTCGATTTTACTTGAAAAACTAAAAACATATGGAAATAAATGTCCAATTATGATTGCTTCTTCCATTCAAGCATTATTGGACAATCCCTATGGTAAGAGCAAAAGAGCTGGTGAGGATTTATTGTTTCAATACCATGAGGAGACTGGATCCAACATTCTTATCTACCGCTTTCCGAATATTTTTGGGAAATGGGCTCGACCGAACTACAACAGTGCAATTGCCACATTTTGTTATAATATCGCGAATGATTTGCCTATTCAGGTTCGGGATCCTAATGCATTAGTTAACCTCGTATATATCGATGACGTGATTGATGAATTAATCAACGCTTTAGAGAATAAAGAGAATAGAACCGGTTTATTTTGTGAGGTTGCTATAACATATACCAAGTCACTTAGTGACATAGTGAACTTGATTTACTCATTCAAGAGTAGTAGGGAAGATAAATCTGTTCCATACATGTCGGATGCTTTTGCTAAGAAACTCTATAGTACTTATTTGAGTTATCTACCAACAGACCGTTTTGGATATGAGCTTTCAATGAATGTAGATCAAAGAGGGTCCTTTACTGAGTTTATTAAGACATCAGATCGTGGACAGATTTCAATCAATGTATCAAAGCCTGGAATAGTGAAAGGTAATCATTGGCATCACACTAAGAATGAAAAGTTTCTAGTCGTTAGTGGAAAAGGTGTTATTCGATTTAGAAATATATTTGAAAATAGGATTCTTGAATATTATGTAAATGGGGAAAAACTTGAAGTAATAGACATTCCAGTAGGGTATACTCATAATATTGAAAATTTAGGTGAAACTGAAATGGTAACAGTAATGTGGGCTAATGAAACATTCGATCCTAATAATCCTGATACATTTTATTTGGAGGTATAAGAGTGAATAAACTTAAAGTAATGACCGTTGTTGGGACTCGTCCCGAAATCATTCGCTTATCTGCGGTGATAAATAGATTAAATTCATCTGAATCAATTGAACATATTTTGGTTCATACCGGACAAAATTATGATTATGAATTAAATGAAGTTTTCTTCAAAGATTTAAATCTTCCTAGGCCTGATTTCTTTTTGAATGCAGCAATGGGCACACCCATAGAAACTGTTGGCAATATACTTGTAAAAATCGATCCAATTCTTGAAGAGGTTAAGCCAGATGCATTTCTCGTTTTAGGGGATACTAATAGTTGTTTATGTGCAATTGCTGCGAAACGTAGACAGATTCCAATTTTTCATATGGAAGCAGG
>DITO01000055.1 GCA_002422065.1 Erysipelotrichaceae bacterium UBA6182 | reverse complement strand
ATGTGAAATCATAAATGGAATCCGTCTTATCGAGGTATTCTTCATAACCATCATTGATAATGAACATTGAGTAATATTGCTCTGGTAAAGACGCGATATCAACTTCATTATTAAACAAACCCAGTAACAAGTCGTTATAATTCTCGTAATATTTAAAATTTACAGTTAGTTTTAACCGTTCAAGTTCAGCTTTAGGTAATACATGACCTTCTTGGAAAGATTCATTATCTACAAGCCCAAAATTCTTCCCTGAAACATTGTCAATACTAGTAATACTTGAGTTATTATATGTAACAAAGCTTGTAATGACTTCCTCATATTGATCTTTATTAGCATCTACAATAACTTTATCAACAGCCATACCAATCCTTAAAACATAGAATAGTCCTAAACTATTTAATATGATGAAAAAAGCAATAAAGAATGTTGCTACTGATCTAAACACCCGATGTGTTTTTGTCCAATCTGCAAAAATAACCAAAAACAAGTTGATCAGTATCAATAGTATAAAGGCTAATATAAATAAGTTCTGGCTTATCGATGTATATCGAATAGCATTTACCAACAGAAAACCTGATAGAGCCGTGTAAATGACGGATAACAATATGTTAATCAAATGATGATCAATACTTAATTTACCAAATTTCTTCATATTTACTCCTCAAAATAGCGATAGATTTCCAACTCATTCTCTCTCACTAAAACACTAAAATAACCTTTCGTTTGGTATACTTCTTCATTGAAGCCATCTTTGACCACATATGTCCACTCTGCACCTACATAATAACTCTCAAATTCTGTATCACCATACATGAAGTTTGCTTCAGGGTCAACATACTTTATATTTACGGACTCTACTTCGAGTAGATCCTTAGGATCATATTGAGTCATCAAATAACTCAAGTCGACATAAAACAGATTCTTTGCACTGGAATGAATATTTAAAATCTCAGGACTATAAACATATTGAAGTCCCCCAACATCATATGTCCCTTTCTTGTTTGTCCAAGTATAAAAGTCTGCTACAAAATTCTTTACAATCAAGCCTGCTAACTCTGTTTTAGTCGTTTCAGGTGTTTTTAAAGCCAGCGAAAGTTCATCAAACAATAATGTTTGATACTCTGTCGCATTTGTTGGTAACTTATAGAGTTGCTGCTGGTTCTCATCCACGATGACTTTGCCATCATCTCCATTTGTAAATTGATAGACAATAAGTCCAATCACAAGTCCAATGGCAACAAGCAAACCGATGAGTATGACCCCATATACTTTCTGTTTTTTCATAGTTTATATAATCCCCTGTAATTCTAACATCTGATTGATTCCCTGTCGAATCATAAAGATACTCTAACTATCATACAATATATCATATGTCATATTAAGATAAGATTTATTTTGTGCTATAATTTCGATGATATGAAACTTTCAATAATTGTCCCATGCTATAACGAAGAAACATCTTTGCCGTATTTTTTTACTGAAACACAGTCACATGCTTCAAAAACAAACTTAGACGTCGAGTATATCTGTATTAACGATGGGTCAAAGGATCAAACCTTAAATACTTTATTAAAATTTAAAAATGAACTAAATCTAACTATTATCGATTTTAGCCGAAACTTCGGGAAAGAATCCGCAATTCTTGCGGGTCTTCAAGAAGCCAAAGGAGATTACATCGTTATCATGGATGCGGATCTCCAAGATCCACCCTTCTTACTCCCTGAGATGGTGAATGCCTTGAGATTGGAAGGCTATGACAGTGTCGCAACCTATCGTGTCGACCGCAAAGGTGAACCTAAAATTCGGAGCTTCTTTGCTCGAAATTTCTATAAATTGATCAATCGAATCAGTGATGTGGACATCGTTGATGGAGCACGTGATTATCGGATGATGAAACGCTCCATGGTAGATGCGATACTTTCATTAAATGAGTATCATCGTTTTTCCAAAGGGATTTTTGCTTGGGTTGGTTTTAAAACAAAGTTGCTTCCATTTGAAAATGTAGAGCGTGTTGCTGGTGAAACCAAATGGAGTTTCTGGAAACTCTTCAAGTATGCGATTGAAGGCATCGTCGCTTTCACGACGGTCCCATTAAGAATTTCGATTTTATTTGGATTAATGGTTTCCGTATTGGCGTTCCTTTATATGATTTATGTGTTTGTCAAAGCCATGTTGTTTGGTGATCCTGTTGCGGGTTATCCTTCTATGATGGTCATCATTCTGTTCTTAGGTGGCATCCAACTTCTAAGTATTGGTGTTTTGGGAGAATACATGTCAAAAACCTACATGGAAGTAAAACATCGTCCGAACTACATTGTAAAGAATAAATATTAAGATGATTTATTCATCTTTTTTATAGGAGGTCTTATGATTCGCTTTAATGTTCCACTCAACTTAGGACATGAACAAAACTTTGTGCTCGAAGCCATCGCAAGCAATCGCATCGGTGGTGATGGAGATTTCACGAAACGTTGTTGTTCTTGGATGGAAGATCGCTTTCATGCACAGAAGGCAATTTTAACGACTTCGTGTTCCACAGCTTTGGATATGGCAGCAATTCTCTGTGAGTTCAAACCAGGAGATGAAGTCATTCTCCCCTCTTATACTTTCCCAACGACCGCATCCTCATTAGCAAAAGAAGGTGTCAACCTTGTCTTTGTGGACATCCACCCCGATACGATGAACATCGATGAGCGTTTGATTGAAGCTGCTATCACAGCTAAAACAAAGGCAATCATGGTCATGCATTATGCAGGTGTAGCGTGTGAGATGGATACCATCATGGATATTGCTCAACGACATAATCTTATGGTCATTGAAGATGCAGCTCAAGGATTCCTAGCAAAATACAAAGGTAAAGCCTTAGGAACCATCGGTGATTTTGGTACGTTTAGTTTTCATGAAACGAAAAACTATACTATGGGCGAAGGCGGTGCTTTATTAATCAAAAATCCGATTCA
>DITO01000261.1 GCA_002422065.1 Erysipelotrichaceae bacterium UBA6182 | reverse complement strand
ATGTGAAATCATAAATGGAATCCGTTTTATCGAGATATTCTTCATAACCATCATTGATGATGAACATTGAGTAATATTGCTCTGGTAAAGATGCAATATCTACTTCATTATTAAACAAACCCAATAGTAAGTCGTTATAATTCTCGTAATATTTAAAATTTACGGTTAGTTTTAACCGTTCAAGTTCAGCTTTAGGCAGGATATGACCTTCTTGGAAAGTTTCATTATCGACTAGCCCAAAATTCTTTCCTGAAACATTGTCAATACTAATAATACTTGCGTTATTATATGTTACAAAGCTCGTAGTTACTTCTTCATACTGATCTTTATTAGCATCTACAATGACTTTATCAACAGCCATACCAATTCTTAAAACATAGAACAACCCTAAACTATTCAATATGATAAAGAATACAATAAAAAATGTTGCTACTGATCTAAACACTCGATGTGTTTTTGTCCAATCTGCAAAAATAACTAAAAACAAGTTGATCAGAATCAATAGTATAAAGGCTAAGATAAATAAGTTCTGGCTTATCGATGTATATCGAATAGCATTTACCAACAGAAAACCAGATAGTGCTGTGTATATGACAGATAGTAATATGTTAATCCAATGATGATCAATACTCAATTTATTAAACATTTTCATATTTACTCCTCAAAATAGCGATAGATTTCCAACTCATTATCTCTCACTAAAACACTAAAGTATCCCTTCGTTTGGTATACTTCTTCACTGAATCCATCTTTGACCACATATGTCCACTCTGCACCAACATAGTAACTCTCAAACTCTGTGTCCCCATATATGAAATTTGCTTCAGGGTCTACATACTTAATATTAACGGACTCTACTTCGAGTAGAACCTTAGGATCATATTGAGTCATCAAATAACTCAAGTCGACATAAAACAGATTCTTTGCACTGGAATGAATATTTAAAATCTCAGGACTATAAACATATTGGAGCCCCCCAACATCATAAGTACCCTTTTTGTTCGTCCAAGTATAGAAGTCTGCAATGAAATTCTTTACAATCAATCCTGCTAACTCTGGTTTAGTCGTTTCCGGAGTTTTCAATGCCAGCGAAAGTTCATCAAAAAGTAATGTTTGATACTCTGTCGCATTTGTTGGTAACTTGTAGAGTTGTTGTTGATTCTCATCAACTATTACTTTGCCATCATCTCCATTTGTAAATTGATATACGATGAGCCCAATCACAAGGCCAATGGCAATAAGCAAACCGATGAGTATGACTCCGTATACTTTCTGTTTTTTCATAGTTTTATATATTCCCCTGTTATTCTAACATCTGATCGATTCCCTGTCGAATCTTAAAGATACTCTAACTATCATACAATATATCATATGTCATATTAAGATAAGATTTATTTTATGCTATAATTTCGATGATATGAAACTTTCAATAATTGTCCCATGCTATAACGAAGAAATATCTTTGCCGTATTTTTTTACTGAAACAGAGTCACATGCTTTAAAAACAAATTTAGAAGTCGAATATATCTGTATTAACGATGGTTCAAAGGATCAAACCTTAAATACTCTATTAAATTTTAAAAAAGAACTGAATCTAACCATTATTGATTTTAGCCGAAACTTCGGGAAAGAATCCGCAATTCTTGCTGGTCTTCAAGAAGCCAAAGGAGATTATATCGTAATCATGGATGCAGATCTTCAAGATCCACCCTTCTTACTCCCTGAGATGGTGAACGCCTTGACATTGGAAGACTATGATAGTGTGGCGACCTATCGTGTCGACCGTAAAGGTGAACCTAAAATTCGGAGCTTCTTTGCTCGTAATTTCTATAAATTGATCAATCGAATCAGTGATGTGGACATCGTTGATGGAGCACGTGATTATCGGATGATGAAACGCTCCATGGTAGATGCGATACTTTCGTTAAATGAGTATCATCGTTTTTCCAAAGGGATTTTTGCTTGGGTTGGTTTTAAAACAAAGTTGCTTCCATTCGAAAATGTAGAGCGTGTTGCTGGTGAAACCAAATGGAGCTTCTGGAAACTTTTTAAATATGCGATTGAAGGCATTGTAGCCTTTACAACTGTTCCATTAAGAATATCGATTCTATTTGGATTGATGGTTTCCGTATTGGCGTTCTTGTATATGATTTATGTATTTGTCAAAGCTATGTTGTTTGGTGATCCTGTCGCGGGTTATCCTTCTATGATGGTCATCATTCTGTTCTTAGGTGGCATCCAGTTATTAAGCATTGGTGTTTTGGGAGAGTACATGTCAAAAACCTATATGGAAGTCAAACATCGTCCTAACTACATTGTAAAGAATAAATATTAAGATGATTTATTCATCTTTTTTATAGGAGGTCTTATGATTCGCTTTAATGTTCCACTCAATATTGGACATGAACAAAACTACGTGCTTGAAGCCATTGCAAGCAATCGGATTGGTGGTGATGGTGATTTCACGAAACGTTGTTGTTCATGGATGGAAGATCGCTTTCAAGCACAGAAGGCGATTTTAACGACTTCCTGTTCCACTGCCTTAGATATGGCGGCTATTCTCTGTGAGTTCAAACTAGGAGATGAAGTCATTCTCCCCTCTTATACTTTCCCAACGACCGCTTCCTCCCTGGCAAAAGAAGGCGTCAATCTTGTCTTTGTGGATATCCACCCCGATACGATGAACATTGATGAACGTTTGATTGAAGCTGCAATCACAGATAAAACAAAGGCAATCATGGTCATGCATTACGCAGGAGTAGCGTGTGAGATGGATACCATCATGGATATTGCTCAACGTCACAACCTTATGGTCATTGAAGATGCAGCTCAAGCATTCCTAGCAAACTACAAAGGTAAAGCCTTAGGTACCATTGGTGATTTTGGTACATTTAGTTTTCATGAAACGAAAAACTATACCATGGGTGAAGGCGGCGCTTTATTGATTAAGAATCCAATTCATAATGATGAAGCAGATAATCTCAAAGACAGTGGAACCGATCGCCAAGGCTTCCTTAAAGGTAAAGTAAGCGCCTATTCTTGGGTTCGTTTGGGTTCTTCATATATGCCAAGTGAATTGAGCGCAAGCTATTTATTTGGTCAACTCGAATACGCAACACAGGTCAATGAAAGACGATTACAAATATGGAATCGTTATTATCAGAATCTAAAGGGGTTGAGTTCCGTCATTGATTTACCTTCTGTTCCAAGTACCTGTCAACACAATGCACACATCTTTTTTATTAAAACGAAAGATGAAATTGAACGAAAACAATTAATTGATCATCTTAAAAATCATGATATTCAAGCTGTATTTCATTATATTCCACTTCACAGTTCAAAGGCTGGACGCAATCATGGTCGCTTTCACGGTGAAGACAGACATACAACGATTGAAAGTTCTCGTATTTTACGATTGCCACTTTACTATGCATTGAGTGATGCGGAAGTCGATAAAGTGTGTGAAAGCATTCATGCTTTCTTTAAAAAGTGAGTTCAATGAATATTCTGATTGTATCTCAACATTTCTATCCCGAAACCTTTCGTATCAATGATATCGCTTTTAGTTTCGTTAAGATGGGACATCAGGTTACAGTTCTAACAGGCTTACCTAATTATCCTTCTGGTATCATCCCTGATGATTATCGTAATCAAAAAAAACGTAATGAAATCATCAATGGTGTTCATATTATTCGGACTTCAATCTTTGCGCGTAAAACAAGTCTTTTTAACATGGCTTTGAACTATGTCAGCTTCGGAATCAACGCAAGCCTTAAAGCATTCTTCTTAAGAGAAAAATTTGATGTCATCTTCTCTTTTCAAACCAGCCCAATCTCAATGGTGCTACCCGCAATTGTCGTGAAATATAAGCAACGAATCCCATTGGTGATCCATTGTTTGGATCAGTGGCCGATCAGTGTCACAACAGGTCCAATTTCATCAAATTCAATCTTGTATAAAACTTTATTTCACTTTAGCAAATGGATATACAAACAAGCAGATCGAATCACACTAAGTTCTAAGTCATTCAAAGATTACTTTGCAAAGATTTTAAAAATCGATGAAGGTAAAGGCTTGAACTATTGGCCAGCTTATGCAGAAAATCTATATAATATAACACCTATTCAAAATGAAACCTTTGATCTTGTCTTCGCAGGAAATATTGGCCCCGCTCAGAATGTCGAATTCATCGTTCAAGCCGCATATCAATTTAAAAACGACACCGACATTCACTTTCACATTGTTGGGGA
>DITO01000049.1:2967-3490 GCA_002422065.1 Erysipelotrichaceae bacterium UBA6182 | reverse complement strand
ACTATTTTATCACGACTGACTTTATCGATGAATATAAAAAAAGACCATCGACAACTTTGTCGACAGTCTGAGACACATAATTGTGTCTTTTTTACTGAATAATGCATGAATGCCCTTCTATTTGCTTACACTTTTTCTTAATTGATGCAATTTCTAAACCAACTTCATCGAGAGTATCATATTGTTTAGTTTTATTTGTTAAGACAGCGATAGATAAGGTAGCGATCGGTGAATTACTTGGAAAACCACTACGATCTTTAGAAACAATATAACCTTGTGTCCAATCACTAAAAGAATAAAGCGGTTGAATTGAATCTGTAAAGTCACGAACAATACTTTCACAAAGATCATAAAGATGATACTCATGAGCCACCATTACAAAATCGTCTCCACCAATATGTCCTACAAAAGCATCTTCAGGAGCATGTTTCTTTAGTGTCTCAGCTAATGCTTTCAACATTAAATCTCCATTCGTAAATCCATACGCATCATTGTATGCTTTAAATGAATCTAGATCAAAATA
>DITO01000049.1:0-2944 GCA_002422065.1 Erysipelotrichaceae bacterium UBA6182 | reverse complement strand
AGAATATCTTTTACCGAAACTGTACTTAAGTACCTATTCTCACGAGTAATAATAACCGCATCATAGACATGATCGGTTTCACGTTGCATTGCTAATTCTGCCACTTGATCTATCGTCACTTGTTCATCAACAACTAAACTATTTAGATTCATTAAAGTTCCTACATTAATCTTACGACTCAAATTATATCCATACATGCCACTATATTTCTCAAATAGTTGTTGACGTGTGATTAATCCACACACACTATTGTCATTATCTACAACGACGACTTCAGTAATCTCTGGAGATTTCTTTAAGAGTTCATATAGGACTAATGAAGCTTCATTCACATTAAAAGTTAAGCCTGGTGAACCTAACTCTGAAATACGACCAAAGACAGTTGGACGATATCGAAGTAATGTACGATCATAGCGGTTCTTAATCTTTTCTTTCAAATCATCACTTAAATCTTGAAATGAATGCTGTGGTCGACCTAAGTAATATCCTTGCCCATAATCAACATTGAGACTAATGAGTGTTGATAATTCTTCTTCATTTTCTATTCCTTCCGCAATCACTTTAATATTTGATTGACGACAAAATTCAACAGTAGAACTTACCGCTGATTTCTTTACTGGTTCTTTATGAATGTTACGCACAAGATTCATATCAAGTTTTAGATACATTGGAGAAAGTGTACACACTCGATCTAACCCAGAATAGCCACTACCAAAATCATCAATGGCAATTTTGAATCCTTGAGACTGATAATGACTCACAATATCAATGAATCCTGTAAGGTCTTTGATTGCACTTTGCTCCGTAAGTTCAATGACAATTTGTTCTGGTTGAATGTTGAATTGTTGAAGGATTTCTGAGGTAAATCCAGATCTAAACTGAGGAGAGCGAATAGTGCCCGCATCAACATTTAAGAATAGGTTTTTTCCTTTTAAACAATCAATGGCATTATGAAGTGCTTTACTACGACACAGTTTCTCTAATTCCCATAATAAATTATTACGACGTGCAATCTTAAACAACTCATCAATCGCTAAATCACCTTGAACTAATGTATGTCGACTTAATGCTTCATAAGCAAATACTTCTCCATTTTTAAGCGACACAATCGGTTGATATACCGTAGTCATTGCATCATTCTCAAGGATGTTTAAAAGCATACTTTTCTTACTCAAGGGATATCATCCTTTCAAGGTGCTTCATCAGTCTAAGTTTAATTGAAAATCTTCATAACACTATGAATTGTGTGTTAAAGCATTGTAATATTTTAAATAAAACTTAAGTTGTACTTATATAATTAAACAAACAGAACTCGTGAGTTCTGTTTATGGTTTTACATAAGGAATATGTTGGATATTCATATTCTGATTTTCAATATTTAAAACAACATATCCAATCGGTGTCCGATCTCGATTGTAGTAAAGTGATCCTGGACAAATGAGTGTGACTCCTCGAATTTCTTTCACAAGAGGTACATGAGTATGTCCATACACCACTATTTGACATCCTAAGCGTATCGCTTTCTTCACAAGTCCCTCTTCACGTTGTGAACTGAAGAACTCATGAGAATGAGTCATGTATATTTTTATCTCCCCACAATCAATAACACGTGTCTTTGGAAATGATTGGAAATAATCATTATTCCCTTCCACACTAATAAATGGCTTAATTGAAGCTTCATTTCCTTCACTATCTCCAGCATCAAGGAAGAAATCTGCATCTTGATGAAGAAGTGCTATTCGTTTTAATCGATCCATGTGCCCATGCACATCTGAAGTAATAATGATTTTCATAGGCTATGAACCTCCACATCATCATTAAATAGACGTTTAATCTTGGATTGAAATCCTTCAGGTTGAGCTGTTGCTATGATAATAGAAGATTCACTTGATGGTGGATAATCCTTTGCACAGTCACTTAAAACATTGATTGAATCAATTAATGTAGCATCACTCACTTTCCTAATATGATCGGCTATGAGTGGGTAATGAGTGCATGCGAGAAGTATTTGAGATACATGATGAGGAGCAATATAAGCATCGACAAAGTCAATAATTGATGCTTCATCCCCTTGTTCAATAAGTTTCGCAAGATTTCTTCCCCATACCTCGATAATGTCACGATATGGGTTCTTCTTTTTAAGTTCCCTTTGGTAAATATTTGAAGAAAGTGTCGCTTGAGTGGCTAAGATCAGTACATCTAAGGAAGACTCGACTAGTGATAATGTAGGTTCAATAATACTAATGAGTGTTAAATCATGATACTTAGTACGGATGTCCTCTGTGAGTAAACTACTCATGGTATTACATGCGATAAGAACAACATGGATATCAAGAGAACGAAACCCATTCATCATGCTATCAAGGATTTCTAGTAGTTCATCTTTACTTTTGTCACCATATGGTAAATGAAGTTGATCCGCTAGCAAAGCAAAAGCATGATGTGGATACTTTTCAACACATGCTTTGTATATGGTATAACCACCGATTCCTGAATCAAAAATTCCAATACGATTACTCATCTGATTCTCCTTTAAAATACGACACGATATTTTCAGCAACACTAAGAGGAACAACACTCGATAAATCCTCTACGGAAGCAGATTTAATACTTGAAATATTCTTAAACTTCTTCATCAAAGATTGAATACGTTTATCTCCTAAGCCTGCAATATCTTTAAGTGAGGAATGAACCTGTGCTTGTGAGCGTAACTTTTGATGAAAACTAATCGCAAAACGATGCACTTCATCTTGGAGTTGAACACACAGTAAAGTTAAAGGATCTAATGCTAATAAAGGTACCTTCTCTCCATTTGAGCGCATCAATTCACTTGTTTGATGCTTGTGATCCTTTACAAGACCAGCGACCGCAACTGATAGACTTAACTCCTTTAATAGTTTGTTTAATACATTCACTTGGTGAATGCCACCATCCACAAGCATAA
>DITO01000232.1 GCA_002422065.1 Erysipelotrichaceae bacterium UBA6182 | reverse complement strand
TTAAAAGAAAATAAAAACCATGATAAAGATATGAAAAGAGACAAACTTCCAATAACTATGAAGTTCTCATTAGTTTGTTTTCTTATTATTAACATTGGGATTGGTTTCTATCCGAATATACTAAAAAATATCATTGATCTTGCGATAACAGCAATCATTCGTTAATCAACATGATTTTTTAATGATTGGTTTATTGATTGTAAATTAGATCATAACTTACTTAAGCTAATAACACTTCAATAGAAGTGTTTTTTAGTTAACACTCTCTTAACATTTCTACCACAAAAATTTAATAATCATCATATATAATGCCTTTGAAATCAAGGAGGATTTTACAATTGAAAAAGTTAAGTATGATATTTGCAATTGGTTCAATGCTTGCATTAGCTGCATGTGCACCAAGCACACCAGAAGAACCAGTTGATACATTTAAAACAGAAAAGATTAACGTCTATACACGTGACACATCTTCAGGAACACGTGATGGATTCATGCGTGGTATTGGATTTGCAGATGCTGCAGCAAACGATTCAGTCTTAGTTGCTGGTTTCATTACTGCTGATAACAACGCAATCATGTCAGCAATGGCTACTGATAAAGCAGGGATTGGTTATGTATCTTTATCTTCAGTAAACAATACAATCAAACCATTTAAGTTCAATGGTGTTGAAGCAACAGAAGCAAACGTTCTTAATGATACTTATGGATTAAAACGTCCATTCGTGTTAATGCGTCGTGTTGATGGCGATTATGTTAATGATACAGAATACCAACTTACATTAGCTTTCATGGCATTCCTTGCATCTAATGATGGTGCAGACGTTATTGCGAATGCTGGTGCAGTATCTACAAATGGTACTGGATCATGGTCAACTTTAGTTGCTGATCACCCAGTATGTGCTCTTGATAATTCAGCAGTTACATTAAAATTTGGTGGATCTGATTCAGTTCAAAAAATTGCAGAAGCATTATCTAAAGCATTCTCTCCAGCTTGTGGAAACGTTCAAACAGAAAATGATCATACTGGATCATCTGATGGTTGGAAGCGTACTCAAGGAGACCAAAAAGATGGTGTTGCTTACAAACACATCGGTTACTCCTCACGTTTCTTCCGTGATGAAGAACTAGCTGGTCCTGAAGCTGCACGTATGCAAATGGCTTGGGATGCAATCGTTGCGATTGGTCACAAAGACAATCCAGTTGACAATTTAACTGATGCTCAACTTGCTGCAATTTACAATGGTACATCAACAGTATGGGGCGACTTCTACGAATAATAATTGCTTAACATTCAGAAACCAATTAAGGCTCTATCACTAGAGCCTTTTCATCCTTAGGAGATTGTATGAAAAAAAGAACAAAAACTAAGACGACATTAAGTCGCAGCGATACCATCGTATCGACATTATTGATGATTCTTGCATTACTCGCAAGTAGTTTTATTGTCATGATTGCAGTGTTTATCACTGCACAAGGAATACTTCCATTAATCACAAATAATCGTGGTTTAGGTAGTGTTAACCTTTGGCGTTTCTTAACAGATACAGTATGGCTTAGAGGGGATTATTTCGTTTCAACCCTCTATGGTGCTGGATTTCTTATTATTAATACGCTATATATTGCGTTCTTAACTGTACTATTTTCATTTCCAGTGGGTGTATTAACAGCATTGTATATTGCTCGTATTGCACCAAGACCGGTTGCGGCAACTTTACGCACAATTATTGAGTTGCTTGCTTCTGTTCCTTCCATTGTCTTTGGATTAGTGGGAGTAGGTTTATTCCTTCCGATTATTTATAATGTTGCTCGCTCTTTAGGGTTCAATTCTGCTGGGGGATATAGTGTTATTGGTACCGTGTTTGTACTTGCGTTAATGAGTATTCCTACCATTACTGCGGTTGCGGAAGTATCGATTCGTCAAGTTGATGAGTCATTATCACAAGCTGCTTTAGCACTTGGAGCAACACCGACACAAACAAACTTTAAGATTGTATTACTTGCTGCTAAATCTGGTATCTTCTCAGGAGCAATCCTTGCGGTTGGTCGCTCACTTGGTGAAGCCACTGCAGTTGCCCTTGTGAGTGGGAATGCTCGTAGTGGACCATCTTTTGGTTTATTTGAAACAACATCCACAATTACGTCAACACTCCTACAAGGTTTAAAAGAAACCGTAGGAATAGATTATAATATTCGCTTTACCCTTGGAATTCTCCTGATGATCGTTATTTTACTAACCAATGCTTCGCTTAATTTTGTGAAAAGAAAGGTAGGTCGACTCGATGCGTAAACAAAGAAGATTGAGTGATCGCTTGCTTCAAACTGTCACCATCATGTCTGCCTTTATTTCAATTATTGGATTAGGATTAATCTTCTACTTTGTATTCTCTAATGGAATGAGATTAATGTCATTCGATTTGTTTACATCCAACTACCATGCTAAGAGCTATATAGCACAATTAGCACCTTTTGAAGAAACCCAATACGATATGCCAGACTTTAGTGATGATGAAGATGTCTATGTTATTCCACGTTTTGGACTAGCCATACGCCAAGGTATTGATTTATCGGGTAATGGAGTCGTGGAAGTTCATTATGTACATCCAGATTCAGTATTTAATTCCATGATTTCTGATGAAGTTGGCGTCGATACAGTGGATATGGATGCTAATAATATTATTGAGCGAATCTCATATGTAGATCATCCAACATCACTTTCAAGACGTGGTGCAGAATTGTTTGCTCAAGAACTTAATGATC
>DITO01000047.1:4983-9912 GCA_002422065.1 Erysipelotrichaceae bacterium UBA6182 | reverse complement strand
GGAATAGTTATTGTAAGCATTCCTTTTCTCCTTTTAATGATTTATTTTATTATTTTTTGTTTTCTACTTGAGGTATAATTCCATTTACGAATGCAGATGCAGCATCTGCATCACTAGCTAATTCCATAAATAATTCGGAATACGCTTCTGTTTGAAGAAATTCTTCTCTTAGTTGGTCATTTTTAATGAATCTCTTACCATCATCTGATACAATACCGTATGATTTGATAATTAATTCTTTAAATAACTTAATGATTTCTTCACCATCTTCTGTTGCTACAATACGATTAATCTTTGCAGACAAACCACCCTTATGACTTAATTCCATTTCTGCAATTTCAGCCTTTGACAAGTTAAAATATAATTCTTCTTCTCTTGGTTGATTTTTATAATCAACATACTTCACTTTTTTTACTAACATTTTCTAATTTCTCCTTTTATTTTTGGTTTTGTTTTAAAAAAATTAAAAGGGACTGCAAACAATGTCACAGCCCCAATTTAATTTATACTTTAGTTTATACTTTTAATTATTAATCCGATTAACCTTGAGCAACTGCACCAAGGATTGTCATGATTTCATCTGGAAATGGAAGTCTAGCTTCAGCTTCGGTTGTACCGTATAGAATTGCTTCTAATGCTGCAAGATTAGCCTCAACAGTTTTAGTTGAGTCGATTTCCAAAGATGCTGTTGGTTTGAAACCTACTAATTCGACTGGAGTAGTTGTTACATCCCAACTGAATGTCATAGCTTCTGGGCTATCATTAACTGTGTCGTGTGATTTTTCACTTGGGCCGGCTAAACATCCATAAATGATATGAATCTTGTAACCCAAATCTGGATTAACATCGTTACCAATCTTAGATTGATATGCAAGAGCAAACATCTTACGTGGTTGTTGACCGACTTTTAGACCTTGAGCAGCAACTGCTGATCCATCACATTCGGCAAACTCGTCTGGATAAGTATATGCTTCGATTGATGCTTCTAATTCCTCTACAGACATTAGATTTAAATATTTAATATTATCCGCGTAAATAGCAGATGGTTCAGCGCCTGTTGGACTTTGAGTAACGTTTACTAGACCGTTCCAAACAACACCATTACCATATACTCCTTGAACAGCTGACATAGGAAATAAGACACCCTTGGAAACGCCTGTTTCCCAGAATCTTTCTCCTGATTTATCCCAAACTAATTTAGGCATATTGTTATTCTCCTTTGTATTTTATTATTTTATGTAACTAACTGTAAATTGATCGTGGTTTAATCCATTGACTACAAAGTGTCTATCGAACACTGCAAATTTAAAAGCCAACAATCTCTCTACTATTTCACTATCTGGATCATGATCCACAACAGTAACTTTGTATTTAATATTTTGACCATATACGTTGTCGGCTGCATGAGTTTTTTCTATGTCCGATCTTGAGTATATAATCGCTGGGTATGTAATTTTAGTTGACTCAGGGGGCTGAAAATAGACGTTGTTAGATCCTAGGATTTGAAGTAAATCCGCATGCAGTTTAAGCCTGCCATCATTCATCATTATACACACCCCCTAGGGTCAATACCAATCTTGGGAACTGTTCGGAAACGGATACAACCTTCCATTTAGTCCCCAAGTATGTGGCATATTTAATGAGATGAAAATTATGCAGGGCATACGGGTCAGCTAAGAAACTTATTTGTTTATTAACAACCATGTTGTCATTTACTTGGCCAGGATTTTCAGATTTTTTATTATTAATAATAGAATCTCCGAAAACCTCGCGTTCTGTTATGATGGTTCGATGGACACCGGGTTTTTTTTCGGATGTTACACCATACCCTATAAACCCATTATATTTTCCCATTTTGAAGTTTACCTAAACTATCTTTAGCCTTGAACTACTGAGCCTTTAGATTCGTATACGATTGCACTGTAAGGTTTCTTCAATGCGCCTGAACAACGAGTTTCGATTAGGTATTCATGTTTGTTGAAGTTTAAATCAAAGTCTTCAAACATTGATACTTGACCGCCCTTATCTGCACCAACATTATAGTCAGTAAGATTTACAAGGATACCAAGTAAGTCGAATTGATCATCTGCAACGACTCTATTGACACCTTCCATTACTGGAACTGTGATGATGTCTTTTACACGTAGAGCAGTCTTTAACTTGTCGATTGTTTCGTAGATTACTCTTCCGTTTGTATCTTCAAGTAATAACATTTCAACTAATTGATCTTCAGTTGTGAATAATGATGGGTTACCAGAACCTTTATAAAGCTTTCTTGAACGAACGATGTCTTGGATGAATGCTTTAGCTTTTTGTGCAGCTGTTGCATTTGCAGCAGGAGTTAATACTCTTGATACTGTGTAAACAGCATTGTCACCATAGATTGGTCTAATGTGTAATGGATCGATCTTGTCATCGCTGTCATTTGATCTACCATCACCAATTAAGAATGCTCTTGCTAATTCTTCATTAAGCATTACGCGCATTTCTGATTTAATGAATACAACTACGTCGAAATCAGTAATGTCGATTACGTCGTCTCTATCAAGTTTTTGGAACTTATAAACTGTTTGTGGAGTGGTTGTTCTCTTTAAAGCAGCAATAACTTCTTCAACCTTTTGGTTACCCTTAACGTAACCTTTTGCTCTTGCTTCATCTGCAGTAATGTTTGCAGCTGTTGATTTAACTCTTGAGAAAGGTGATTTGGATACTCCAGCCATAACTGTTGCAACCCATTCCATATCTCTTGAAATTAATTCAGGAGTTCTGTTTAAACTTTGTACTTCTGGGAATAACGTGTCAATATTTTCGATACCATGTGCAAGGAAAGCATCTCTTAGAGAACCACCCTTTTTAGCATCTTCAAGTGCTGCTTGGAATTCCGCGTGTGTAAGGACATCTTCTTCCTTAACATCTGTTTCTTTGTCAAATAAATTTTGTTTCATTTCTTCTTTTCCTCCATCGCTTTCTTCTAGTGCTGCACCTATTAATGCATACACTGCTAATTTTTGTTCTTCATTTAATGTGTTGAATACTTCTTCAACGGTCTTTTCGGCATGCTTTAGTGCTTCTTCAGCCGCCAATTGTTCTTTCGTTTTTTCCATCTTTTTTTCTTCCTCCTTGGAGTGATTTAATTCGTCTTTCTTATCTTCAGGATCTTTTGGGTCCTTGTGATTGACTTCATCGACTGGCTTTTTCTCTGGAATGTCCTTTTTGTCGATTTCTTTAATACTTTTAACATTTTCTTTCGGAACATCCGCTCCATCCATTACTTTAGTCATGGCATCTTCTTCTGATTCTGCCTCGTAATAAACTGTGGATGGTGTTTTACCGTCTTGACCGATGATTTCAATTTTATAAGCTTTTAAAGTCTTATCATCATCTTCGGAGTGAGATAATTCCAGATCGGCATTGTTCCAAATAATAGCTTCTTCGGATTCTTTACCTTCACCATGAACCAACACTGTTTCGATATAAGCCCCAGGATTTGCTCCCGCTAAAACAAGACTGACTTCTCTAATGTTTCCATGTAGAACATCGCCTTTTTCTTGTTTAAGTTTGTTGGCATAGATTGATAGTGCTGTAATGTCTCCATTACGAACTAACTCTTTGGCATTTTTACCTTGACTTGTTTCATTAAACTTGCCATATGTATATACACCCTCTTTTCTATACTCCAACAAAGCATGACCTAATACGTTATCGGCATCGGTATGGTTATGGTTCCAAACCAAAGGAACTGTTTGATTGTGGTTTTCTTTGAACGCACCCTCTTTGATGGTACGACCATCGCCACATTTGACATTATGTCTAGTGGCCCAACCTTTAAAGTCCCATTTTTTATCCATTTTGATTTTCTCCATCCTTAGCTTCCGATTTTATCGGGTCTTCTTTAACAACTTCCGATTTCACAACAACTGGTTCTTGATCTTTTGCATTTAGATTCTTATTTCTAAGTTCATCAGCTCTTGGATCATTGATAGGTTTAAATCCTATAATTTGTCGCATCTCATTGGAAGTCATTATTTCATTCCTTGTGAATTTATCGGCAATTTCAGCTAATTTCGCTACAGTTACTAATCTGAAAGGATCGTTGAAGTATCTAACAGATTGTCCTTGAGTTCTTGCAGTTTTTGTTAAAAACTTTCTACTAAATTCAAGGGTTATAGCAGCTAAAATCGGTTCAATTGTGCGGTTCATGTAATTTAACATAACTTCTTCATTAGCAGATCCATCTAGAATGGCCTCATTGATTCCTAACTGGCCGTATAGCATACTCGTTAGGTATTCAATTTGTTTCAATAGATTGTTTTCTACTGAACGATTAAGTTGTGTTATCTTTTCGGTTCCATCAGTATAAGCCACCCCATACTTAGAACTCGCCAATTGGTCTTCCATGTCCTTGCGTCTTTGATCCGCTTGAGCACGTCTTGCATCCGTTTTTATCACGTAAGGCAATTGAATAATTAAATCTAATTTACCAGACCCAGATTGTTTGTCTATTACGTCTAGTATATTCAATTTCATTATAAGTCTTTGCAAGATTGAGTTTTTCTCATTCATAACTGCATAATGAGGGTTTTCAATAATTGCAACTGAACTTTTTGGTAATATCAGATTTTCTCGTATACCTTTTCGATCATTGTATACTTCTACCTGAATGTGGTCTGGAAACCACTGTAATATTTTTCCAGTTCGCATACTATATATGTCGAACGATCCGTCTTTATTAATATTTACACTAGTATCTATTGGTATAATTGCGACGGCACCTTCATCGAACAATGACATAACTATGTCTTGTATAAAGGCTCTTGATTGTTGATCTTTATTTGCTTCTACTGTCAAACATGTGTTTAGACTAGAGTCTTTTACTTTGAGAAATCTTTCCTCACTATCCATTACAACATGTTTTATTTGAATTGTTGA
>DITO01000047.1:0-4850 GCA_002422065.1 Erysipelotrichaceae bacterium UBA6182 | reverse complement strand
TAGGCTACCCTACCGTTTGACCAAACACCATTTTTTAATTGATTGATATCATAGCCTTGATCGGCAAGAGCCATATGAACACCAACATCACCCCTTTTGGCAACCCATTCAACAACTTTTCCAGATGGTGAACGAATTCCAGAGGTTTTTGTTCGCATTACTTCTGCTAATCTTCTGTTATACATGTTGATTAGGGTTCTTTTCCCAGCAGGAGTCTTTTCTAATTCTTTAACATATTCTTTCATTTCTGGTTTCGACTCTTTTAAGGCTGTTTTATAAACCTTGTCGGATTTTTTCTTTACCCATTTCTCATCGAGTCTTTGGTAACGTCGAATTCCAGCAGGAGTTAGGGTACCGTCTTCGTTTTGATAACGCCGTATTCCCCAGCGTTGTCCTTTAATACCGTGATGGACTAAATATGTTTTTGTCATATTATTCGAACGCCTCCTTATTATGTTTATATGCAATGAAAGCGTCCATCATAGCCGCAACATTGTCAATTTTTGCTTCATGTCGTTTTTTATAGAGTTTTCTATTACCGTTGGTATCTTCCAAAGTAATTGAGTTACCCATAGCGAACGTCATAAGATCTTCATCAAACAATAATCGTCTTTCCTCGGCCAATTTCTTTAATTCACCAAGCGGGACTGATTCTGTTTTTGCACCTTGTATAACTTTTACTATACCATATGGACCATTTTCTGCTTGCCATCTTTCAACAAATTCCTTTGCATTATATGGGTCAAATCCAAGACATCTAACATCATAATTTGCATTATTAATGTGGTTATCGACATCCTCATAGACCGCCATCATGTCTAATATGGTTCCTTCCATTACCATTAACGAACCTTCTCTTAAAAATTCGTCATATTTGAAACGCATTGCTGTTGGTAATTTCTGAAGTGTAAATTCACTAATATAACTTCTTGTTTTTATACCGAATTCGCCATTTGGTAATGGGAATAAGAATGTAAAGGCACAGAAGTCATCTCCTTGAGATAAGTCCACGCCAAGAGCGCAAGGCATACCCCAAAAATCTTTTTTAGAATGTGGTAGTGTTTCCTCATATGTAAAATAATAAGTGAAACCCTCCATAGGTATTCCAAATCTTTTTGCTAAAATGTCATTTCTAACTGCTGGGGCTTTTTCAGCTCTTTCAACATCTAATTGATAAGTTTCATATGAAACTGTTTTTCCAAGGTTTGGATTTGCCTTAATCCACATGTCTGGATTCCCAACTTCTTCGATGTTATCTAAACGATAATACCAAATGGAAACATGTGGGTTTATATACTCACCTTTTAAGATGTCTAATAATTCCATTTTGATTGTATCACCGGAACCATTACGAACTGTACCTTCGGATGACATTGCTATAATTAAATAGTCGTCAACCTTAGAAGCACCCTGTTCAATTGCACCAACAACATCTTCTCTGACATCNNATTCTCATTGGTCTTATTTCTAAGATAGATCCAGTTAGAAAATTTTCGATTCCCTTTTTAGTTGATGCTAACTTAACCCTATTTGCTTTTGATCCCGTTGTATTTTGTAAAGATCCCTCTGTAAGGAATTTAAACAACGGCCCTTTTGATCTAATTATTGAAGTTTTTATAGGTGACATAACTTCATCAGCCTGTTTCATGGTTGGAGCGGTAGTTATTTGATAAGTGGTGGTCGGATCAATATTTAAGAAGTAATTTTGTATTACCGAACCATACATTGATTTGGCAGCACCTCTTGATACTATTAAATACTGTTTATTAATCAGTCTTTTTTTAATCATTTTCTTTTCATAGTGACCGTGCTTATCGTTTTCGCCTTTTACATATACACTTCTTTCAACGAAGTAATACCAACCAAATATTTGTTCAGCCCATAATTTAAATGAGTCTAACATTTTTAAATCGGATCCGTCGGTTAGTGTCAATTCTTTTTCACAATACTCAATGAATCCATTTATTGCCAAATCATCGTAGTATATACCTGGATTTGCAATTAAGTCATCAATTCTATTCATTTCCATAGAGATTTCCCTACATACAGGTATATCACCTCTAAGTACGGCTTCTCTAAATTCACCATAATATTTAGGCGTTGCTGTATTAGATAATGCCATAGTTAGTCACGCTACTTCTTATTTTTACTTCTGTTTTGATAAGCGATTACTTGCTTTCTAGTTTTAGGATTTCCTCTAAAAGCTTCTGGTGTTCCACCCATACCGGTTGAATTGAATGTTCTATTCTTATTTGCGTTTACGAAATTGGTAACACTTGACGATACAACAACTGCGCCTATAAGCGTAGATAAGACTGCTCTGTTCAACATTTTTTTACCATCTGCTGAACTAAAATTTACTTTACTTTTCTTACCTTTGACGATAGTTGTTACACCTTTTGTAACTAATGCAGTACCAATACCTGCTTTGGCAATACCTCTAATGTTCTGGCCTTTTCTGTATTTGTCTTTTAAACTTACAGTGCCATCATCATTAATATCGTATCTTTTTCGACCAGCAGGGGTTAGAGAACCGTCTTCGTTTTGAAAACGTCTGACGCCCCATCTTTGACCTTTAATGCCGTGATGGACTAAATATGTTTTTGTCATATTATTTACCCTTACCCTTTTCTAATTTAATTTCGTTCATGGTTTTTATGGTAAGAGCGATCGTTGCTGCGACACCAGCTACTGCCCCGGTTGTTTGTAAGATCTCTCTTGTCCAATCCTGGCCATTTCTAACTCTTTTTGTATCTCCAGTCAATTCACCATAACTTCTTTCCATGTTAAGACGATTAATTTTCTTTCGTAATTCTTCATCAGAAAGTTTACTATAGTCTGCTTTATTTACTGTTTTGGACTTATTTTTTCCAATATTTCCAATAATATCACCAGTATCTTTTAGTGTTTTTGATGTTCCTGATAATATGGTTTCTGCTGCTTGAGCATCTGCCCTTTTGTAATCTTTTACTAATATTTTTTTACCCTCTTTATTAGAAATTGAATTACCATGTTCTTTTGGGTCACCATAACGTTTTTTTCCAAGACTAGTGAGGGTCCCATCTCTATTTTGGAAACGTCTAATACCCCAACGTTGTCCACTAATACCATAGTGGATTAAATAAGTTTTATTCATCTGCATTTTCCTCCTCTAGGCTCAAGGATTCAGAATATCTACTGTTTTCTTCTTCAACATACAATCTATACTCCATCTCGGCTATGGCTTTATCCATTGCTGCTGCAACATTTGCATTGGCTGATGGATCAAATAAACTTTTAACCTTTAACGCAACATAAGATTGTATTTGTTGTGTTTTTAATGGATTCGACGTTTCATAGTCATCCCATACTTCATCATAGCCGGTAATACTGAACCCATCTTTTGGACCAACACCCATTTGAGTTAGGTTACTAAACACGGTATTAATATGAATTAGTATGTCGGAATCAAACGAGACATATTCCTTTGTTAGACCTAATATTTTTTTAACAGACTCTAAAATAGAATCTATTTTTGGGCTGTTTGTTTGTGGGTCCATAGTCTATTACCCCACTTTAATAAATTCTTTTAAACAAAAACCAGTTAAGGATACGCCATCATTGATGTATGTTACTTCGTAAAAAGATTCTGTTGAATTATCTAAATTAACTTTAACTCTTGTGTCAACTGGGATGATGGCCATCGGTCTAGTTCTAATATTAGCACCTTCTCTTAAGCGCAATGCATTACAGTTGAATATTACACCTGTTTTTACACCAAGTGATTTCTTCTTTTCAACAATATCTGGTTTTACGTCAACGTGTGGGGGTAGATCTTCAACTACTTCTTCAACTACTTCTTCAACTACTTCTTCAACTACTTCTTCAACTACTTCTTCAACTACTTCTTCAACTACTTCTTCAACTACTTCTTCAACTACTTCTTTTTTACTTGATTTAGCCATAATTATTTGTTCTCCTTTTTATTATTTTTTCCAAGGACAATGATCATTTGGTTTCCTTGTTACTAACTTTTTTCTTTCTACATAATCACGAGTTCCATAATGTATAGCATTGTGGGTGTCTATTGAAACACAAATTAGATACTCTGGATTTAGTAAATAGTCAGATACATTTGTAATATCCTCCGCAGTTATTGGATTCATATGATGTACATGAATTGTACCAAATATATCATAGTCCTCCATACCAAGATCACAACCATTATCTCTCATAATAACTTGATCTCTTACATTTTTCCATTCTTGTGATTTGTATAACTGTTGGTTTAGATATCGATCAAATCCGAATGTATCCTTTCCAACTTTTCCATTTAATGACAAATATTTAAATCGTTCTTCATAAGTTGTTAATTGTGATAACTCGGTATATGTTCTAATAGTCTTCACTATCTTCACCAGCCTCATTACCAGAATAAACACGCATAGCTTTGATTGCTTTGTTATAAAGTTCCTCAATTGTTTTTGTTGATCGAAGCGCTTCAGTTTTAGCAACCAATAATTCTTTCTGTAGTTCCATAACTTCAGATTCTAATTTCTTTTTACTAGAACCTAACATTAAATAATGTGTTATTACCTGAGAAGAGGCGGTTCCATCCATCAGTTGTCTTCTGGCCAAATCTGTTGCCAAGAAAATCATCTGTTGTTCATCAGCCTCAGGTGTTAACGCCGGACGCATCGTTCTAATGGATTTATCATTAGCACTTTTACGCTCTTGTCTATTGGTTTGAGGCATGATACCCCTCCTTTCAGTGTAGTTTCTTTAAGTATCTAGTCAGATATACAGTGATCTTAAGCACTATCTACTAGGTTTAGAAGGAAAGGAGAACTTAGAAAGAAGAAAATCCCTTT
>DITO01000282.1:840-9115 GCA_002422065.1 Erysipelotrichaceae bacterium UBA6182 | reverse complement strand
TGGAGAACGAATAAAGGAGGAAGTTATACATCAACAGGTATAGGAGGTCCCTTAACGGGTAGAGGAGCAAACATCTTATTAATCGATGACCCAGTAAAAAATAGAGAAGAAGCAGATAGTGAAACAATGAGGGATAAAGTATGGGATTGGTACATTTCCACTGCCTATACTCGTTTAGAGAAAGACGGAGCTGTTATATTGATTATGACTCGTTGGAACTTAGATGACCTTGCAGGACGCCTTTTAGAAGCTCAGGGGACAGGTGATGATTGGGAGATACTAAACTTACCAGCTATTGCAGAAGAAGATGAGGAATATAGAAAGAAAGGGGAAGCATTATGGCCAGAGAAGTATGATTTAAAGGCTTTACAATCAATTAAGAATACAATAGGAATATATGATTGGGCTTGTTTATATCAACAAAACCCAGTTCCAAGTGATAGACAAGAATTCAAAAGAGAATGGTTTAAATATTGGGCAAACGATGATATTACAAAGCAGACAATAGATTCATTAGATGTATATGCAATGGTTGATTTAGCTATCAGTGAAAAAGAATTCGCTGACAATACCTCAATACAAGTAATTGGTAAAGCAAAAGGAAGTCCCAACATATATAAGTTAGAAGATTTAACAGGTCAATTAGACCCAGGACAAACAATAGATTACCTATTTAATCTAAAGACCAAGTATGGTCATAGATTTATGAAAGTAGGTATAGAGAGTGTAGGATATCAAAAGAGTTTAATGTGGTATCTTAACGAAGCGATGAAGCAAAAGGAAGTATATTTCGATGTCATTGAATTAAAAGCCAAAGGCGAGAAAGAAACTCGTATTAGAGGATTAATTCCAATGTATAAGAATGGGATAATATTCCATAGTGTAAACGATAGAGAATACGAAAATGAATTATTACTATTCCCATTCGGTAAACACGATGACAGAATAGACTCAATGGCATATCTACAACAAATATTAGAGAATACTAAAACGGGACCTCAAGTAAGTGTATATACACCCAACTGGTCTAAAAAAAGGTAAAAAATGAAATACGAACTTAAAACAGATAAAGCAGGGGTAATCATTAACCCACCATCTCAATACACACCAACTAAAGAGGAGAAAGATGTGTTGAGTAGTGTGATTAAGGATTATGGGATAGCTGATGAAATTATGACTGCCTCTTATGAGGAGTTTAATAATATGTCACTTATCGAAAGAATGAATCTTGACCAAAAGGCTTGGAATTCATTCCAATCAAGTGGTAGCGATGACCCAGACTTAGCTTGGAAGAGCAATGCAATTAGACCAATAACAAGAAACAAAGTTATATCAATCGTTGCACATCTAACAGGTAATGTTATATATCCTATTGTTTATGCACAAAATGAGAACCAAGAAGAAGATAGAGATGCTGCTGAGGTAATGAGAGACTTATTAGAATATGCCTGTGATAATAGTGATTATGCGGAGACATTCTTATACGCCGTAATTGGTGCCTGTATCAACCCAGCAATAGTTATACAAAACGAATACGTAGAGATATTTAGAACGATTAAGCAAGTAAAAGAAGATGGTTCATACGATGCGAAGAAAGTATTAGATGAAGCATTTAGTGGAATAGTTCAATCAATAGTTCCTTTAAACGAATTATACATAAGTGACGTATATGAAAGAGATATACAAAAGCAACCATTCTTAATCAGAAGAAGAATCATTGATTATAGTGTTGCAGCAATGAAGTATGGTGAAAACCCAAAGTTCAAGAATGTAACTCCTGGCGTGATACCAGTTTATCACGAAGGCAGTGACACGTTCTATGATGTATATGATGAATCGCAAGGTGACAGATTAGTAGAAGAAGTAATTTACTACAATAGAAAAGATGATTTGCAATTATCATTTGTAAACTCTATTCTTATGAGTGAGGCAGATGCTCCTAATCCAAGAGTGGATAAGCAATATCCTTTCTCAAAGACAGGATTCGAACCAATATCATCTGGATTCTTTTACTACAAGTCATTGGTATCTAAACTAGAACCAGAACAAAATATCATTGACACAATATATCAAGCAATTATTGATGGTTCATTGTTAAAACAAATGCCACCAACTGCTATATACGGGACTGAGACATTTAATTCAAATATCATCACTCCAGGTAAGGTTATATCATTTACTAGTCCAGATACGAAAGTAGAAAAGATAGACGTTGGAAGCGATTTAAACGCTGGATATAACATTTTGGAGAAGATAGAGAGTTCAATGGCAGAGAGTTCAATGAATGTTATGCAACAAGGTCAAGCAACTGTTGGAACCAATACTGCTTATGAAATTAGTGTGCTAGAACAAAATGCCAAGATAATGTTAGGGTTGTTTGGGAGAATGATTGGCTTCTTAGTAAAAGATTTAGGTAGATTAATTATAGGAGATATAGTTCAATATTATACAGTAGGCGAGGTTAGCGAAATAACAGACTCACTAAACTATAAGAACTTTATCTTACCAGGAAAGTCTATCGATGGCAAACAAAGAAGTAAATCAATTAGATTCGAACCAAATCTTCCTGAAACATCAACACCAGAGGAAAGATTAAACATCGCCTTTGAAATAATGGATAAGGAAAAAGATGACCAAAGATTAGTATTCGTAAACCCTGAATTATTCAGAAATATGAAATACTTAGTAAGAATTGATACTGAAACAGTATTACCAAAGAGTGATAATGTAAAGAAAGCATTGAATCTAGAATTATTCGACCGTTCAATACAATTACCATTTGTTAATCAAGAGCAATTATACAAAGATTTAGTTCTTGGTTCTTATGAGAAAACAAAGAATGACGTTGATAAGTATATAAAGAGTGGTATACAACAACCTAATATGGCCGACACACTTGGACAAACAAGTGGATTGCCTCAACAAGGCGGGTTACCAAAACCACTTAATCAAGCATTAGCAAATGAAAATCAAAAACAATTAATATAATACTATGACAAACGAAACCGACACAACTAAAGAAACAAAAGAATTAACACCTGAACAAAAAGCTGAGCAAGAAAAAGAATTTGCAGAATTAAAGGAGAAAGTAAAGAAAGCGAATGATGATGCAAATAGAATAATCAAACTCATTGAAGAAAAAGGTGAAGATAAAGGAGTAAGATGGACACAACTATTCTTACAATCATTATGTGGATATATTGATAACGCCTTTATGAGTAAGAGAACGTCATTCAAAGTAAATGAATTAGGACTCTTAACAGAAAACATCAAAGAGCAAAACGAAAGAGATATTACAGAGTTTACTTTAGATGTGTTCAAAGATTATTCAGTGTATGATGCAGTAAAGGTCTTAGATACAATAGAAAAAATTATCGATAATAAGATAATATTAGAGCAAATAAAGAGACCATTGAGTGAATTAAAATTAAATTTTACGGCAAATGAACAAGATAAAGATAAAGATTCTGAATTACCTAGTGAAACATCTGTTTAATGGTGTGACTGATGAGGATATACTTCATCACGATGGGCAGACACTTTATTTAGGTAAGAAACCATTATCTGTCAGAGATGTAAAAGAAATATGTAATGGTGCCAAAGTAATACAAGAGATGTATACCTGGCAATTAATATCAAGAGAGCTTAAACAAATAGCCAATCAAACAATGTATGAGAAGTCAAAAGATATTGATGATATGATATTTGGTAAAGTTATCTTATTGGTTGTAGATTTAATTGAAAAGAAGTTAAGTAAGTTAGCAAGTTTAAAATAATAAGTGCCCTTGTGGGCATTATAGGGAGCATTTGGTCGGCATTGCTTCCTATAAAGCTCATAAGGCTGAAGTGCCAGATAGAGGCCTTATATCTATTTAATAAAATGTCTAAAGACATAAAAGGAGTCGAAACAGAATCTGAGACAACAGATATTCAACAAGCTCCAGTTGATGAAACAAACAAAGGAGTCGAAACAGATGGTGACACCAATTCACAAGCTCCTGTGGATGAAGTCGATTACAAAGCAGAATTAGAAAAGGTATCTGCCAACTTAGAAAAAGCTGAGCATAAAATTGTTGAGCTTAAGACTAAGAAAGAAGAACCTAAGGATGAATTTGCTTTTGTAGATGAGACAGTAGATTCTGAGGAAGATATTGACTCAAAGATTGCCAATAAAGTTCAAGAAGCACTAGTTGCCTCAAGAGCAGAGATGGTAAAAGAATTGATGGGAGACGTAATTAACGAAGAACTTTCTAACCTATCTTCAAATGAAGATGAGAAGAAGTTAATCAAATTACATTACGAAAATTCTATCAAGCAAAGTGGTTTATCAAGAGAAGCGATAAAAGAGGATTTGAATAAGGCTTACTTAATAGCCAACCAATCTAAATTCTTAAAAGAAAGAAAAGAAATGGTTGAGGCAATTAAGGCAAAAAATTCTATACAGAATTCAAGTGTTGGTAATAACCAAATACACGAAAAGCCAACTAAGATTCCTACTCTAAGCGAAGCTGATATAGCATTTTGTAGAAAACACGGAATTGACCCTAAAACAGTTGATTTCACTCAAGTAAAAAGATAATTAAAATAAAACAAATATGGCAAAAGGAGACGTAAGAATTCAATACAACCCTTACAATAGTGTTCCAACTATTACCAAGCAAACAGCTGCTAGTGCAACTGCAATATATGCAGGAGAACCAGTTAAGTTGAGTGCCGCAGGTGCAGTTGATGTAATACAATTAGCTGACAACGAACCAGTAATCGGTACAACTACTCAAGTTATTGGTATAACTCAATCTGATGCTACCCACACTGCAGCCGCAGTAGGTACAGTTGAAGTATATCAACCATTACCTGGTATCATTTATGCTTGTAAGGCAACTACTGCTGCAAACTTTGACACAGCATCTGAAATTGCTGCATTAGAGAATGACAGAGTATTGTTCGATTTAACTTCAACTACTTTCACAGTAGATGAAAATGCTGGAGACACAGCAACAAGTGGCTTACAAATAGTTGGTGGTGACCCATTAACTCAAGAAGTTTACTTCATTATTAGACCAAGTGCAGTTCAAGGACCAGTAGCGTAAGTAATATAAGGATAATAAATTAAGATAAAAAAATATGGCAACATTTAGCGGAAATCTTAATCCTAACTTGATTAAAACTCGTTTAGACGAAGTATTTATGCAAGAGTTTCAATTCGAAAACAAGCCAGGATTAGCAACAACTGCAACATCAGATATATTTAAACAAAATACTATCGACAGAGGTGCAGTAATTATGGAAACTTTCAAGGGTGTAGGATACTGGGACGAAAGAGCTGAAGAAGAAGATGTAGCATCTGGTACACCTCGTTCAACTAACTTAATCACTTTCAGTGTTTTAAACTTTGCTAAATCAGTTGATATTTCTAAAAATCTATTCGATGATGATATTCACAACACATACGAAATGATGGTAAGAGATATGGCTGAAACAGGAAAGCTAACAAGAGAAAAGAAAGGATTTGAAATTTATAGAAATGCTTTCACAAGCACATACACAGCAGATTCTGCAACTTTAATTTCTGACACTCACACAACTATTAGTGGTGTAACAGTGGACAACAAATTAACAGCAGCATTATCAACAACTTCATTAAATACAGCAATCGTTGCTTTAATGGAACAAAAAGCTGAAGATGGTACAATTAGAGGATGTATTCCAAATGCACTTCTAGTTCCAGTAGCATTATTCAAGACTGCTTGTGAAATAGTAGAAAGTGTGTTACTAGCTGACACAGCAAACAATAATATGAATGTTTACTCAAGTAAATATGGTATTAGAGTTTACCAATCTCCATTCTTAGGAGCAGCAGCAGGTGGTTCTGACACAGCTTGGTTCTTATTATCAAGCAACCACAGTGTAAATAGATGGGTAAGACAAGCTATTACAACTGACTTAGTATCTTACGAATATCAAAGAAACAATAACTACATCTACAAGGCTGAATTCAGAGAAGTATTTGGAGCTATTAACTACATTGGTATCGTTGGTTCAACAGGTGCTGCCTAGTCATAGCACAGAACATTGGTTTGAGGGTTCCAATCTAAAAACCCTCGATAATTAAAAGAAAACAAAAATATGGCAGGTTCAAATTTTTTCGCAGCAAAGAGTGCCACAGTTGATGTAGCATTAACTGATGCAACAAACAATGCTATCCTTGTTAAAGCAACTACAGGAAATATTCCTAGTGCTGTCGCAGGATATGCAATCGGTTGTGTCTTAATAAATACAACAACAGGTGGAACATACACTAACACAGGAACAGCATCATCTTGTACATTCACACAGCTAGACAGTAGTGTTTCTGAAGCAAAGCTAGATAACATTGCTGAAACATTAGGAACTACTACAACAACTCCAGCTACTTACATAAAATTAATTTATGATAAGACAACAACTGGTGTTGGATTGATGAACATTGGTTCAATAGCAGTGCCACAAGTTCTTAACACTAACCCTGGTGCAACAGTAGCTGTTGATACAGTAAACATTCTTCATTCTGCAGGTGCAGGTGATTGTGATGACTTATTGGGTAGATATACTAAGGTTGCAGTAAGTGGTGCAGGAGATTCAGACTTAACATTGGTTGCAGATGCTCCTAGAGCTTACATCTTATCTGGTGTAGCTTCACAAGCATACGCATCACAACCTTGGATTTCTCACGCAGGAACAGGTGCAATAACAGCAATGAGTGCCTTATCGGCAAAGGCTGATGTTAATACTGATGCTTTTACGGCTTCAACTATCAATGCAGGACATTTCCACGTTGAGGGAGCAGCAACAGTAACAGGACAATTCGATGGTGTAATGATTGAGATTTACCCAGACGTTACTTGTCTTGATGCTGGATTAGCAATAGCAGTTGATGCAGGTGCAGTCGTAACAAGTGGTATCAGAATTACTGGAAGTCCACTTTCTGAAATGACATTATCTTCAGGAGCCAAAGTGTTCACTGGAACAGCAGCAACAAGAGCAGCAGTAAGGGCTCAAGTTGGTGATACAGCTCCTCTTGGTTCAATGTATATTGGAGTAGGCGCAGTCGCAACAACAAAACCTTATACTTATATTAAGGTTATAAATACTCCTGGTGATACAGATTGGGAAAGAGTAGTAACTCAAGCATCTGATTAATCTAATTAGTTGTTTCTTAGGGAACAGGTTAATCCCTGTTTCTTATAGAAATAATAATAATAAAAAATAATATGACATTTGTAGATTACAAACAACCAGTAACAATAAGAACATCGGCAATATTAACTGATGCTTATGTAGCGGGTAACGTATTAGGAGCTGAAACATCAAGTGTTGCAGCACCAGCAGAGAAAGCGAAAGTAAATGAGTATAATCAATTAATATTGTACGTAACATTTACAAAAGGTTCTTTAACAAGTGCAGAATTTAAGGTAGAATTTAGTCCTGATAATTCAACATTTTATCAAGAATCTGCTATGTTAATTGCAGGTGGTACAATTACTGATAGTATCGCTGAGCATACAATAACAGCATCAGGTAATTACAGAATTGCTATCCCAATGAATGACAGATATGTAAGAGTTTCTGCTAAAGGAACAGGTACAATGACCAGTTCAGTTATGGGAATAACAGCAATCTTAGGAGTAAATTAATATGCCATTCGAAACAATACAACAAGAATCTAGACCTCAATCTGGTACAGCAGCAGCAAACACAATAACACCAAGATGGATTGGTGATATTTACGTTAAAACTGACACTCCAACTGTTTATATCTCAAAAGGATTGACAACAGGTGATTGGGTAGCATTAAACTAATATGAATCCAACTCAACAAAAATCTAAAATAGCTAAAAACATCTTTGATAAGGTAGATGAATTTAAGATTTGGAGTGAAAAATTGGAACAATTAAAGATAGACTATGCTTCCTTAAGTGAATCACTTAATAAGGAAAGAGATGAGTATTTTAGACTAGATAAAGGTTATGATTCTTATAAAAAGATAGTTGATGACAAAAAAGAAGTATTAAATATTCAATTAGAGCAATTAGCACACCAAATAAGTGATTATGAGGACAGAATAATGAGCTTAGGTAATAAATTGCTAGAAGATTCATTCTCTTATGAGGATAAAATAGCAGATTATGAGAGGTTAGAAGCTAAAAACATTGACAAAGTATCAAGAACCAATCAAGAAGTTGAAACACTATTAAAAACTAAAGATAGTGTAATGTCAAGTATAGAAGATTTAAGA
>DITO01000282.1:0-828 GCA_002422065.1 Erysipelotrichaceae bacterium UBA6182 | reverse complement strand
TACGTGAAACAAGAGTACACGAAAAAGAAAAAAAGTTAAAACAAAAATAATATGTCAGGTTTTAAAACAATAAAACAAGAGGGTTACGTTCTAACAGCTGAAGAACAAGCAGTAGTCGATAATTTAGTCGATTTTGGTGCTGGTTATAAGGCAACCTCAACAACTTCATTGCTTATTGGCACAGGTGCTAAATCTTTAACCACACAAGAAGCATTGGCTTATACTCCAGGTGCTAGAGCAAGGCTTACAAGTGCAGCAAACACTGCCAATTATATGGAGGGTATCATAACTGCTTATACTTCTGGTACAGGTGCTATGGATATTACGATTGACAATGTAGGTGGTTCAGGAACATTAAATGATTGGAATATAAATGTAGCAGGAGATAAAGGTGCGACAGGTGCCCAAGGAATACAAGGTGAAACAGGAGAAACTGGTGCAACTGGTCCAGAAGGAATGGTTTGGGAGGGAGCATATAATGCTGGTACAACATATCAAGTAGATGATGTTGCATCTTATAGTGGTTCATCATATATTTGTATAGTAGAATCACTTAACCATTTACCAACAGATACAGGTTACTGGAGTCCAGTAGCTATTAAAGGAACTGATGGTGCTGGAGATGTTAATGGTCCTGCATTGAATACAGCCGATTATATACCACGATGGAATGGTACTAATTCTTCAACTCTTAAAGATGGCTTGGCAGTACCAGCAGGAGGTTTAGCTGGATTAACAGCTCTAGGATTAAAAGCCCCGCTAACAACTCCAACTTTTGTGACTTCAATAACGACACCTTCTGTTTTAGCAACAGCCAATGATAGCGGA
>DITO01000129.1 GCA_002422065.1 Erysipelotrichaceae bacterium UBA6182 | reverse complement strand
TAAATGTTTCTTCTGTAGGAATATTTGGGTTAAAGATTTGCCCATTAGCAGCAACTTCTGCACCACCAGCCCAACGATGATTTTTCACTAAACCAACTTCAACATCTGTACCTAATGAGTTCTTAAATTTCAATGAAGTAAACTGATGTTGATTAAGACGCTCATTATTTGCATGAAGCATTGTATTGTGAGCAGCCCAGTCTGCAATTGGATCATTATCTTCTTCTACACGTACTGCTTTGAAGATAGCTTCCCATAAAGCTTCAATCGCTTCTTCTTCACTTAAGTTTGGGAAAATCTTTTTAGCCCAAAATGGGTTTGGTATTGAAACAAGTGACCATTGAGATTGATTTGACATCATATGTTGACGATAGAAAGCAATCGCTTTTTGGGTAGCTTGAGTGACTTTTGCAATCACACTAGCATCCACATCATCCATAAGACCTGGAGCTGGCGCATAAATGCTTAGTGCAGCAGCACCTTCTGTTACAAACGTTTTATACTGAGAAACAACCCATTCATCCACGTTTGTAATACGGTCTAGATTAGCATTTTGATATGTCATTTTTGAAGTTATTTCATCATTCCAACGTACATAAACATATCCTGCTTTTGCATCTTCATAAGCACTTTGAACACATAAACGAACAAATTCTTGTGCCGCTACTGGAGCATTAATGACAAGTGTTTGTCCTTCTTTTAAACCTGTTCCATTAACGACGGCTAATTGTGCATACTTTTTTAATTTTGTTGTAAAACTCATTTTATATCACTCCTTGTGATTTTGGAAGCATTGCAGCTCCTACAAGCCCTGGCTCATCAAGTTGGGCTTTTAAGAAAGGCGTATTTGCAAGTGGTTTGTGGACTTTTGAAGCATAAGCCTGTTTCATGAGTTCTAGGTAGTACTCACTACTTTTGCTTACACCACCTCCGATAATAAAGGCATCAGGATCAACAATATGTGCAATATAAGAAAACATAACCCCAAGATCATACGCCATGGTTTCCACGATTCTTTTAGCAACTTCATTTGTTTCAGATAGTAAAAATAGTTCTCTAGCTGAAGTAATGGTTGGATCAATAAAGGTTTGTGCCTTACGAACTAATGCAGTTCCACTAGCTTCATTTTCAACTGCACCATCATTTAGATGATTAATTGAAGCACGATGAGGATCAATAATTAGATTCCCAATTTCTCCTGCATGTCCAACTCTTCCACTTACGATTTGACCATTGACTATGAGTGCTCCACCAATCCCAGTAGATTGAGTAACATAGTAAACAACATCTTTATCCTTCCCTGCTCCGACTAATGCTTCTGCAAGTCCTGCAACATTAGCATCATTATCTAAGAACACCGGGATTGACAATCTTTTCTCTAATACTTCTTTTAAAGGAAACATTGTAAGTGCTGGAATATTCGTAGCCATAAACATACATCCCGCTTTAACATCAACAGGTCCTGGTACACCTAAACCAATTCCTTTAGCACTTTGATAATTAGGAATCGATGTGATGCAATCAATAAGATTTTCAATAATGATTTCTGAGCTTTCAAGGGCTTTAGACTCTCTTTTAACAATATGATGAATGTGTCCTGCATCATCCACTAAGGCTGCACGAACATTGGTTCCACCAAGATCTACCCCAATGTACATTGTTGAACTCATTACTTCACCACGATAATTTTCATCATGTTTGCAGTACCTTCCCCAGTTGGATATCCTGCAGTAATAATGACTTGTTTTCCTACTTCAATTCCATATGTTTTTGCAACCGTACTCGCAAGAACATCATCATTTGTAAGTTCATTAGTTACATCTGAGAATACTGGTACCACTCCCCAATGACAGAGTAAACTACGTGCTACTTTCTTTTGAAATGTTACCGCAAATATAGGCACTGGAGGTCTAAACTTCGAAATACGTCGAGCTGTTGAACCACCTTGGGTAAATGCAATAATTGCTTCTACTTCATCTAAATTTAATGCAGAATCTGCAACAGAGATTCCAATTGAATCTTGAATGGTTCGCTTCGAAGTTTTAATCGCATGATCTAATTTCTCACGATATGGAATAATTTCTTCAATTGAGCGAGCAATCGTATCCATCGTAACTACAGCTTCAACAGGATATGCTCCGACTGCGGATTCACCTGATAACATAATTGCATCAGTACCATCAATAATAGCATTCGCAACGTCATTTGCTTCTGCACGTGTAGGACGAGGATTTGTCATCATAGATTCAAGCATGTGTGTTGCTGTGATTACTGGTTTTCCAAACTCATTTGCTGCCGAAATAATCTTCTTTTGATAAATCGGAACATGGGCAAGTGAAACTTCAACTCCTAAATCACCACGGGCAACCATAACACCATCAGCGACTTCTAAGATTTCATGAATATTGTCATAACCTTCTTGGTTTTCAATCTTCGCAATNNATCTGCTTCATCTTTTCTTGAGATAAAAGGCATTGAAAGTTTAACATTAGGAACGTTAACTCCCTTGCGAGTTTTAATGACCCCAGGATTTTCAATACGACATGTCAATGAGTGTTCATCTTTATCTATGATGACCATGGCAATTTTCCCATCATCAATTAAAATACGATGACCTATTTTCACATCATCAAACACTGATAAAGGATTAATTGAAAAACGCTCACTATTTCCAAGAACAGTTTCTTTAACAATCTTAATGACTTGACCAGTCACTACTTCCATAACACCATTTTCAATTTGATCGACACGGATTTCTGGTCCTTTTGTATCAAGCAATATCCCTAAGTTATAACCAGTTCTATCAGCAACTTCACGGATCATGGTGATACGTTCTAAATGTTCTTTGTGTTCTTCGTGAGAGAAGTTTAAACGACAAACATTCATTCCTGCTTCAGCTAATGCTTCAATCATCTCTGGTGTCTTTGAAGCGGGTCCAATGGTACAAATAATCTTAGTTTTTCTAATTTTTCTTGTCATAGTTTACACGAGCCTTTCATGGAGTTTAAACAACGGTCTTCTAGATTTCTTAGGCATATTCAAAGCTGTTTCAATGTCTATAGAGACAATTTGATTATCAAGAATACCAATACATTGACCTAATGCACCATTAAGTAATACCTCAACAGCCTTATCACCCATTCTCGTTGCAAGAACACGATCAAATGCTGTCGGTGATCCCCCTCGCTGTACATGTCCAAGTACTGTTGCTCTTCCAGAAAAGCCTGATGATTTAGAAATCTTGTTCGCAAGTAATTCAACATCAGTAATCTTCTCGGAAATGATCACAATAGCATGTTTCTTCTTTTTAACTTCTTCATAGTATTTTACTAGGTTTAATACTTCAACTTCATCATATCCATTTTCAGGAGTAATAATCACTTCAGCTCCACAAGATAATCCTGCATAGATGGCTAGATCACCACAACGATTTCCCATCACTTCAACTACAGAACAACGATGATGACTCGATGAAGTATCACGCAACTTATCAATCGCTTGGATAACAGTATTAAGAGCTGTGTCAAATCCAATGGTAAAGTCCGTTGAAGCAATATCATTGTCAATGGTACCTGGTAATCCAACACAGTTAATGCCATGTGCAGTAAGTGCTAAAGCTCCTTTGTAAGTCCCATCACCACCAATGGTGACAAGTGCTTCAATGCCGTGTTTTCTTAGTATATCTGCTGCTTTTTTTACAATTTCATTATCTTTAAATTCAGGAAGTCTTGCGGATCCAAGTACTGTTCCCCCTTTAACCATAATGTCACTCACACTCGAGCGAGTTAATGGGATAAAATCCTCTTCGATTAGTCCTTTGTATCCGTTATAGATTCCAATTACTTCCACGTTTTGTGTAATTGCACTACGCGTGATTGCGCGGATGGCCGCATTCATCCCAGGAGAATCTCCTCCTGAGGTAAGCACTCCAATTTTCTTAATCATGTCAATCTCCTCGCCCCTTATTTTACCATAATTATTGTGCATTCTAAAAGAAAAACCTTTAGAGCATTCATGCACAATTGGTGATATTAAAGATTATTCTTATTGTTTTCGCTTATTAATATCTTTAATCATGAAAGGTTGTGATAAACCAAGTATTCGCTCAATAATTCGATCTGCTTTCACATTAGATGCATCATTTCGACTTAATGCATAATGCTCTTTAAGAGCTTCAATATCAATGTTAGAAGTAAAAAATGTTGGTTTCTGTTGTTCAAGTCTTTGATTGAGTGCTACAAGAAGTAATTCATCACGCACAAAAGCAGAAACACTTTCAGCACCAATGTCATCCATAAAGAGAACATCAACAAGTGCCACATCATTTAGAATTGTTTTTAGTTGTTCTTGATCATCGAAACTTAGCTTCGCTGAAGAAATCCATGTTGGCACATGCACAAACGAAACTTTTTTTCCTTCTTTTGCAAGTGTATTGGCCAAGGTTGCTAAAAGAGTTGTTTTCCCAACACCAGGTGCACCATAAAGGTATATCCCTTTACCCCCATGCTTAATCCATTCTTTAAGTTTCATAAACACTTGAACTGTTGATGTTGATTGACGCTCATCCATCACAAGATCACTCAGTGTAAGTGTTTGAGCAAACATTGGAATATGATTGATTCTAAAGTTCTTTTGATGAACTTTTGATTTCTGAAGTTCTTTCATAAAACCACATGATTCTATGGCAACATCACAAATATTTCCATCGATGATCATTGTTTTACGATATCCAGTTTTTGCTTGTTTACATACTGATAATCCCAAACAACCACGACAAAGCTTCTGCTCATCAATCACAGAAAGAAACTTACTTTGATTTCTTTTAATCATGTCTTCATCAAATTGCTTTTCTTTAAGCCAAGTTTGAATTAGAGGATCTTGGAGTAAACGTTCATGATTGTCATTAAAGATTTTTTCATCAAAAGGATATGATTTAACGTGAATTTCTTTCATCATCCAACTCCTTTAATTGTTTTAATAAGGCTTCTTTTTCTATCTTATCTTCAATCGATTCATCGTATTGTTGATAATAATCTGGAAGTTCTTTAACTTTGGTTGTTGACTGAGTGAGGTTAGACGAAACATATTTCTTCGCATCTTCTAAGTTCTTCACTTTTGCTCTCATCCATGATTCAGCCATATGTTCAGCATTCTTTTTAGTGAAACGTCCATAATATGATTTTAAAATAGATTCTAAAAGAAAATTAAACGTTTCTTGATCAAAAGTATA
>DITO01000026.1 GCA_002422065.1 Erysipelotrichaceae bacterium UBA6182 | reverse complement strand
TATTGTGTTTGCATTCACGTGGATTATCTACATTTGCACCAATATGTTACTATAATTCCCTCCTTGCCATTCTTCTAATTCTTCCTTCGTTGCCAGCACAGTATGGGTACTATTGATTTCTTGTATCTGACCATGTTTATAATCAATGTTCTGTTTATGATATATAACACGTTTTCTTAACTTCTCACTATCTGGATCTGGGTGAGGAATCGCTGATAACAGAGATTTTGTATAAGGGTGCAATGGATGTTCGTAAATATCCTCCACCGTTCCCATTTCAACGATATGCCCTAAATGCATTACCGCAACTCGATCTGAAATATAGCGCACCATAGATAGATCATGAGCGATAAACATCAATGTTAATCCTTTTTCTTTTTGAATCTTACGCATCAAATTGATTACTTGAGCTTGTATTGAAACATCAAGTGCACTGATGATTTCATCAGCAATGATAAACTTAGGATTCATTATTAATGCACGAGCTACCCCAATGCGTTGTCGCTGTCCACCAGAAAACATGTGAGGATAGCGTGTAATATGATCTTCACTCAATCCAACACTTTTTAAAACATCAATAACTCTTTGTTTTCGCTCTTCTTTTGTTTTTACTTCTTTAGCAACATCTAGTCCAAAAGCTACAGTATCTAAAACTTTCTTACGTGGGTTCAAAGATGCCATTGGGTCTTGAAAAATCATTTGCATATTTTTACGTAAAAATCTAAATGTATCACTGTTAAGTTTTCCGGAAATCTTCTTTCCTAGAAATGTTACCTCTCCGGCATTAGAATCATAAATCCGAATTAGTGATCTGCCTAATGTTGATTTGCCTGAACCAGATTCTCCAACCACACTAAATATTTCCCCTTCAAATATTTTAAAGGAAACATTGTCAACAGCTTTGGTTATCGTATTGCGATCAATCCGAAAATATTGTTTCAAATTGTCAACTTGCAAAATAACATTACTCATTGTTGATCACCTCGCTTTTTATAAGACTCGATACGCGCTTGTAAAACTGTAGGCATAGAAACTTTTGGGGCATCTGGATGCAACAACCAACTTGCAACAAAATGGGTGTCTGAGACTTGAAACATCGGTGGATGCTCTTCAAAATCGATATCCATTGCATATTCGCTTCGATAAGCAAAAGCATCACCTTTTGGTGGATTGATTAAATTTGGTGGTGTTCCTGGAATTGATAAAATCTCTTCATTTTGACCACTCATAGAAGGAATACTCGATAGTAAACCCCAAGTATACGGATGTTTAGGACTATAATATATTTCATTCGCTAATCCTGTTTCAACAATTTTCCCAGCATACATGACAGCAACGCGATCAGCCACATTAGCAACAACTCCTAAATCATGAGTAATGAAAATAATAGCAACACCCGTTTTCTTTTGAATATCTTTAATTAGCTCCAAAATTTGAGATTGAATCGTAACATCTAGTGCAGTTGTTGGTTCGTCCGCGATTAAAACATCAGGTTCACATGCTAATGCAATTGCAATAACAACACGTTGGCGCATCCCCCCGGAAAGCTGATGAGGATATTGATTAATTCTTTTTTCAGGCAGATCAATTCCGACTAATTCTAATAGTTCTAATGTTCGCTTAACAGCTGCTTTTCGATTGCTAACTTTTTTGTGATCTAACATTCCTTCCATAATTTGGCGTCCAACTTTCATAGTTGGATCTAATGAAGTCATCGGATCTTGAAAGATGATTGCTATTTTATTCCCTCTTATATTTTTTTGTAAATAGTCTTTTCCACATTTAAGTAAATCAATTTCAACATCTTTATTATCTTTTTGATAGCGAAATAAACATGAACCAACTTCAACACATCCATTATCATCGATTAACCCTAAGATTGCTTTTGTAGTAACGGACTTACCTGACCCCGACTCACCAACAATAGCTAGTGTTTCTCCTTTGTTTAGATGAAAACTTATGTCCCGTATCACATGATTAGTTCCGAAGTTTAGTTGAAAAGATATTTGTAAATTCTTTACTTCAAGAATTGGTTTTTGTTCCATAGTTTTACCTAAAATCCTTTCATTTTCGGATCAAATGCATCACGTAGTCCGTCGGCCACTAAATTAAAACTTAACATTAGTGTCGATAATACAACAACAGGAAATGTCACCATATGTGGATAGGTTAACATCGCCAAATAGCCACGAGAAATCAAAACACCTAAAGAAGCAACTGGAGGTTGTAAACCAAGTCCAATAAATGCTAGAAACGATTCATAAAAGATGGCACTTGGGATTGAAAACATAGTCATAACTATTATTTGTCCAATGATGTTTGGTAAAACCTCTTTAGCAATAATGACAAATGAAGATGCTCCTAAAGACTTTGCAGCCAGAACAAACTCCATTTCTTTGATTTTAAGAGTTTGTGAACGTACAACTCGACTCATCGATATCCAACCAGTTATCATTAAAGCCAGAATAATTGAAGTTAATCCAGGTTTTAGAACTAGCACAAGAAGTATAACAACGACTAAGTTAGGTATTCCTGAAATTACTTCAACTATGCGTTGCATTACCAAATCTACTTTTCCACCAAAATAACCAGAAATCAACCCATAAGTAATTCCAAATACTACATCTATTGTCACAGCAACAAAGGCAACAAAGAATGAAATTCTAGTGCCCATCCAAACACGTGACCAAAGATCTCGACCTAAATTATCTGTACCAAACCAGTAATAAACATCAGTTAGACCTTTTTTAATATAAGGGTTAAATCCATTAACAGAGCCGTCAAAAATTCCAAAGTACTCTAAGAAGGGAACACGGGCAGGTAAATCAATATGCTCAGCAATAAGTTCATTGTAAACGTGAGTACCTAACCATGGGCCAATTATTGCCATTGTTAGGATGAAGATAATAGCAAATAAACCAATAACGCCTCCCTTGTTTTTTCTAAATCTTTTCCATGCATCTTTAAAGAAGGTCGCACCAGTATCAAACACCATTTCTTGAACTTGATGATCTTGCGTTGAAATACGAGTAAACATTTCTTTGTTAATTTTTTCCATGTTAACCCCCTTTTGCGACGCGGATGCGTGGATCGATAATTCCATATAAGATATCAACTGCTAAATTCATCGTAATGTACAATGAGCTATAAATAAAAGCAATCATGACGATGACATTAAAATCATTAGTTAGTATTCCTTCAACAAGTAAGTCTCCAATACCCGGAACTCCATAAACACGCTCAACAACAAGAGATCCTGTCATTAGTGTAACGGTCAAAGGTCCAAGAATGGTCACTACTGAAATTAAAGCATTACGAATACCATGTCTAAAAATCACTTTAATTCGCTTAACACCTTTAGCTTCAACAAGTTTAATATACTCTGAAGATAAAACTTCTATAAGTTCTGTTCTTAAGAACCTCGTTGTTTGCGCCATTACAAACATTGATAGTGAAATTGTAGGTAAAATTGATGACCAAAATGGCGCGCCATGACGGTAGGTTATACTGAAAATTCTCCATTTATATCCGAAGAAGTAACTTAGAAGTAATGCAAAAACATACGAAGGTACACTGACACCCAATACAGCAACAAATGTAGTAATCGTATCTATCCACTTATTCTTGTTAGCTCCAGATATAACTCCATATATTACTCCCATTGTTGTTCCTAATAATAATGCTTGTAATCCAATTCGTATTGAAATTCCTAAACGTGGCAAAACGATATCTTGAACAAGTTGGTTTTTTTGTAATGCCAGTGATATACCGAAATCTCCTTCTAAAAGAATGTTTTTAAGATAAATACCGAAACGCTGCCAGAAAGGTGAATCAAGACCGTATTTTGCGTACATTATGATTCGTTGTGCTTCAGTTAGTTTTTCATCATCAAATGGAGTGCCGGGCATAAATTGTAAAAGTAGAAACAAGATGAAAACAATGATTAATAAAGTAATAATCGACCAGAAAATCCGTTTTGATATGTACTTTAGCATAAAATTCTCCTTTCAATGAAAACAAAGGACCCATTACAGGCCCTTTGAATACTACTCAACTTTCGTAGCGCGTTTGTAGCCAGGCATACCAACAACATGATATTCAATTCCAGTAACTTTAGAACTAATCAACATGGCTGTACCTGTTTGCCATGCCGGAATGACACCCGCTTCTCCTAATAACAATGCTTCCGCTTGTTTTAGTGTATCCCAACGTACGTTGAGATCAGCTGCCAAGTCTCCACCAGGTGATACAGATGCAATAATTCCATCGTACTCTGCATTTGAGAATCTTGGATAGTTGTATGGTGAACCAGTTTCAAATAAATCTTTTAAATAAGTTAGAGGATCGGCGAAGTCAGGTCCCCAGCGAGTTAAACCTAATTGATACCCACCAGTATTCATTAAGTCTAAACGATCTTTCTTGATCGTAGTTTTAATTTCAACGGTTAAACCTGGAAGATTCTTCTCAAATTCTGATTTTAAGAATTCCGCAGTCCCCACAGCTAATCCTGTATCTGTTTCCGGTGAGCCGACTAACAACTCAATAGTCAGAGCAGTAACACCGAGTTCAGTTTTCGCTGCTTCCCAGAATGTTTTTGCTTTCGCAACATCCATAGTTTGGAATGCCCCTGAATCATCTCTGAAATCTTTACCATTTGGACCAGTGACTAGGCCAGATGAAACTATACCGGTCGCAACGATTGAACCATCACCCAATAGATTATTAGCGATTTGCGCTCTATCAAAAGCGTGTGCTAATGCTAAACGAAGATTCTTGTTTTGCATTGTTACATCGAGTTGATTTGGAGACAAGAACCAAACATATCCTAGTTTCACTTCAGTATAACCAGCATTATCTTTATAGCGATCAACAATGTTTGATGTGATTGCTGTTACATCGATAGTACCTGCTTCAAATTCTAAAGCTGCACTTTGATAGTCTTTAAAGATTTGAAATTCAAGTCCATCTAGTTTTACAACTGCTTTGTCCCAGTATTTTTCATTTTTACTGAACTTAATCAAACTACCTGAAATCCACTCTGTTAAAACAAATGGACCATTAGAGATTAAGAATTCTACTGTTGTTGCATATTTATCTCCAGCCGCTTCAACAAATGCTTTATTTACTGGATGAAACGAAGGGAATGTCATTAACTGCATGAAGTATGGAACTGCAGCATCAAGAGTAACAACAAACTTATAATCTCCTTCCGCTTTAACACCTAATTCGGTAACAGGCTTTGTACCTGCAATTACATCAGCTCCATTAGTAATCTTTAAAGACTCAACGAGATAAGAGTATTGATGTGCATTATCTGGATCAGCTAATCGTTGAAATCCATAAACGAAATCACCAGCGGTCACTTTTGTACCATTGGACCAAAAAGCATCTTCTCTAAGTGTAAATGTATACGTCTTCCCATCTTCAGAAATATCCCATGTCTTTGCAACACCTGCGATAATCTTACCGTCAGCATCATACTCAACCAAACCTTCAGTAAATGCTTTTATAACTTCAAAAGAAACACCATCAGTGGCAACGTGGGTATCAAGTGAAATTACATCACTGCTTTTAGCAACTTTTAAAACTAAATCACTTCCTTCATCTTTACCACCTGTACATCCGACGATTAAAAATGAAACTAACAACAAAGATACAAATTTTGTCAGATATTTCATATGCTTTCTCCTTTAATTAGATTTATTATACTCTTGTGAAAGTAGATGTCAACAAATATTTACATTAATTTACATTTCACAAGTTTAAATTACATCGTGATTTACATTTATTGAAAATTTTTCATAGTTTTAAGTTTTATTGTCATAAAAACTGTTAGCTGAATTGCTGTTTGTATTAGTATCTATCTTGGGAATTGGCTATTCCCCAAGTCAAGATATGCTCAATATACCAATAAATTAGTATATTTGTTCTGCTATACATGTACTCACAATACAATAGAATTTTAAACTTAAAAAAAGTTGAGAGCCCCTTACTTCTATGTCCCTCAACTTATAAATGATGAAGTCAATATCAAAATCAATTTAAATGTTGAATAATGGTTAAATAAAAAGCATGATGGTTAGATCATGCTCTTTGATTAATATGAATTATAGAACTTCTTCTTCCTTTTTGAAGAAAGTAACTGCGATAAGCCCTAAGATAAAGAGTAAGAATGCTATTGGTCTGAATAGATCATCGCTTGTTTCTGGAATCTCATCATCATCCCCTAACACTTCTCCCCAATCAGCAAATACTGTTACGTCATTTTCTGGCATAAAGGAGAAATCAAACTCTTCACTGAATTCTTCATCCATGTACCAACCTAAGAAAATATAACCTTCTTTAGTTGGTGTAGGAGGCACAATAGAGTCGCCTTGTTCAAATAGAACTGAAGGATAGCTGATTCCAACCATGTTTGTCACATATGTTAATGTGAATAGAACTGGTTCATCATCTTCTCCTAAGACTTCTGCCCACTGTGCGAAGACATAAACGTTCGCTGCTGGTAGATTAGTTAATCCACCTGTGTAATCGATAAGTCCTGCTTCATCTAATGTCCATCCATCAAAGACGAATCCTTCACGAACAAACACAGTTCCTGCTACACTTCCGCCAATGTTGAACACTTGTACTACATTAGCTCCGTCTCCAAAGTTTGGATCGAATGTAAATGTGTAATCAATTGCTTCCCACTGTGCGAAGACATAAATGTTTGCTGCTGGTAGATTTGTTAATCCACCTTCGTATGCTACTAATCCTGCTTCATCTAATGTCCATCCATCAAAGACGAATCCTTCACGAACAAACACAGTTCCTGCTACGCTTCCACCAATGTTGAACACTTG
>DITO01000281.1:3204-3482 GCA_002422065.1 Erysipelotrichaceae bacterium UBA6182 | reverse complement strand
ATGGTATGACAATGAAATGAGCTACACTGCACAGTTGATCCGTACAGTCGGTAAACTCGCAAGCTTAATCAAATAAACTACTTAAAGACTCTTTAAATGACAAAAAGGGTGCGAATTCAATCGTTTTCGCACCTTGATTGTCAATTTATGGTAAAAAATGTAATAATTCATGAAAATGTAATCATTTGCATTGACAAGTTATTTATTAAGGTATATAATCAAAGGGAAAATGTGAATAGCATCTTTCAAACACAATGTAAAAGGCAAACTTAGGGAAA
>DITO01000281.1:0-3130 GCA_002422065.1 Erysipelotrichaceae bacterium UBA6182 | reverse complement strand
CTTTTTATTTTCTAAAAACACAAGTCGACGTAAGAGATACGTTGGCTTTTTTCATGAAGGAGGCGAAAACTTGCCAGGGAAAAAGTACGTTCCAATCCTAATCATCATCATGCTTACAGTTGCGTTAGGATTTACGTCATCCGCCGCCTTCGCATACTGGCAAGATGTATCACAGGTTGGTAACGTCGTCATTCGATTTGAAGGAGAAGATGCAAACTTGGTTGTAGATGAACTGTCTGATGAATTTAGAGGCATGCTCGTCCCAACCGGATATGTAAACTTCGAAGGTGAAGTTGACGAAGTTGTATTCGAGTATGAAGTCAGTATTGATAAGACACTCGTACAAACCATGAATTTGGTTGTACAGGCAACGGAGATCAAGATTGGTGAAACAGATGCGTATGCACAACTTGTATCGATTTCGATTAACAATCAAAGCGGAACATTCGTCGGTGAACTTTTCAACAGTAAAGTGACCGTAAGAATTGTAGTTAAGTTATTGGAGCCTATTGATGAAGCAGAGGCGATTGAAAGAGGTTTAAACCCAAGTTTAGTCAATGTCGAAGACTCGAGACAAGCCTTCGAAGACATCAAGGGACAAACCATCAGTTTCAAGATTACGTTCAGTGTAACTCCAAGAGTTGCTGAATAAGAAAAGAAAACAAAAAATAAAAGGGAAAATAAAAGAGGAGATTTAAAATTATGAGACAAAAGAGTTTAGTAATCGGTTTATTGGTAGTATTGGCCTTCTTGGTATCTGGATTTACATATGCGTTCTGGGCAGCAGGTATTGCAGCTGATGATGCAACTCAAGTTGGTACTATTCAAGTTGGTACAGGTAATATTGTTACTTCTACAGTAAGTGTTGGTGCAGCGGTTAATTCACAAGGCGCAAACGCACTCGTTCCAGCTGGTTTTGCAGAATCCGGAAAAATTACTTCATTGACGCTAACATTCACAGTATCTTGGGCATCTACTGGTCTTGATGCATCAGGTTTAACAAGCACATTGTTAGTTGATCTGATTGGAGCATTAAATGAAGATGATGAAGATGTTCTTGCATTCTTCAATGCATCATTCAATCTTGGTGGATCATACACAATCGTTTCAGACGGTTCAAACGTAACTGTAATTGCAACCATTACAATGGATGAACCAGCTAATCAGGCAGAATACTTACTACTTGCTGGACAACTAATTGAACTTGAGTTTTCATTTGAAGTAGCAGCTAGCAATTCATAAGATTACTCCGATATTTGACTTAATTGAGGCGGCTGAATATTCGGCTGCCTTTATATTTTAAAGAGACAGGAGATGGTAGTATGATAAAGTCATCCAGAAAGTTTTTAAAGTGGATGACCATAAGCTTATGTGTAATCTCATTATCTTTTACCTCATCAACGTTTGCCTACTGGGCACTCAGTGTTGCAGAATCAAATACAATCAGTAATGAATTGATTCCTGTTGGTGAATGGGGACTTGCCGCTGGTGCTCCAGAGGGCATCCCGGAATATGTCTTAGGTGATACTTACTCAATCGGAGATTATGTTTGGTACGATGGTACAATCTATCAAATCATCAATGGAGGCTATGCATCCGCACCCCCTCCATCGACAGCACCTTATGGATCATTCAATGAAATCACACATGAATATCGAGCAACGAACACATATTCATCTCAGGATGTCGTGCTCTATAACAATCAGTTTTTCCAAGTCCTGAATGCAGGCAGCGCTAACGGTTCACTACCAGGTACGAATGTGAATGGTTGGTTTAACATGCACTCTATCCAGTGGTCTTCCAGTCAAAACTATACGATTGGTGATTATGTACTTTACAATGGATCGATTTATCAGGCAGTATTAAACTACAACCTCAACACCAATGCCCCAGGCACATCTAACCACTGGAAGATCTTCGGTTCTTTGGATTGGGTTTCCTATGGAACTTATGCTCTAAACGACTATGTTCTATACCAAGGGATCCTTTATCAAGCGGTCTTAAGTTACGGTTTAAACGTCACGCCTGGCACCAACGGTAGTTGGAAACCAGTCGGTTCAATCGAATGGTCGAGTGCATTGATTTATCTCAAAGATGATATTGTTTCTTATTTGGGTCAATTTTACAGAGCCAAATATTACACACAGGGCAACAATCCATCAACACATGGTTCATGGCAGTCAATCACCATGCAAACCTATAATCCATCAACCAATTATAAAGTTGGAGATATCATTCAATATGGTGGACAGATCTTTAAAGCGGTCAATGCTGCCAGAGCCAAAGCAAACATTCCTGGCACTGCATACAATGCATGGAATAGAATCGATACTGATCTATGGCAATGGTACAATGTCTATGTTGCTACAGACCACGTCAGACACAACATGGGTATTTACAAGGTTCACAATGTCACCAATGCGAATGCAAACGAACCAGGAACATCTTATGATTCATGGAACCGAGTGGACACAGACACCTATCAGCCATACAATGTTTATATAGCTAATCAACATGTCTTCCATAAAGGTTATCCCTATAAAGTTGTCAATGTCAACAGAGCAAACGTATACGAACCAGGCTCAGTCTATGATGCTTGGAACCGAGTCGATGATTCAGAGTGGCATGGCTATAATGTCTATCAGCTAGGCGATTATGTCTTCTTTAACCAGTTTGCCTATGTCGTTGTGAATGCCACGAATGCCAACAATGAGGTTGAGCCAGGAACGGCACCGAACGCATGGAATCGTGTAGGGACACTATACTTTCAAGAAAACAACACATATCAATCTGGGAATATTGCCATTTATGACAACACAGCATATCTAGCGATTCAGACATCGACAGGAATCTTTCCTGGAGATCAAGGCTCAGAATCCTATTGGGTTTTGTACTCAAATGCGTGATAATTCCGAACAAAGATTAACATTTTCAAGGATTTATGATATAATTTCTTCGATATGAAATAATTCATAGGAGATATGATATCGTGAATGAATCTAAAATCAAAGAAAAATCAAAACTAGTAGGAACAATATTGTTTTTCATCTTCACTGGGTTGCTTCTTTTTTACATTTTGATTGAAGCATTCCTTCCTGATATGACTATCAAAATATTTCAATTTAAACCA
>DITO01000185.1 GCA_002422065.1 Erysipelotrichaceae bacterium UBA6182 | reverse complement strand
ACTGAGAGCATATTTTCATGTTCTAGTAAGTCTCCTCCGGTTGGAAAATCAGGAGCAGGCATAATCGTACATAATTCTTGTGTTGTAATTGTAGGTTGACGCAAGGTCGCGATAATCGCATCTACTACTTCATGTAAGTTAAAAGGAGGAATATTCGTTGCATATCCTGCTGCTATTCCTGTAGACCCATTAACAAGTAAATGTGGAATGAGTGTTGGTAAGACCGTCGGTTCTTTATCAGAATCATCAAAGTTAGGCACAAAAGAAACGGTATCTTCATTCATTCCTTCCATCATCATTTGAGCATACTGAGATAAACGAGCTTCTGTATAACGCATTGCTGCTGCTGGATCATCATCAATCGATCCATTATTTCCTTGCATATCCACAAGTAAATGATTGTTTTTCCATGGTTGAGACATACGAACCATCGCATCATAAACACTACTATCACCATGGGGATGATAATTACCAATGACGATACCCACAGTTTTTGCAGATTTACGATAAGGTTTATCAAAATGATTCCCTTGTTCATGCATCGCATAAATAATACGACGCTGAACTGGTTTTAACCCATCTCGAACATCCGGTAATGCTCGATCTAAAATGATATATTTCGCATACCGTGAAAAACGATCATCCATAACCTCTTCTAAACTAATGTCTTTAATTGGGTTGTTGTCACTCATAATTCTTCCTCACTTAACGTAAACGAAACATGATCATTAATCCACTCACGACGTAAATGAGCTTTATCTCCCATGAGTAAACTCACCTTCTTATTCGCAATAAACGCATCATCGATTGTGACTACTAAAAGATTACGTGTTTTTGGATCCATGGTCGTATCCCACAGTTGATCCGCATTCATTTCTCCTAATCCTTTATAACGTTGAGTTGTTGAATGTTTGTATTTAGTACGCAACTCATTGAGTTCTTCTTCATTGTAAGCATAAGCCCCTTCTTTTCCTGAAGTAACCTTATAAAGAGGTGGACATGCTAAAAAGACCTTATTTGCCTCAATGAGTGGCTTCATATATCGATAGAAGAAAGTAAGTAGAAGAATTTGAATATGTGCCCCATCCGTATCAGCATCTGTCATAATAATGACTTTATCATACGCACAATCACTGACATCAAAATCACTGCCTACCCCNNTTTAATACTTTCCCACGAAGTGGAAGTATGGCTTGAAACTTAGAATCTCTTCCTTGCTTAGCACTACCCCCTGCAGAATCACCTTCGACTAAAAATAGTTCATTACGTTTTTTATCTTTACTTTGAGCTGGTGATAACTTACCTGCGAGTGCTCTTGAAGATGACTTAGCATTCTTACCTTGGCGAGCTTCATCACGAGCTTTACGTGCAGCTTCTCGTGCTGACGCTGCTTTCGCAAAACGTTTTACTAAATCATTGGCTAAAGCACGCTCTTCTTCAAAGAAGTACGTAAGATGCTCAATCACGATATTTTCAGTTGCTGATTTCGCTTTCTCAGTGCCTAGTTTTGATTTCGTTTGTCCTTCAAATTGAAGTAGTTCTTCAGATATCTTCAGTGAAATAATGGCTGTACACCCTTCACGAATATCAACCCCTTCAAAGTTCTTATCTTTATCTTTTAAGAAACCATTCTTACGAGCAAAGTCGTTCACAACTTTAGTAAGTGCACTCTTAAACCCAACTTCATGAGTTCCACCATCTTTAGTTTTAACCATGTTGACAAACGAAATGATGTTTTCTCCATATCCTCCGTTATATTGAAGTGATACATTCACTTCAATATCATGAGCCATACCAGAGAGTGCAATCGGTTCATGAAGTGTTTCTAAGTCTTCATTCATATCCATAACGAACTGTTTAAGACCATGTTCAAACTTAAAGGTTTCAGTTTTTTTGTTTCGCTCATCCACAAACATAAAGGTCACATGATCAAGAAGATAGGCTGATTCCTTTAGACGTGAAGCAATGGTTTCTGCATTGAAAACGTGATTTGTGAAAATGAGAGGATCAGCACTAAAAGTGACGATTGATCCCTTCTTTGTGGTTTTTCCAAAGTTTTGTAAAGGCTTAGCAATACTACCTCCTTTTTCAAAACGCATCGAGGACATCACTCCTCCATGAAATGAGGTTACTTCAAGCCATGTTGATAATGCATTAACAACACTCGCACCAACCCCGTGTAGTCCACCTGATGTTTTATAGCCACCAGTAGATGAAAACTTACCCCCTGCATGAAGCTTTGTAAAGATAACTTCAAGGGTTGATACCCCAGAAGAATGAAGCCCTGTAGGCATACCACGCCCTTCATCTTCAATACGTATCGTTCGCTCATCAATGAGCGTCACTTTAATAAATTGTCCATAACCATTTAGTGCTTCATCGATGGCATTATCTAAAATTTCCCATACTAAATGATGAAGTCCACGATGATCGCTACTTCCTATGTACATTCCTGGTCGTTTACGTACAGCACTTAAGCCTTCTAATATTTGTATGCTTGATTCATTGTAACTTTGTGTCATAATCATCTCCGGTTACTATTATACCAAATCCAACACTTCATTGTAATGGTCAACTATTAATGGTTGTGATATGATTGTTTTGAGGTGAAAGAAATGAACTTTATAATAGCATCCTTGGTGGGGTACGTTTTTGGATCAGTGCCTTTTGCACTCGTTATTGGCAAAGTTTTCTACAACACCGATGTTCGTGAACATGGGTCTAAAAATTTAGGTGCTTCTAACGCAGGTCGTGTTCTTGGTAAGAAAGCTGCCTTCACCATTGCTTTTCT
>DITO01000084.1 GCA_002422065.1 Erysipelotrichaceae bacterium UBA6182 | reverse complement strand
TCCAAACAATATTCAGAGAAAGAACGGATTTCAGAGCATTCTATATGGCCAACGTATTGACTACTTCGAATTCTATTCTTGACTTTTTTAAGTTTAATATTACACCTACTTTTCCAGGGCAGGTTATTCAAAGGAATGTTAAGTTAAGTGCTATCATCTTTTATTTACAAAATATTAAGCGTGACGGAGAAAGGGATACATTAAAGGGTGATGCTTTTGCATTAGCTAATAAGTATACTGAGACTTCTTTAATTATTAACTATGAAAAGAATGTTAATCCTAAGTGCGCTCAAGAAATTAAACGAGATGAAAGAATAGCTTATTTAGCAGGTGATCAAACATATTTCTTATTACGGCAGTTTGATGATAAAGTAGCAATCATCGCTGTTAAGAAACCTTCAGAGCAGGCTCAATTGCCTTGTTATGCATTACATAAAACGTTTGTCTTTGGTGATGTAATATTCGATGCCAAAGTTAAGGCACAAATGTTAAAGTTTTGGAACACTGGAGGGTTAGTCTTTAAGTCACATTATTCATTGTATCAATTCACTAAAGGATTGTTTACACAATAGGAGGAATTATGGCTAAAGTAAAAGGTAATCCAAGGTATGAAAAGTTTGTTCAAAAGGTAAGTCAAGTAGATGATATTAAAGCTTTGAAGAAAACCATCTACTCCCGTAACTATTATCTTAAACAACAAATTAAGAAACACAATCCTGAGTATGTTAAGAAAGCAGCAGTTATGGAGTTCCCTCCAATAGCTGACTTACGTATTGTTACACAATCTACGTTTAATAGGTTAGCTAAAATTAAGAACCGAGATAAATTGATTACTGAATTACGTAATCTAATTATCAATACTACTCGTAGAAAATATCATCCTGTTGATCCTCAAGATTATTCAAACAAAGAAATTGACTACCTTAACAATGGTGTGGAAGCTCTTAACCAGGCGGTCACTCATTGGGGTAACGATACTTTACGTATGAAGATTCAGGGATCATTGAAACAAATTACAGTATCGGATATCAATACCATTTTTAAGAGTGTCCCTGATTATTGGGCGATAAGTGAAGGGTATTATTATGCTATTACTGATTTTGACAACTTCATGGGAGAGATTTATACTCTTATGGAAAAGACAGGTGTCACATTGAGTGATGCTGAAAAGAATGAAATGGCTGATAGATTATTTAAGAACGATCCACGCGACCACTTGCCTGATTAGTTTATCGCATGTTGAATTATTAGAGAACTTATAATATAATTATAATATAAATATAGGAGGTATATTCATGAAAGCTGAAGACATTCAATTACTGAAACTCCCAAACAAAGAAGCAGCTCAGAAACTTATCGATATCGATGACGCTCATGAGAACTTAACCGGAGAATCAATTTTAGGGGAAACGAAACCGTTTCTATTAGAAGTTATTAAGGATACTGAAGATAGTATCATACCGAACGCGTTTAGTTCATTACTAAATGCTAGACTTACCGGGAAGCTAAGAGCAATGCCTGGTAACCAAAAATAATAGGAGGAACACATTATGGCAGCCTTAACCTTAAATGTCAACCAATTTTTGGGTTCAATCACAAATCTAATTGTCAACACTAGAGTATTGTATACTTTAAGCGACAATGTGAGACCGATTGTAAAGAGCTTTCTAAAAGAAGCTAGCCCATTTGGTGATCAAGATCGATTCTTGAGTGCGGACATCCTAGCCGATGGTGATTATGCGGAAGCATCAACATTATTGACTGTGGCTAAACCTACAACTCATGAAGAAACAATTTCACTTACTGACCAAAAGAAGTGGAAAGTATCACTCACTCGTTATTTGCTTCAAGGAGCATTTACGGATGAATTTTCATTAAGTTCATTTTATAATCTATTGGTTAGTATGTTAACGAAGACCAAAAACGTTTTCTTATATACGAAATCAATCAATGCTATTATGAACTGGGTTCCAACAATCGGAACTCAAACCATTTCAGTCAACGTTGCGAACGGTGCAACTGACGAAGAAAAAGCAACGGCTATTTATTTAGCACTTAAGGACATCTACTTGAATATGTTAGCTCCTAACAAGAAGTATAACGATATCGAGTTCACAGAAGATGCAACTCTTGAAGATCTTAATTTTTACGTAAATGCGAAGTTTGAAAACTTGTTAGAAGTTGGATTAAACTCATCTGCGTTCAATTTAGGCGAATTAAAGAGATGGATTGGTGAAAACAAGTTTTTAATCCCTTCAGATTACGTATCAGTAGGTAATGCAACTACGATCGGTTGGATCTGGCACGTGGATAAATACCAAATCAGACCATTCTTCGATGTCGCAACATCCTTCTTCGATGCTGACAATCTTGTCCAACATCAATACATCCATTCATGGTTCAAGAGTGGTTATGTAAAAGCATTAACCGGAGTTAAAGTTGTTTTAGTGGAAGCTGTAGCCTAAGTAAATGAAACTTAGCTTCTATCAAATACCTCATATATTGATAAACAACTCATCGTATTTCGGTAATTTGATCGAACAAAAATCAGAGGAGGTTAACGTAAACTTAGAAAGTATAAGTCAGTTTAGCCTCCTTTTATCTAGTTCATATATAGATTACAATTATTTATGCGTCGAAAAAGATCCAGGTAATAAGTTTTATTATTTCTTGGAAGGATATAAATATTATGATTTCACCAAAACGACATTCACGTATAAAATTGATATCTTAAGAACCGTCAACGAGATGGACGTTGTCAACCATGAGATTAAACTTAATCGGTATAGTCACTTGTTGAACTTAACTCCTCAGCAATCAAACTATTTTTGGAAAAATCAAGATGCTAAGTTAAATGCGAACGTTATTGAAAAATATAACGAATTAGGACTGAAGTATTCAGACGATGAAACAGTTCAAGCTGCTTGGCAAAACCTTAGATGGGTTTATATTTGGCTTCAACCAAGATCTTTACAAAAGGTCACTGTTGGAGGCTTAGAGTTCCCATATAAGTATATGTTCACAAAATTAAACAAAGAAAGCACGATTGAAGTATTAAGCACAGATTTACCACTTGGTCAATGGCCTGAAAAGTATACATTGAATTTTTTACAGACTAGACCACCTGTAGGAAACTTCTTTTATGATTACCCTTTAAATCAACTTTATTATATAACTGATGCTCAGGTTTATGTAAGATTCGTTGAAAAACGTATTGATAAACCAGACGGTAAAATTGGTAGAAATATGGTAACTGTTAGAGGGTTTATTACGGAAGCGGATATTACCTTTGTGGGAAATGAATATTATATGAACGATTGTCCCGTTGTAGAAATGAATGGAGTGCCTAATAGTTTATATTGCTTAGTATTACCTACAATCGAAGTTGATGTAATTAGACAATATGCTACACAATTAGGAACTGGTTCTTATAAGGCCCCTTGGAGTGCAGATAAAGTATTACCTTATTTATTTGATGCCCAAAGCGAGAATAATTGGGGTGAGTATATAGTTGATATGAAAGTGTCAATGATTCCTCCATTTGATTTAAGCGATCCTTATATTCAATTAGGAACTGAAAACAGCTTCCCGACTTTAATGATTAAACAAGAGGTTCCTAGTGATCATCTTAATGGTGTTAAAAACTTATTTATCAATACTGTCGTAGTTACTTCAGGTGCCTTAGATAGCAATGCTAAACTTAAGTTATTTTTACCATTCCTAAGAAAGCAACCTAATGATTTATTTGAAACGGTTTCTGAATATGTTTTACCACAAGTTGATAAAGAAACAGTCATTAAAAGAAAATATTTATTATCAACAGTAGAACAAAGAATCGAATTAGATATTCCTTTATTGCAATCAGATGGTGCAACAGAACTTATTTATTACGAAGATTTAAATCCTGGTCGAACTAATATTTTATTAGGATTTGTTCCCCCTTATGAAAAACAAGAAGATAAGTTGTATTACTTATT
>DITO01000226.1 GCA_002422065.1 Erysipelotrichaceae bacterium UBA6182 | reverse complement strand
AATGAAGAATCGGTTCATTGGTCTTCTCCTTGAATGAATTGTATCAATAGTGATTTATCGGTAATAGTTGATGTAATATGAGCCACTTTACGATTAAGCGCATGTTCTTTCTTACCATAATCATGAAATGTTAATTGTGGATGATTCAATGATTTATAAAGGGAATAGGCATAATCATAATGTTGGCCTAGAATATTAACCATCATACCGTGATGCACTTGAATTGGCTGTGACATTCTTGCTTTTGTAATTGCAGCAACGTGAACATCAAACTGACTATGAGTGAAACATTCAATGGTACAATGCCCACTATTATGAGGTCTTGGAGCAAATTCATTAAAGATGAGTTGATCATCTTTAATAAAGAATTCAACAGCTAAAACTCCATAATAATCAAGTGCTTCAATAAGCGTTTGCGCTTGCTTAAGTGCTTGTTTTTGAAGTGATTCTAAGACAGTACTTGGGCATAAAGTTAAACTTAGAATGCCATGGTGGTGATTGTTCTCAAAGGGTGGAAATGTGACGATTCCATCATGTGATCGAGCTACAATGACACTGATTTCATGACTCCAAGCAATTAAAGATTCTACGATGTATTCTTGAGGAAAGTTGAGTTTAAGTTGACTAAGTTGAGCATCGCTTCTAACAAGCCATTGCCCTTTACCATCATAACCAAAACGACATGTTTTGATTATGACTGGGAAACTTGATATCTTACTTAAATCTGATTCTTTTTCAATGAGAAAAAAATCAGGTGTCGTTAATCCACATTCTTTCGCAAAATTTTTCTCAATAAAACGATGTGATGATATAGCAAGTGCTTTAGACCCTTGAGGAAACTTTGATTCAAATTGAGCAACAAGTGTCGCATCTGCATTCTCAAACTCATAGGTACACACATCACAAAGATCCACAAAGTGTTTAAAGGCTTTTTTATCATCATAGGCTGCACAAAGATGTAAATCTGCTATTGATGCACAAGGACAATGAAGGTTTGGGTCTAATACCACAATCTTATGATTAAGTTTCTTAGCACTTTGTGCCATCATAAGCCCCAACTGTCCTCCCCCTAAAATTCCAATCGTCATCATAGAACACTCTCTCTCACTTGATTTGCCATTGTTTCACGATAGGCTTTTAATGCATTAGCAAGATTTTGATCATGAAGGGCTAAGATAGATATGGCTGCTAATGCAGCATTGCGTGCTCCTGCAACTCCAATAGCAACCGTTAATACAGGAACCCCTGCAGGCATTTGGACAATTGATAATAATGAATCCATTCCTTTAAGAACCTTACTTTCTATAGGAATGCCAATGACAGGAATGGTTGTTAGAGAGGCAATCATGCCTGGTAAATGAGCAGCACCTCCTGCCGCAGCAATAATAACTTGGATTCCTCGAGAGGATGCTTCTGTAGCATACTCAACCATATCAAGTGGTGTACGATGGGCACTAACCACCTTTTTTTCATAGGGGATATTAAATTGTTCTAAGATTTTGGTTGTTTCTTGGACGATAGTGTAATCACTGATGGAACCCATCACGACTGAAATTTGAATTGAATTCATATACACTCCTTTCAATAGAAAAGACACCTTGGCTGGTGTCTCTAGTGAAAAACAAAAATGGCTAAAAAAGCCTACTTTTGTTTTGTAGTCTCCTCATTTATGGTAAGGAGGTAGAGACTTGCGGACCATATTTCCACAGATATACAAAACGATAGAGTGTTATGAAACAAAAAACATAGTCGTAATAACGATCTATGCTTAGCTAGATAAAGATCTTGGTAGAGTTAAGATTGAAAAACATTTCATCTAGATACCTCATAACAGTAGAAGTGTATCATATGAAGCGATTAAGATAAAGCATTTATCCTATTTTCATAAAAGTGATTTATGTTTCAAAAGCATGAAAGAAAAGCTTATAAAAATGTTTGAAAACTTATTATAGTTTGAAATAAAAGATAGCTTGTCTTCATTTAAACTGAAGACAAGCTATCTCAAGCATCTTTTAAATCTTTAAATAATATCTCAATACCACTATATTGATGAATACTTATAAAATCTTTCGCAAACCGAAAAAATGTGCTTATGTTGACTGTTTAAGTCAAATGAAATTTAGGATCTTCTTCTTAACTTTTTCTTTGTTCTTGTACATATGTTGATCTGCTTTTGTCACATCATCGAATAAATCAAGTGATGGTGTTTCTTTGATGTGAAATCCGATTGCGAGTGACAAAGGAAACTCAGTAGTGTGTTTTGCTGCAATCTCAAGTTCAATAATCTCTTTGATTTTCTTTGCTTCTTCAAGTGTTGTTTGGGGAAGAAAAACTAAAAATTCATCACCCCCCATTCTAAACATATACTCTTGGTATGGAATACAGTTTTGAAGAATTGTTGCTGCTCTTTGAATGAGCTGATCCCCGCGATGATGTCCATAATTGTCATTAATAACTTTAAGATCATTTATATCAATCGAAATTATTGTAAGTGGAAAATTTTCTGGTTTATTGATTTCGGTTTCAAATTCTACGAGAAAATGACGATTCTTAAATCGTGTTAATTGATCATGATAGCTTAAGTATTCGATTTCTCTTTGTTTTTTGATGAGTTCAGAAATATTACGAGCAACTCCAGCAAATCCAACAATCACATCATTTTCCAGGATAGGAGATGCATTCGTTTCAAGGAAAATCCAATCTCCACTTGCGCTCCTAAAGCGATAACCTCGTAATTGCTGTGATTTTCTTGTTTGAATAATCAACTTAAGAAAATTCTTTACTAAATCAAAATCATCGGGATGGATATACTTTTCAAATGATTCTCCAATAGTTTCTTCAACAGTATACCCAAACATAGTTTGCCAACCATTTGATAAGAATGTAAATGATCCTTCAAATGATAATCGATAAATTACATCATCTGAGTTATCCATTATCTGTCTTAACATTTTCTCATTCTCTTGAAGCTTAATTTGATTTTGACGCTGCTGTGTAACATCTATGTGAGCACCAATGACCCTTAAAGGCTTACCACTATCCGTCCACTCAACTACACTTCCAGTATCGAGTATCCAAACCCAGTGCCCGTCTTTATGTCTCATACGCGCTTCAAATGAATAAACATCAATTTCTCTTGAGAAAAGTTTTTTTAGTTCGATATTCGATTTTTTGAAATCTTCAGGATGAGCAAATTTAGGCCATGTTAAAATACTAATTGGTTCTAAATCTTCAAGAGTATACCCAATTATTTCAGCCCAACGAGCATTTATTTTCAATGAACCATTTTGAACATTCCAATCCCACGTTCCCGCATGGAGAGCATCAATAATGGTATTTTCAAGACTATTGTTTTTATCCATTAACTTCCCCTTTTAATGATAAAATCAATGATGAATTACTCAATTTCATACATTTACATAAATAATAATATAATTAGTGAACTATGTAAATGTTTAAAGTGATTTGAACCCATCGTGTTGGGTATTTCATTAATACTTAGTACGTTTAGTTATTTATCTTTTATATATTAGCAATTGATACATGAAAATTGATATGAAAAAACTTCAAAGTCTTGCACTCCATTTACCAAACTAAAGAGTAAGCACTTATTTCCTTAATCCTAATAGTTTTAATAAATCAAATGACGTTTTCTTATATACTTTATTATAAATTGCTTTCTTAGGTTTACTTACAAGTCCAACACCTTTCTTGCTGTAAAGAGGATTCACTGTCTTTTTTATACTACGTTTAAATTTACCTGTTGTTCTTGCTTTTAAAGATTTTTTTAGACTTGTTTTTCGAAATCCAAGTTTCATAGTTTCTCTCCTATCGTTTTATTTTAGCACTATGAATGACTTTACTTACTACATTCAAATGGTAATAGCAGATATTACCTTCTATTTTTTGATTTTTGAATATTGTGTAGTCGATGTGTCCGTATTTTTATCCAATAAAAAGAACTGTTGGACAGTTCTGATTTAGAGAGTATTAAATTGGTTTTATCAATCTGTGGCTTTTTCAAAGTCTTTTTTAATAATTAGTTTATTATTACCAAAGAAGAAATTTGTGATTATGAAACCTAAAATGCATAATACAATCACAAAGATAAAAATGAATTGGTAGTTGTTAAATAAATCTAGGATCACACCTGATGTAAGGACTCCTAGAATTGCTCCAATTCCATATGCTGTAAAAACAACACCATAGTTTTGACTATAATTCGTTAATCCATATAAGCGAAGTGTTGATGTTGGTGCAATCGCAAGCCATCCACCAAGGTTAAACCAATAGACACAAAATGCAACAATGTAAATTATAAAGTTGCCTTTACCCCAAAACACTAAAATAAGAGAAGCTAAACCAATCAAAGTGTATGACATTAGCATTGCTCGTCTGGAATCTAACTTATCTGTAAGCCATCCAAAGATAGGTCGCCCTATGCCATTAAATATCGCAAATAATGCCATCCAACGACTCACTTGTAGAGGTGTAAGTCCTACAAAATTAATACCTACATTGGCTGTTAATCCAATCAACATTAGTCCTATAGTTGTACCAAGGATAAAATTGATATAGAGTCCTCTAAATGTTTCACTTCTAATCATTTCTTTCGTATTTTTATTTAATGGTTGTTTGGTGGACAGTTTACTTTTTTGAAGTCCATTTACATCATTTGGATATTCAAAAGTCCAAGACAAAAGCGGGAGTAAAACAAGAAAACCAACGCCAAGATAGAAAAAAGCACTCATAACACCAAATTGAATAACTAGAATATTTGCTAAAGGAGCTGTAAGAATTGGAGATAAACCGAATCCAATAAGCACGCTTCCAACAGCTAACCCTTTTCTTTCAGGAAACCATCGAGCTACAACTGCCATTGGAACACCGTATACGATTCCTACACCTGCTCCACTAATTAATCCATATGTTAATGTGAATATATAGATGTTGGGAGCGAATGAAGACAATATCCAACCTACCGAAACTAGTAAACCACCCACTAGCATCATGTTTCGCGGATGTGTCTGATGTACAAATCTTCCACCAATCAACATAAATAGAGAATAGGATGCTAATGCAATCATATATGGTACACCACTTAAAGATGTTGAGAGATTGAATCTTTCTTCTAAAGCAACTCTAAAAATACCATAAGAATACACAGTACCAATCATCAACATGATCAATAGTCCTAAGATAATGTATTTTAATGGCTTAGTTTTATTGTGTGTAAAGCTTTGTTGATTATTAAAAAAAGTCATGAGTTTCTCCAATCATGTATAGATAAATGATTATCACTATAAAAATGAATATATGTGTTCCTTTTCAAGCAGGAACGATTTTCGATTACTTTAGCTTAATATTCTAGTTTAATATAGCTAATCCAAAAATACTTTGAATATCAATGGATTAACTTGCCATATTATATCAGATAATAATTAAAATAGTAAAAGAACAATATACAAAAAAAATAGACACGGCTGTGTCTATCGTTTAGTGGCTTGTGATGATGCTAGTTTCATTTCAAGGTCATGCAATATTTCCTCATCATACTCTCCAAACCAAACATGAAGTCTATCTTTTGCTTTAAACTTAATCTCTTGAGTTACATATAATGAAACCGCAACTAATGCTGCGATAAGTGCAGTAAGATCATCCGAGAATCCAACTATTGGTATGAAGTCTGGAATGAAGTCTGTTGGTAAGATAAAATAACCAAGTGCTCCAATAATAATGGACTTAGCTAATTTAGGAGTTGCATGTTCCTGTAATGTATAGAAAAGTATTAGAGCCCCATATACAACTTTAACACCTGCATTTCTCGCAAACTTTTTAATCTTTTCAAGAAGCTTAACTTCTGAAAAAGCTTGAGCATACTTCTTATTCTTTAACTCTGTAATGAATATCATCTAGTGACACTCCTTATTTCTTTTGTGCTTTTATTATACCACTTACTGATAATACAAATTCTTATTTGGAATCTTCACATGATTTAGCGCTTTTACCATATGCAAAAACTAATACGATAATTAACTATGATTAACAAAGATAATAGTTGCCCTTATTAATAATTTTAAAAAGAATAGACGAACCTATCTATTCTTATTAGTTTACTCTAAAAATGTTGTAAGTTCCATCTATCAAATATCAGAGCAAATTCTTTCTCTAATGATATGAATGCTTCTACTATGTAAGGATCAAATGATTGGCCATTTTCTTCTGTAATGACTTTCACTGCATCTTCATGAGAGTATCCTTCTTTATAGGTTCTACGAGAACGTAGAGCATCATAAACATCAGCAACAGCCATAATTCGTGCACATAATGGAATATCCTCTTTACTTATACCCTCTGGATAACCAAGCCCATTCCATTTCTCGTGATGATATTTTGTCAGAAGAAGGCCCATATTAATAAAGGAATTGTCCGCATATTCTTTTTGAATCTTTCCTAAAATCTGTGCTCCTATTACTGTGTGGGTCTTCATAATTTCAAACTCTTGAGGACTCAATTTAGATGGTTTTAGAAGTATCATATCCGGAATCCCCACTTTACCAATGTCATGAAGTGGTGCTGCAAAATAAATATCTTGAATATAAGATGAGGTAATAATTTTATCATAAGGTGAATATAACGATAAATATTCTGCCAATTTGAGACAGTAATCACGTGTACGTTCAATATGACTTCCTGTAGTGTCGTCACGATACTCTGCTAAATTCGATAATGCAACTAAAGTTGCCACTTGAGAATGAGATATTTCTTGCACTTTTTCTTGCACAAGTTCTTCAAGATGAAGATTATATTCTTCAAGTTTCTTTTTTGCACTACTTAGTTTTAAGTGTGTATCAATTCGTGCAAACACTTCTTCTTCTTGAAATGGTTTAGAAATGTAATCAACTCCACCTTTCAAAAGTGCTTTCACTTTATTTTCTGTATCATCAAGTGCACTTATAAAGATAACAGGAATATCACTGGTACACTCATTATCTTTTAGTCGCTGACATACCTCAAACCCATCCATGTGAGGCATCATAATATCAAGTAAAATCAAATCTGGAGGATTTTGAAATACTGAAGAAAGTGCCATATCTCCACGTGGAAATGATGAAACCTGATAACCTTTAGAAGATAGAATTTCCTCTAGTATTTCAAGATTCGCGGATATGTCGTCGATAACCATTAATCTTATATCTTGATTACTGTACATGATCTGACCCCTCAATATTATTGAATAAGCTATAAAGCTTTTCATAATCGTAATTTCTTGCTAGACTAATTATTTCTTTGGTAAACTCAGGACTATCATTCTCAAATGTCTTAGCTATTTTTCTTAATTGAACCATATTTCCTTGAACAATCGCAGTCTTCATCTTATTGAAAACATCATCGCTTAGATTTTTGATTGTCTCTTCAAGTGATGTATGATCAATTGAAGTAGAGTCATTTGTGTCATCTAAATCATAAATGTATTTCAAGTTAGGGATTAATGCTAGTAAATTAAATAATTCCTCAAACTTAAATGGTTTGTTGATGACCTCATCAGCTCCCGCTTCCTTAACCTTAATCAAATCATCCTTGAATACACTAGCAGTGATTCCTATGATTAGGACTGAACTTCCATTTTCCTTCTCTCTAATCATTCGTGTTGCTTCATAGCCATCCATTACGGACATACGCATATCCATGAGAATTGCATCGGGTTTAAATGACTCAAATGATTCAACAGCTTCTAATCCATTTTCTGATTCTAACACTTCAAATCCAATTGGGGTAAGAAGTTCTCGTAGTACCTCTCTATTTTCAAGGCGATCATCAACTACAAGCACTCTAAATGGATCATTAGTATGATCAATTCCAACCACATTATGTTGCTTTAGTGGTATTGATTCTAACACGCGATTAGAAGGTTTTGCTAAGATATGAAACTTAAACGTACTTCCAATTCCTAGTTTAGTTTCAACTGTGATTCTTCCTCCCATCAGTTCAACTATATTCTTTGTAATTGGTAATCCAAGTCCCGTACCACCAACTGATTGACCTGTTGATGACTGCCAAAATGGATCAAAGAGGCGATCCATATCTTCTTGTGAAATACCGTCCCCTGTATCACTTACTTCAATGTTTAAAGGAACAAATGCTTTGATTTGCTGCCCTAGTCTAACACGTACTGTGATTCCTCCATTAGTTGTAAACTTAATTGCATTCCCTACCAAATTGATTAGTATCTGTCTTAGTTTTGCTTCATCTGAAATTAAAAACTTAGGAATGTTGTTATTCGTTTCAAATTCAAAGTATAACTTCTTTTCTCTAGTACTCACTGCAAACATCATTTGAATATCATCAAGAAGTTCATGTAAATTGAACTCACTCTCATAAATGGTGAGTCTACCTGCTTCTATCTTTGAAATATCCAGAATATCATTAATTAAACCAATAAGATGCTCACCACTTCTTAAAATTGTTTTAACATGCTCAGCTTGTTTTGGTGTTAGTGACGTATCTTTACGTAAAATCTGAGCAAACCCATTAATTGCATTCAATGGGGTGCGAATTTCATGACTCATGGTGGCCAGGAACTGGCTCTTGGCTTTGCTCGCTTCTTCGGCTGCAGCTTTAGCCTGGCGTGATGCATCCTCTGCAAGCTTGCGCTCGGTTATTTCCCTGGTTATGCCGTAGAACCCGGTTGCTTTTCCATCTGTATCACGCTCTGCCGAGTAACGTATCTCTGCCCACAACCATCTGCCATCCT
>DITO01000088.1 GCA_002422065.1 Erysipelotrichaceae bacterium UBA6182 | reverse complement strand
CAAAGCCGCAAATCCAAGTGGTGCAGTAAATCGAACGTTTAATAGATTAAAACGATCTTGCAGAATGATTCCAACAGTTGTGGAAACCCACATGACCAAACCGACAATTACTAGAATCTTTAGCACGATCGAACCTCCTTAACGTTTACTTTGATGCTCGATGTATGTGTTTAAGCGGCACTCCATATCCAATCGACTGTAATATGCCATCGTATCCAAAATCAATGCGACAACAAGAAACAACGAAGCCAAGATTGCTAATCCACTTGCTAAGATAGCAGATGGAACTAAAGTAATGAAGTGCGTTTGAATAAATTCAATTATGACTGGTACCCCAACAATTAATGAAGCAACAAGAAACACCCCTGAAACAAGTAAGAAGAATAACATGGGTTTTGTATGTTTAAACAACTCATAAAGTATGTTCAATACGCGAATGCCATCTCGAATTGTATTTAATTTTGAGAAACTACCTTCAGGTCGATCTCGATAAGTGATAGGTACTTCTTTATACTTGAAATTATGATTGAGCATAAACACAGTCATCTCAGTCTCAATCTGGAATCCTTTACTTAAAACAGGAAAGTTCTTTACAAAAAAACGATTATATACTCGATATCCTGTCATAATATCTCTAATCTTACTTCTGAAGATTCTATTAACCAGTGTTTGAACTAGTTTATTCCCAAATTCATGAAAATTACGCTTATTTTCTTCTTGATAACGACCATTAGACAATCGATCACCAATTACCATATCCGCATCTCCATTACGTACATGTTCAATCATAACGTGTACTTCATCAGCTGGATATGTATCATCCCCATCAACTAAAACATAGATATCTGCCTCGATATCTCTAAACATCGTTCGAACGACATTTCCTTTACCTTGGCGTGGTTCACGAAAAACAAGCGCACCTTCTGATAAAGCAATTTCGCTCGTTCTATCTGATGAATTATTATCATAGACATAAATCTTAGCACTAGGAAGTTCATGCTTAAAATCTCGGACAACTTTGCCAATCGTCAACTCTTCGTTATAACACGGTATCAATACTGCAATTTCCATATTTACCTCTTTAATGTTAAGAGCACATCTTCAATTTCTAAAGATGTGCTTTTTTCTAACTACGGCGTCGTTACGGCTATTTTTTCAACGTAGATTCCAAATGTGACAGTCGAATTCAACCATTCACTCTTCAATCTTGTTGTATTTGCCACGGGATCCTGAGTTGCTACTTTGCCAACCAACAACTTATCCGTTGTTTCTACATCCATAAAAGCGCAGGTTGTCAAATTCAAGTTACAGAAGTTGCTCTGAACTTCTGACTTTGTCTGATTTAGATAATTGCCGATAGTATAGCTTTCTCCGTAAACCACAATCTTAAGTATTTCTTGATACTTAATCTTAGCACCTGTGATCGGATTGGTCGATTTCACCTTTCCAAACAATGTTGGATCTGTGGTTGCTTCGTACTTGACTTCAATGTTTGTCTCAAGTTCTAAGTTATTCTTAACCCATTCTCTTGCCAATGTTTCTGTCCATTTAGATGTATCTGGCATGATAATTGAATAGTTAGGATCCATAACCGTTAACTTAAGTTCAGTCAATGTTCTGACATCTGACCACTCAACAGGGTCTTGTTTTATCACGTAACCGACTTTCTTAGCATCATACTTCGGATCCGTTTCGGGTATCAAAATATAAGTGATTTTCGGATTGAGCTGTAACTCTTTAAACCATGCTTTGACATAACTTATAGTTGTCATATTACCACCATAATCTTGGAAATCTGGCAGTTTGTATTTACATTCATCGTACTGCTTGTTTTCATCTAACTGACAATTAAGTTCATGTTTTATGACCTTTATTGAAAGATTGTTAAAGCTGCTCGTTTTTACACCATACTTTACACTTTGCCCAACGATAAGGTTGTGCACCACATTCTCAGTATACGATGCATTCCCTTTACGTATTTCTTCAATAGCAAGCGTAATCCCTCTTGCCTTAGCCCATTCTCGAGCACGCTCAAGTGTCCAATTGTTTGCCATTGTAGGCATAAAATCAGGCAGTTGTTCATGGATTTCTTTTTCATTGTATACTTTCGCAAAATAATCATCTTCATAAAATACTAAACGAGCATCGAATTGTGTGCGAATTTGCGTGGGAAATGCTTGAGGTTCTAGATTACTAAGCATTAATTCTCTCAAATCACTTATCGATCCTTCGTAAGGTTTTGAAATCCATAAAGGTAATTGTAAACTATCATTGTATGTGTAAGATGAGTAACCCATAACACGTGATCCTTGAATATCTAGCATGAATTTTGGATCAAGACTCGTTTTGGTAATGGCATTCATCAAAACATTAAATATTGAGATCATTTGATCTAAACTCATATTGGTTTTTACATTATTTCCAGCCGCATCAAGTACATTTAAAGCTCTATTTATGTCCTTGAGTTCTAGCGTACGATCAAGAATTGAACGAATTACTTGTTGTTGATTTTCTTGACGTTGATAATCCCCACCTGGCATATTATAACGTTCTCGAGCTAAAGCTAAAGCCATTTCCCCAGTTGCCCAAAAGCCACCTTTTGGAATCCAAACAGTATAATGTCCACGTTCTTCATCAGAATTTTGTCCTACAAACTCAACTGGTGAATTTAGCCAAACTTTATCAAGTGCATCGACAATCTCAACAACCCCTTTAAAGTTTACCTCGACAAAATAGTTTACTTCTATATCAAAAAGATTTGAAACAGTTTCAAGCGCACACTCTCGACTTACAGAGAAAGCATGCCCAATTTTGTC
>DITO01000259.1 GCA_002422065.1 Erysipelotrichaceae bacterium UBA6182 | reverse complement strand
TGAAGTGATGCTTGCATCACTTCTACGCCTTCAAAACCACATTGAAGCAAAGCTACATTATCTTTAACTTGAGCAATACTACGATGTTGATGCCCTGTAAACAGCACATCAATGCCTTTAATCTCACTCAATGCATAACCCACGTTTTCACCCGTTAAACGCTCAGTAGGAAGACCAGTTTCAAGATCTCTTTCAAATCCTCCATGATATACAACAACCAGATGATCTACCAATGGTCGAAGTCTTTCAACTTCAGATTGAACATAGGATAATACATCTATAAAAGTAATCTCATCAATATGTTCAGGTTTTTCCCAGTGAGGAATATAATCAGTGACTGCTCCTATCATGCCAATCTTTTGATTATCAATCGAATGAATAACACTATGTCCTAGTGGTTTTCCATGATGTAAAACATTCCCTGTAATACACTGTGCATCTAGAGCATTAAGAAATGAGAAAAGCACATCCAATCCGTAATTGAAATCATGATTGCCTAGGTTAAAGTATTTAACCTGACAAGCATTCATCGCTAACGCAATGGAGTGCTTAGCTTGTGGATGAGTATTTAAATAAGTAGCAAAGGCAGATCCTTGAAGAACATCTCCGTTATCAATAAGAATCGTCCTTGATTGGTCAAATGAACTTAATAATGTATGTAATGAGGATAATCCATAGGGTTTGCTTTGATTTAATGCCACATCATAGTTAAGTAAATTCCCGTGAATATCACTTGTACAAAGTAAATGAATCATAGAGTCAATTCCTTTCGTGCCCATTATATCAAAATTTGTTAAAAAAACAGAAAAAATGTCAAAGACTTAGTCAATTCATTGAATCGTAGTATTCAATTATGATATATTTGTGAAGTAAGCTAAGCTTACAGGAGGGTAAGATGAAGACTATATTTAAATTACTTATCATTTCATTTGTATTCTTCGGTGTGTTGACAGCATGTGCTCCAGCAACTGAAGAGAATGTGATTGAGGAACTGGTAGTACTATTTGTACCTAGCCGTGATCCAGGACAAATTCTTGGTGCTACTGCTCCACTACGTCAACTACTCATTGATGAGTTGGCAAAATCAGGTTTTGATGTTAAGTTTGTTCGCATCGAAGTTTCAACAGACTATAATGCTGCTGGGGAAGCACTTTCTGCTGGAACAGCCCACATTGGTTTCTTACCAGGTGGTACATATGTAGCTTATTCTGAAGAAGGCGCTGAAGTAGTTCTTGCTGCTACACGTGCTGGTTTAAACAAAGATAGTGAAAACGCTAAAGACTGGAATGATGGACTACCTACAGAAGGCGATTCCGAAAATCAAGTAACTTACTACCGCTCATTAATCTATGCTGGTCCTTCAGCTGTTGGACAAGCGATTGCTACTAAAGTTGCAGCTGGAACTGCATTAACTTGGGAAGATGTTAACGCTGCTAAATGGTGCGTTTCATCATCACCTACCTCATCTGCAGGATATGTCTATCCTACAATGTGGTTAATGAATAACTTTGGTAAAAAGATTACTGATTTAACACAACCAGTTATTCCTGGTTCATATTCAGTTATTGCTCAAAATTTAGCAACTGAACAATGTGACGTTGGTGTTGGTTATGCTGACATTCGTCGTGACTACAATGTACAATGGACTCGCGACTGGGGTCGTACAGATGCTATCTGGACTGAAATGCCTGTTATTGGTGTTACTCCTGGTATCTTCAATGATACAATTTCCGTATCAAACAACCACCCAGACATGACTGATGAATTAAAAACTGCTATCGCAAATGCATTTATTGCTCTTGCTCAAACTGATCTAGGACGTTCCGCAATTTCTATCTATAACCATGAAGGATATCAAGTGGTTACAGATGCTGATTATGACGGAGCTCGTCAAGCACGAGACATCGTTTCAGGTAACTAAGTTTAACAAGCGAGGGAGACTCCCTCGCTTCTTTTTTTATCTTTCATGGAGGAAAGTATGATCCAATTTACAGATGTAGTGAAACGATATCCCAATGGAGTAGAGGCCCTAAAAGGAGTTTCTTTAACCATTGAACAAGGTGAATTTGTCGCAATTATCGGATTATCCGGAGCAGGAAAATCCACGCTTCTTCGTGCGATTAATCAAATGCATACGATAACATCAGGTTCACTCAAAGTGAATGGTGTGGAAGTTTCTTCACTTAAAGGAAAGTCACTTCGACGTTTTCGCCGAGGCATTGGAATGGTGTTTCAATCGTTTAATTTAATTAAACGTACTACCGTAATAAAAAATGTATTAGCAGCTCGAGTAGCAGATATGAGTGTACTCCAAAGTTTGCTAAGCTTTTACACTAAAAAAGACAAGATTATTGCACTTGAAGCGCTAGATCAAGTCGGTATTTTAGAAAAAGCATACATTCGTGCTGATCAACTTTCTGGTGGACAACAACAACGTGTTGCCTTAGCACGTACCGTTGCACAACAACCCTCCATTATCTTAGCGGATGAGCCTGTAGCATCTTTAGATCCAGTCACCTCAGCTCAAGTAATGAATGACTTTTTAAGAATTAATGAAGCATTAAATATCACTGTGGTTGCTAACATGCACCACGTTGATTTAGCGCTAAAATATGCAAGACGAGTCATTGGGATAAAAGAAGGAATTATTGTTTATGATGGGCCTGCAGAAGGCATTAACCGAGAAACCCTTAAAGAGATCTATGGTCGAGATCTTACAGAAGATGAATTAAAGGGAGAAAAATAATGGCGGCGTTTATCGCTATGATTAAAGGTATCATTTCAAGCATGTTGAAATGGATTACACCACCTCCATTAGTTTTATCTAATGGAAAGGTAGTTCGACCTGCTATTTCAGCCATGTGGATTATTGTACCTATAATATCGTTTTTAACACTATGGTCAATCTCTATGACTCGATTCAGATTAGATATGTTAATTCGTCGTGGAGGACAATTTTTTGTTATTGTTTCTCGAATGATCCCACCTAATTATGCTTATTTTGATAACATTATAACTCCAATGATCTCCACCATCTTAATGTCTTTAGTAGGCACTATTATTGGTGCAGGATTAGCATTACCTTTTGCTTATGCCTCAAGTGAACTTAATCAAAGTAAAATAGGAAAGTTTGCTGTTCGTGGTTTCTTCTCTATAGCACGAACACTTCCAGTCCTTGTTTTAGCTGTGATAGCCATGATTATCTTTGGTGCAGGAGCATTTGCAGGAACCTTTGCGATTGCAATATTCACATTTACGATTATGGTAAAGATGTTCTTTGAACTTATTGATACCGCAGACATGGGACCATTTGAAGCTATACTTTCTTCAGGGGCAAGTCGTATACAAGCATTTTGGACTTCAATCATGCCTCAACTCTGGGGGCAATATTACTCTTTAACACTATATAACCTTGAGATGAATATTCGTAATGCAGCCATCTTAGGATATGTTGGTGCAGGTGGTATTGGGATTGTCTTAGCAGAACGTCTTGCTTGGCGTGTTTATCCTGATGTTGGATTAATTCTACTTGTTCTCATGATTACAGTCTTAGTTATTGAATCAATTTCAAGAGAAATTCGTAGGAGGTTGTTATGAGTGTCATGAAACCACAAATCAAAGAAGCACTACGTAAACAACCGAATGAATGGACACTAAAACTCATTGTCTTGCTTGCAATCATTGCAATATTTGTAGTTGCTAGAGACTACATTCCATTTGAAGGGATTACTTCTCAAGGTTTACTTATTGCTCGTAATATATTTAACGCGCTTACAAACCCGAATCAAACCATTTTGTTTGACTTTGTAACCCGTGATGGTGTTCCTGTCTTAATCATGGAAACGGCAGCGATTGCCTTCTTAGGAACCATTTTTGGAGC
>DITO01000256.1 GCA_002422065.1 Erysipelotrichaceae bacterium UBA6182 | reverse complement strand
CTTTTCTAATAATTTGCTTCACAACGTCAATAATTGGTGATTAATTGACAACGCTTACATCGCAGTCTATAATGAAATTAAAGATACAAGAAAGCATTTCGTGCGCTTGTTAGAATCGGGGACAAATATGGTATTTAAGAAACTGGGCTTAACATTATTGTATACTTTCCTCTCCCTAATTGCGATTATTATCCTGCCTTTTTTCTCTTTAGCAAAGTTCATTGCGAAGCGATTTAATCTGGGTAATAACGCTTTTATTTTTGACTTTGAGAAAAAGAGAGGTGTTGTTGGTAGCTTTTTAATTAAACACTGGTTCTCTGATTCGGAGAGTGCACAAAACAATCGTGTCTTCGTTTGGTTTCTATTCCCAAGTCTAGGATCGTTTGTATTGTTTGTTTTTGTACCGTTTGTTAATGGAGTATATTTATCAATGACTAACTGGACTGGTTTAAATACCGGACGTGAATTATTCTTATGGTTTGATAATTATAGAACAATCATCACGGATGTTCGATTTGGTTATTCATTCTATCGTACCGTACTTTACTCAGTACTTAACATCGTAGTTATCAATGTTGTAGCTTTCTCATTAGCGTTATTAGTAACCCAAAATCTAAAATTAAAAAATGTATATCGTGCAGGATTCTTTATGCCTAACCTTATTGGGGGCTTAGTATTAGGGTACATTTGGCAGTTTATTTTCAATCGTGCATTAGTTCAAGTTGGAGGAATTTTTAGTCCTTCGTTACTAATCAATGGTGAAACTGCTTTGATTGGTTTGATCGTTGTTGTGACTTGGCAATATGCTGGTTATATCATGATGATTTATATTGCAGCGATACAAAATATTCCACAAGACTTAGTTGAAGCAAGTACGATAGATGGTGCAAATGCAATTCAACGTTTAAAGGCAATCACACTCCCTTTAGTTGCTCAAGCATTCACAGTGGCAATGTTTCTAACACTAGTTACATCATTTAAACAGTTTGATACAGTCTCCTCACTAACACAAGGTGGACCTGCAACACAATTACCAAGATGGCTTGGAGAGATTTATGGATTAACCGGGGATATGCCAATTGTTCAAGGAACTAACTTAGTTGCTATGAATATTTACCAGGAAGCATTCTCAAGGAATAATTTAGGGTTAGGACAAGCTAAAGCAATTGTGTTCTTTGCTATCCTTCTTGTTGTTTCACTTGTTCAAGTCTATATTAATAAGAAACGTGAGGTGGAACTATAATGGAAAAGATTAACAAAACACAAAAAAAATCAACTTTAAAAATGGCTTATGTTTTAGAAGTTTTAGCAGTCGTATTACTCTTAGTGTTTTTCTTTCCATTTGTNNCTCAGTCTACCTACAGATTGGAGTGCATTTGTTAGAAACATTAATGAGATACTAACAAGACCTAATATAGACTATTTCCAATCATTTACAAATTCAATCATTATCACAGTTACATCATTACTTACTATTGGTATATTCTCTGCAATGTCAGCATGGGTACTTGTTAGAACTAAAACAAAATACAGCTTTGCGATTTTTATGTTTTTCTTAGCAGGGATGGTTATTCCATTTCAAGTTGTCATGTTACCACTTGTTCGCTTACTTCAAGATTTAAAAAGTTTAACAGGGATTCAGTTTAGAGATACTTTCCATGGAGTGATTCTAGCTTACATGGGATTTGGTGCTCCATTATCAGTGTTCCTATTTCATGGATTTATTAAATCAATTCCAATTGATATAGAAGAAGCAGCAATTATCGATGGATGTACAAAACCACAAGTATTCTTTAAGATTGTGCTTCCAGTACTAAAACCTATTTTTGTTACATTACTTGTTTTAAATGGCATGTGGATTTGGAATGACTATTTATTACCAGTTCTAGTTATTGGTCTTGGAGGCGCAACTAAAACACTCCCTCTTGCGGTCGCAAATCTTGCTGGATTTTATGATAAAGAGTGGGGTCTCATTCTTACTTCTGTTCTCATGGCAGCAGCACCAGTACTTATTCTATTCTTATTTGCACAAAAACACATTATTAAAGGTATGACATCAGGAGCAGTAAAATAATGCAACCACAATATCAAGCTGCTTTGTTTGATTTGGATGGTGTTATTACATCGACAACACATCAACACTTTGAAGCTTGGCAGTTAAAGATAAAGGAACACTTCAATATTGATGTGGATCCATCCCTAGAAACATTAACACGAGGAGTCTCTCGTATTGAGTCTTTAAGAATACTTTTAAATGCTTATGATATTCATGTCGATGATGCAACACTTGAAAAAGTTGCATTTGAAAAGAATGAATTATACCAAGAACTTATTAGAGATTTTGATCAATCAAATTGCTTGGATGGTGTTGTTGATCTTCTTAATCTTTTAAAAGGCAAAGGATTTAAGATTGCACTATGTAGTGCTTCAAAGAATGGTCCTTCACTATTAAAAGCATTAAAAATTGAACATTATTTTGATGTGATTGTTGATCCATCAACAGGACCTGGTAAACCAAATCCATTTATCTTTCTAGAAGCTGCAAAACAACTCAATATTGAACCACAAGCTTGTATCGGTTTTGAAGATGCTATTTCAGGTATTTCAGCACTTATTGATGCGGGAGTTTATGCAATAGGTGTAGGAAGTGAACCTCTACATCATGCAAGTGTACATGTTACTTCATTAACTTATATTGATGAAGAATTTATTAATGGTCTAGAAGTTTTTGATCATGGACTCGATCCACAAATACTTATCCATGAAGATAAGGTATCAATTGAAGAATTAAAAGTTGATGAAACATTATTCTCATTATCTAATGGAATAATTGGGTTCAAAGGTTCATTCAGTGAAGGATATGGAAACATTGATGATGTTCCGCAAACTTTTATCAATGGATTCTACAACAACATTCCTTATCATTATGAAGAAAACTCAATTCATTTCCCTCAAGTAGGACAAACGATGATTAATGTTCTCGATGGAAGTGTAATGCACGTTTATATTAATGAAAAGCAAGTGGATATGACACATTGTGTCCTTAAGTCATTAAAACGAAAATACTTACTTCATGAAGGAAAGACCTGGCGTGAATCAATCTATGAAACTGAAGACAATCACTTAATTACAATTATTGAAGAACGATTAGTAAGTTCAAAGTTTCGTGATTTGATTGTCACAAGATTATCAATTGAATCAAATCATCCAAGCGACAAACTTACTTTAGTTTCAAAAATAAGACTACCACAAGTGAAGAACAGTTCGTCAAACGATCCTCGTTTAGCTAAAGCATTGACACATTTGATTTATGATTCAGCAATGATCAAAGAAAACTATGGATATCTTAGAGCAAATACTAATGCATCTAGATTATCTTGCGAGATTGGTATGACACATAGTATTCATGGGGTGTTATCCGTTCAAAATGAAGAAGTCATAGAACAGTTTGAAGCAAGTCTAACACAACCATTTATGATCACTAAGTACTGTGCACTTAAAGGTTCACATTTAAATGATGAACTTTGCACACATAACAATCTTAAAGATGTACAACCATTCTCGTATTACGAAAAACTTCAACAAACTCACTTTCAAAGCTTTGTGAATCAGCATCGTTTAACTACATCTTCTCAAGCAATGAATCTAGCCTTGCATTTCAATCTGACACATTTATATGGTAGTGGTGGCGTTGATCCAAGAATTCAGATTGGAGCAAAGGGCATTAGTGGAGAAGGTTATGAAGGACATTATTTCTGGGATACAGAAATATATATGTTACCATTCTTTGCGTTTACACATCCCCAGCATGCTAAGAATCTAATAGCATTTCGCTATCACACTCTAGATGATGCTAAAGAAGAAGCAAGAAAACTTGGGGTTGAGCGAGGAGCAAAAATCCCATGGCGTACGATAAACGGGAAAGAAGCATCACCCTACTATCCTGCAGGAAGTGCACAAGTTCATATTAACAGTGATATCGCTTATGCAATTAATCAGATTCATGTGTTGACTCATGATGACAACTTCATGCAAACCATTGGATTTGAGTTAATGCTTGAAACAGCCATATTCTTATTAGATTATGGACACTTTAATAACACAGGATTTCATCTTGATGGCGTAACTGGTCCAGATGAATATACAGCGATTGTTAATGACAATGCATATACTAATATGATGGCAAAGTTTCACTTTGAAAGAGTAGTTCAATTGAGTCAAGTTAAGGGTTATCAAGATATCATTCATCGTTGTGGGTATACCCTTAAAGACATTGAAGACTTAAAAGAAGCAGCATTGAAGATGGTTATTCATCACGATGAAGAACGATATATTATTGCACAAGATAGTACATTCTTATCAAAGAAGGTGTTAGACGTCAATAGCATTCCACTCGATAAGAAACCAATGCTTCTACATTATCATCCTTTATATATCTATAAACACCAAGTACTCAAACAAGCAGATACAGTGCTTGGATGTGTGTTATTACCACTAGAAGATCAAGAAATGTTTGAGAATACACTACATTACTATCTAAACATTACGACTCATGATTCAAGCTTATCAAAAGCAATGTATGGTATTGCAGCGTATCGATTAAATGATTCTACATTAGGAAAAAGTGCTTTTGAAGATATATTAAAGATAGATTTACACAATGCTCGCAAACATACCCAACATGGGCTTCATATGGCGAATATTGGTGGTTCATATCTACTTGTTATGTATGGTTTATTTGGATGCGTGGTGAATGAGGAGGTTTCGTTTAATCCACGTCCGCTTACGTCATTTGATTTTGTAAGTACTAGAATTCAGATACAAGGAGTAGCAGTTGACCTTCGCTTAGAGCGCGATAATTTCTCCCTCAAGAGTGAAGCAATGATTAGCTGTCGTGTTGGTCAAGACATGGTAACACTAATCCCCAATCAATGGACTATGATTAAGGTTGTATAACCTAAGAGTAGTGATTCAATTTATACAGAAAAAGGAGGATAATAAATTGAAAAAATTAGTTGCTTTATTAGCATTATTGCTAGTAACACTTTCAGTAACTGCTTGTGCACCAAGTACACCAGCAGAACCTGAACTCGTCATTTTCCAAAATAAAGTGGAAATTGATGGCGCTTTACGTACTTATGCAGAAGCATGGGGTACAGCAAACGGAGTTAAAGTCACAGTTAAATCTTGTGGTGGAGACACTTGTGCGTATGGTACTCAAATCTTAGCTGAGTTCCAATCAGACAAGCAACCTGACATCTTCGTTATCGAAGGATTAGGTGGATACAATATCTACAAAGACAAGATGGCTGATTTAACTGGCGAACCTTGGGCTGCAGATACTGGTTTAGAATTTGTTGTTGATGGAAAAGTTTATGGTTTCCCAGTAGCGATTGAAGGATGGGGCATGGCTTATAATGCTGAAATCTTAACTGCTGCAGGCGTTGACATGGAATCATTAAAGAATGCATCTCAGGAAGCTTACCGTGTTGCTTTTGAACAAGTTAAAACTTATTATGAAGCAAACTCACTTACTGATTATGCAATTGTTTCAATGGCAGCTGGAGCTGGTATGACTTGGGTTACTGGTCTACATAACTTCAACGGTTATTTATCAGCTGGTTTAGCTTATAATGATAACTCTGTCATCAATAAACTTCTTGA
>DITO01000067.1:1273-10982 GCA_002422065.1 Erysipelotrichaceae bacterium UBA6182 | reverse complement strand
GATACATGGATGATATGGTTATCTTTGGAAGCAACAAAAAGAAGCTGCGTAAAGACAAATTATTGATTGAAGCATTTCTTAAGAAAGAAAGTCTTACCATAAAAGAAAATTGGCAGGTGTTCAACGTTGACAAACGTCCGCTCGATTTCGTGGGATATGTATTCCACCGCGATAAGACGTATGTCAGAAAAAGGATCACCCGAAGAATGCGTAAACGATACTTCAAATTCAAAAAGAAGCCCACCAAACATTTAGCTTGTAGCATGATGAGTTACTTAGGTTGGCTTAAGCATTCAGATTCATACATGCTATACAAAAAGTATTTTGAAAATATAAAACTTATGAAGGAGTTAATTAGACATGGAAATTAGAAAGATTAAAAACGAATCAACGCAAGTGCCAGATGATACAGCAATCAGACATTTAAGCGGTACAATTTACGAAATCATTGGTAATGAGAACGTCACACCAAAGTTAAAAATTCAGGACGGCGAAGAAGTAACAGTGTATGAGTCAGAATTGACGCACATCACAACTTCAATCACACACCGACACGAAATGGTTTCGGCGCTTATTCGTCTTCGTTATACTCAAGACGCTGAATTCGCAGTGATTAACAAAGGTATTGCAAACGCCCAAGACGAAGAATATTTACAATATCGCAATTACGTCAATTTATGCAAAGAACAGTCAACAATATATTATGAGGGTGCTTAACCGCACTCTCTACCCAATTGGGCTATGGAACTTTTAATTATTGTGTTCTTCGTGAGTATGCTAGGTATCTTCTTAACACTTGGCGACCACGATACGAAAGAGAGAGTGAAGCGTGATGAGGAACAAGGAAGATAGACAAATTATGTTCATGTTCGCGATTGTATTTATCGTGCTGATTGTGATTGGCGTTTTAATTGGAATGTAAAGGAGAGAAAAAATGGAAAAAGAAAGAGAAGTTTATATTGACAAAGATGATGAGGAAACTCTATTAAAGCGTAAGTCTAAACGCAAAGAAGGTATGGTTTATGCACATCTTAATGGTAAAAGTCAATTCTTCTCATTAGATGAAGTTTATCTTGCTTCGTGTGATAGAAGTCTTGGTGAGGTAGTAAATGACTTGGTTAAGTTCAACAAGGATCAGTTAGAAAGGAATAAAAAAATTAAGAACGCATTGAAACATGTTTTACAAGAAAATAAAAAAATTAAAGAGGGGTTAAAAAAATATGGAATGGTTGACTAATTTATTAAGCACATACGGTGCAGAAGTATTATTGTCTATGAACTTGGGGATCATATCGCTCAAGACGTTCGTTATTGACAAAGTAGTTAATAAGAGAATCGGCAACAACATCAACGAGAGCATGACTTTCCAAAGAGTTGCTAAAGCTGAAATCAATAAAGTTGCTAAGGTAGTCATCGATGGCTTTGACGACATTAAGAAAGAAATCCTTAAGGACATTGTTAATCCATTGGTTGCGAAACTCAATGCTTCTGAAAAAGACAATCAACTTCTTAAAGACGCTATCGTTGGATTGATACCATACGTTAATGTACCTATTGCACAAAAGAAAGGTTTCTACACAGTCATTAAGTCTGTTGCAACCATTAGTGCTGATGTTCGTGACGCTATGAGTGAAGCAATTCAAGTTGAAGAAACACTAAGTAAAGTTTCAGTAGAAATTGACAAAGGTATAGAACTCGAAATTGAGGGGGTATAACCTCATGAGATTAAACAAGAAAGGCACTAAAGTCTTGCTTGATACTAAGACTAAAGCGTTTGGATTGCTAGGCACTACCATTCAAGTGGGCATACCGTTATGGTATGTCGCATGGCAGTACAACATCTTCACGTTTGAAAACGCTAGATATGCTATCACAGGTTGGGGAATGATATTCTTTGCTATGATTGCTTTCTTCATGCGTGGCAAAATTAAGATGTGGGCAGAGAGTTATAACACGTTAGGTGCAACAGCAAGTCGTGCTAAATGGGGTCATGTGTTCTTAACAGTGTTTATCGTGTTAGCCATTTCATCGTTTTTCATCAACGCATTTCTATGGTTCTTCGGTATTCTCACAGCAAGCAATTACTTATCATTGATTGCATACGCACCCTATGATGTTGAAGTCATGAAGCAAAAGGAATTACAAGCCGAACTCAAGAAAGAAACAACGCACGAAACCTTAGATATACTCAAGCAACAAAGGATTTCAAAGTTGAACAAAGGCAACAAACAAACACAAGCAATCATTTAATGGTTGCTTTTTTCTTTACACAATAAAAAAAAAGAAGCCTATGATACGGCTTCCTCTTGTTTAAGTGGTGTTTCCTTTTTACCATATTTCCTACGATAATCGTTGAGAGAGTTCTCTCGTTCTTGAAGTGCTTTCACATGAGTTCTCTTGAATAGAGGTTTTGCTCTTGCACTACCTTTTAGATACGCCCATAGAAGTTGAAATGCTTTGAGTGAGAAGAACACCCATGTCGCCCATGAAGTTTCTTTACTCACCAAGTCAAGGCTTAGTAGAATGAACATGACAATCATGGTGACTATTTGTCCATAACCAAACTCTTGAATAATTTGCGACTTGTCATTTGCTTGATAGTTAGGTTCGTACGTTTCCTTAGTTCGTGGTGAGAAACCATGTGTAAGAAGCGTAGGTGTGACTTGCGTATATCGTATTTTAATATTATCGATATTGGCTTCTAGGTATTCATCGCTCAACATCTCGTATAACGCTTGTAGATGAGCCTGAACACGTTTTTCACGCTTGGGTGGTATCTTTATACCTTTTAATAGTAAATCGGTCGATACGTCCATGTTTCCCTCATCATCAGTTTTAGGTTTAATCAACCCCAGATAGATTATCAAAACATCGAATGTGCCAATACCGTACTTCTTCATCTGCCTTGCAAGTTGCCTTGTTATCTTTCTCTTATACGCACGTTTCTTGTTATCTCTATCTTCGTGTAATGCACCCTTTTTAATAAAGGGGTTTTTGCTATCTTCATCTACATGGTCTTGTATGCTTCTCTCTAAATTGAGATATGCCCTATCAGTTTCCATGTAAACCTTGAACGCACCTGTCGTGGTAGCAAACAAGATTAACCATGTCGCAGTTATGAACGGTAGATACTCATACCAAAATCTCGGTCTTGTGAAAAAGTATGGATCAAATTTAGGTTCAGCAAATTGTTGAACACCTATCATGATGAACGATGATACAACCATAAGTATTTGTGTGCCGTATCTTTGTGTCCAATGCAATATCTTATCTCCAGACTTTTTCTGTGCTTCATACACTTGGTTGAACGTGTCCTTTATTCTCTCAACACGATTGACTTCATCTTGTCCACTTCCATCAACACCATTCGACTTATTCATAACCTCATCAAATTTACTCATATCGTTGTCCTTTCCAAAACAGTTTATTCGCTAAGTTCAATAAGCCCTATTACCTTTGCCAATCCCACAATGTGCAAATAAAATTCTCTGTCATACGCAATCTTCACTACACGCTCAATGTCATCATCAACCAACACCTCAAATGTCGTGTGCGATTCAAAGTCAGTGATGTACGCTGTAATGTTGTCCAATAGTTTCTTTTCATCTTTCAACATGCCCTCATACTTCACAATCTCTTTCTTGCTTACATCAAGTTGCTTATCTCTAAAGTTGTTGTACTTCTGTTGAACACCCTTAGCACCTCTAAACACCTTGCGTGAGTTTTCTAAGAACCATGCTTGAATATTCAACTGTTCCAATGTGTCCTCAAGTTGCTTCACGTTCGTTTCGTGGATTTGCTTTACTTCTTCTAACTTCTCTCTTAACTCATTTACAACGATGGCTTCTTTCTCGCTATACCCTACATACTCAAACCTTGTTTCTCTTTTTCTTTCTTCACTCATTTGCCTTATTCTCCTTTTTATTTTTATCAATATATTCTTCTACAATTTGACTAGCACAATCACAACATTCTTTCTTGCTGTCAATTTCAAACTCAATCCCCAACGTCCTCTTGCACTCCTCAATGTATGCTAGGCGTTCTTCCTCGTTCATGTCTTTGTAGGGTTTCATACTTACTCCTCTCTATTCATAACAAATTACTTGTTCAACGTCATAGTCGGTTATTTGAGATTCTTTGAAGTGTCGTTTACCGAAGTACTTATCAAACGCTGAAAGTTCATAACTAACAATAACATTGTAAATGATATTCCCACCAAACTCGTTTATGAATGTTATTCGATACATTTTATAGTTGCCATCAAAATCGTCATCAACAAATGTGTTAGTATATTCTTCAATGATGTACCCGCCCAATTCATAACCTTTGTAATCGTATCCGTAATACTCGATAGCGTAGTGCAACGCCCAACCTTTAGGGCTTTTCATGGCTTCAATTCCACACGCAGACAACAACAATAAACCTACAAACATCAATAACACAATAACTAACTTCTTCATTCCTTTTCCCCTTTCAACTTGTCGATGATTTCTATGCACATACGCATTTCGTTGTATGATAGTTGTTCTTCTCGAGTATATTCATCATAATCTGGTATTTCTACAATATGTTTTTTTACTTGTATGATAAGATTGATTTTTATAGATTGTAATATAATCATGTTTATCTTTTTGTGCTAATACCATATAATTTTGATTACAAAATGCATTAGTCCACACTTCATTTCCTGCCTTAAACGTGTCGCCTACTTTAATCATTTCTCTAACCCCCTGTAAAAATTTCCATAAGTTATATCCCTAATAAATTTATAACCTTGTTTCCTTAATGTTTTTTTGACATCACGAATATTGTTACCCCATACTTCTTTTCTTATTATCACCATTGTTTCTACGTTTTTTGCTTCAACCACATATCTTGTTAGTGCCATTATTCTATTTCCTTTTTATATTCGCTAATCGCTAATAACACATCTTTGATAACGTCTGCAATTTCTAACACGTTGCTTTCCGTTTCGTTAAGATGTTCAATGTTGTTATTCTCGTTTTCATTGGATATTTCAACAAAATCATAAGTGTTTTTCACGTCATTCAGTTGTTCTAATAGTGAATTAAGTTTATCAAGTTTTTTCATTGTTCTTCACCCCTTGATAACTTAATAATCAGTTGTACGATACGCAAGTCCTTACCCTCTAGACCTTTCATATCTTCTTCTAATCGTGCCATATCATAATTGCCTATAACAAGAGTCATAAGTTCCTCTACTTCACCTTTATATGTTTTTAATTCCTTTTCACACTCTTGCCAATTTTCGTATGCGATGAAACCTTGTTTTTGTGATAGTTCGTATGCGTCAAATGTTGCTTTGAACTTTTGTAAACGCTCAAGTTCACCAATCGCCATCATCGAGGCTTCAAGTTCATTTTCAACATCATTTGGATTGCCGTAATACAATACATTTATTGCTTCTCTTACTTTTTTAATGTCTGTCATACTTTTCTCTCCTTAAGATATTTTTCTGCTTGGATTAAGAGTTCTACGCCTTGATACTTGCGTTTCAATGAACGCCACTTGCGATGGTCGATGACCAACTCAACCCACTGCTTTGTTTCTGTTTTATATTGAAAAATAATGCGTTTTTTCATAGTTTATCCTTTTCTACCTTAGCTTGTTTAATGTATTTCAGTGTTTCCTTTTCCACATGATCTCGCATAAAGTCCTTGTGAAACTCAAGGAAGTTTCGATGAGGTGCGACTTTCAATGTGGTTGTCGCATTAACCTTAGTAGTTAGCAGAGTGTAATTTTTCCATAACTTTCTACCGAATAGCATTTGGTATGCACGGAAGATGTGAGGTTCACGAAGTTGATTTTTGTTATTGATGTAGATTTCGTAGTAGAGAAGATTCGCATAATTTAGAATTTCATAACACTCGCTTACATCTTTTCTAATCCACATCTTGAACATGTCAATGGACTTTTTGCTACCACTTTCTTTGTCAACCGTGTATGTTATGCTAATAGTTGGTTGTTCTCTATCGTTTGCGTAGATGTCAATACTCTTAACTTCCAACATGTTTCACCGTCCTTACAAAATGTTTTCTGTCTAGTGCTTCTAGTAGTCTTTTATTGCGACTTGCTTTGTTTTTGTTGCCACTTATGAATGGTATAGACCTTGATATGATTACATCATGCGTTTTAAGGCTATTTATAAGCCGTTCACGAAGTTCTTTCTCTAAATCCCTTATGTTTACTCGTCCTGTATCAAAATCACTTAATATGGACATCACATGCTCGTTGATTTCTACATCACAATAGGCTACTACTTTTTTGTCTATATAACCAATGTCAATCTCGTTTACGAAGATTAAACCTCTCAACCCTACGTCCTTATCACGAATTACAATAACTTGCTCTATCATGGTATCTACTCATCTCTCTTTCTCTTGGCAAGAATACAGTGTAGTTGTCGATGTCTGTATGAACACCCGTAAGCATGATTGTTGTGTTGCGAACCCTACCTATTAGTATCAATGGTCTTAACATCTTAGGGTTGTCAATCACCATGTCTATGACATCGTTCGTTGTGTACTTCTCATTCCTAAGTATTTGATTGACTGCTTCGGTATTCACAAGTATATCTCTAAAACCATATTCGCTACATTCAAGTAAGTACTTAACAGTTTCTTTCGTAAGTAGTTCACTACCTTTTTTTAAGTAGATGTCCGTGTGTGGTATGCCTAGACTATTTAAGATTTTTACAGTTCTACCATACAATCTTTCTACGTTTACCGTGTAGTATAGTTTGATACTTTTCATTTATCCTACTCTCCTATCTGTAATCTATTCCATGCAACACCCTCTGCAAGTATGATTGCGTTTGCTATCTCAATGTCCGACAATTCAATCTCATAACCAACATTCACTATCTTAAGTTTGTTCTTCTTGGTCGGTTTGTTTTCAGTAATACGTTTCTCCCAACCACTCGTCTTGAACTCGTTATACATCACGTTTCTCTGTTCACATACAAGTCGCAAGATGGTTCTCACTTCCACGATCCGTTCTAAATCTTTCTTCATCGTTCGCTCTTTATCAATCAAGTGCGTCAGTATAAATTGAGGTTTCCATCGTTCAATAAGTTCTACAACCATCTCTGATAACTCAACCAATCTCTTGCTAGGTGTTTCTTTAATGAAATGCACTTTCCCATAATCTACCAAATATTTATCTTGGAACACCGCATACGCTACATAATACGGTGTCTTGCTAATCGCCAGGTATCTCATTTATTCTTATACCCCACACTCATCGGTTTTAGATTGCCGTTACATATCATCTTTATGGTTTCTTCATCGGTAATTTCAATTTCATATACAGGTTTCCCATTAACAATTTTTATGCTTTTAACATAACCCACTTGTTTGTCCTCGTAGTTTATGGGTTCTTTTTGGTTTCTAACACGCTCTTTACAAACGTTACAAACGCCATCAAAATCCCCTGTTAACAATTCTCTATTACAATGAATACATCTACCGTTGTTTATGCTCATTTCCCTATCTCCAAATCGTAGTATTTAGAAGTTTGCAGTTTCTCAAGTTGTTCTTTCACACTCTTAGCAAGAGCGTCTTGTAAGCCGTTGAGATACCTTAGATTGTCAACCGACAAGTCGATGTCCACTTCTACCATAAGGCTGTCTGTGATGGTCTTGACGTTGCCATGCTTGTCCTTAATTTGTATCTCAATTTCTTCATTAAATAGCCTACTCAAGTTTCTAATCGACACCTTTTGAACGTGTATCTTTTCTACAAGTCGCACACCATTTACTTTCTTCTCACCTGTCATTTCTAGTAAGTCCATCAGTTCGGTTTGAATAATGATTTTATAGTTCTCATAGGTCTTGATGTCGTCTATGATAGACTTGTACTTTTCAGCTAGTTCCGTTGCTCTTGCAAGTTGACTTTCTGTTAAATCATTTTTTATGACTGCCATACTTTTTCACGCTCTCTTTCTTGAGTTCATAATGATTGTTAGGTATCGTACACTCTTTAAGTATTTCGTTGAATATAATTCTATCCATCGCAAGTATGCACTTGTTCGCACTAAAGGTAGTGAGCAAGCCAAGTTCATAAACATCAGGATATTCTCTCTCAAGTTTCTCATAGTCTATTTTTTTCTCGTAAACCCACTTGAGAGTTAGTATTGATTTATCGTCTAAAGTCTGAACGCTCTTATCCCCTTGAGTTATCATGTGTTGAATAACCTTAGTTTCCAACTCACTTTTTTCACGATACAATTTATTGATTTCTCCCCTTACTTCTTCTAGCCTTTTTAGTTCTTGTTCCATTACATCACTCCTCGTCTATACATTTATTCTCTTAAAACGGTGTATCTTCTTCCATAGGTTCGCCATTCTTAAATTTTATGTGGCTATCAAGGGCTTCTTGCTCTTTGTTTGTGAAGTGCATTTCATGGATTGAACCTAGTTTAATGATACGGTGCAAAGTTTCGTATGCCTTGTCCATTTCTTTTTGTACTTCCTCACGATTGACTTGTATCTTCTTAATGTGAAACGTGAAGTCTTTAGGTTGCCATGACAAACCTTTGACAAGTTCTTCAACATTAAAGTTCTCTACATTATCAATCGTTGCCATAGAGTTCCTAAGGTTTTGTTCTTGCACTTCATTAAAGAAGATGTACGCCATGAGTAGTTTATCAACCAACGATAGCGTTGCAAGTTGCTCACCTTGCATGACTTCTTCCTTAGGGTAGTTTCCGTTCTCTGCAATTTTAAGGTAGTCTTTCATGCTCTTTGACTTTACTTCGATAACCGCTCTAAGTTCTTCTGGACTTGATATTGCTAGGTCTAGCACACCACCAAATCTCTCATTCTTCTTAAAGTTGTCATAACCTGAACTCGCTGGAGTAAATGACTTTAACACGATACTCAAGTTCTTCTTCGCATAAGATTCTTCAATGTACTTCTTAACAAGGTATTCTCCTACCGCACCTCTTACAGTATAGTATGGATCAATCTTCTCAAACTCCAAAAACCCACATCTATCAAGCACACCACTTCCTATGCCGTTCCAATCGCTTCTTCCTAAGAGTATAGGAAACATTCTACTTGTGACCTTGCCTATCTTCTTTGCTTGCGAGAAGTCAAACACATAAACCTTGTTATCTCCGTCATACCTTACTTCTATATGTTCTTTTAGTTTCATTTTCTACTCCTTTGGATAATCAATGTAATCTTGTTCTCTTGGTACATAATAACCGTCTAATTCATTTTTAACGGCACTGTAAATGTTTATATGTCCTAACAATTCATACATTTCATTGTTTGTAGAAGATACATAATAATGTGATGTTGACACTTTGTTATCTCCATAATAAACACCAATGCATACATAACACCTTTGTCTATTTATTGTTTTGTAACCAATCACCAATTCAGGTTTTCTATGCCCCGCCCATTTGTTAAGGATTATATCCCCAATCTTAAATTTCCCTTTCATTTTCTACTCCTTATCTTTCACAATTTCTTTTAAGTATTCATAAACCTTTTCAGTTTCAAGTCCACAGTTTTGAGCGAAGATTGTTGTTAAGTAGTTGATTTGTTCTTTGTGCTTCAAAGCATACACATTCTTTTCAAGATACTTCTTACGCCACGTCTTGCTTTGGTATTCGTGAACCTTTTTGAAGTAAGCCATCAAGAAACCATAAAGTCTATCAAATTTCTCATTGTGTGCTTCGGC
>DITO01000067.1:0-1255 GCA_002422065.1 Erysipelotrichaceae bacterium UBA6182 | reverse complement strand
TGAACCTCGTGTGGTAAACCTAATTTTTTCTCATCTAAAAATATTGATGAAAGTGTATAACGTTGTGCGTCCAATAAATGGTTTTGGTGTGTTTTGTTAAAATCATAGTTTCTTGTATCAATAGGTTTTTGGTCTTTCGCCCATTTCCATATATCGGTTGAGAAGTCGCAGTTTGATACCTTTTGAGATTCAAGCGTTTCGGTGTATTCTTGAATATCTTCTTCTTTAACATTTGCATAATAGTGTTCACCACTCAAAATTGTGTATGTAACTTTCAGATTATAATTTTCAAAAGTTGTAATTCCACCCGTTATCATACCGTATTTATATTTTGGTTCTATGCAATCTCTAAAAATAACATTTTGTCCTACTCCAAATTTATACATCATTCTTTCTCCTTTAATTTTATGTAATTTTCTCTTAATATTTCATAGTGTTTTTGAGAGCAAATTTCTCCGTCTAACGCTAATATAGATTTCTCTGAAATCCCCCACATTCTCCCACCTAATTTCAAAACCTCTCTGTCACATATGTATTCAATAGGATTTCCAACTAAAACAGAAAAATAAATTCTTGGCACTTTGTAAATAGTAAATAACTTTTTAATAAGAACCTTAATATCAAATAGAAAGTTCATATTATCTTCAGTATTAAACATTACAAGACTTGCACTTCTGTAAGGATTATCAAATGAAACATTAACATAACCTTTAACTTCGTTTTTATCGTTTAATGACACAAAAGATACTTTGTTCCAAGTGCTTGTTTCTATTTCAAAAACAATGCTTCCGTACCTACTTACGTTATAATACTTATACTTTAAATCACTTGAAGCAATTTGTAACAATAGGTCTAATTTTTCTTTATGATTGTTTGCAAAATCTAACATTCTATTTCTCCTTTAATAATTTTTTATCATCAAGTCCAAGTTCGCCTTGATTGATGAGTGTGTTTGCTTCTTGAGTTAAAAGGTCTGCGTAAATCTTTGAGAAGTCTTTTAACACTTCCATGCGTGAGAAGTCTGTCATGGCTTGTATCTTAACAGACATCATGTTATACAATTTCTTAAGCAGTTTATTCTCGTGTTTATCAAGTGCGTAATTTAAGGGGTAAACATTTTCTAATTTACCATTGATTACAGTTGCGTATGGTTTATACCCATGTATCCCAATCAAATTCATAAGTTCTTCCCAAGCCTTGTTTATTTCTTGACTTTTGAACTCAACCATTTTAACCTTTGCAAAGTCTAGTAAAC
>DITO01000019.1:5242-8541 GCA_002422065.1 Erysipelotrichaceae bacterium UBA6182 | reverse complement strand
CATTACTTTTATACTCGATGTTCATCATGTTGAACCATTATCTACTGACAGTGAGTTGTGGAACTTAGAAAATATTCTCATTTCACCGCATATATCATTTCAGTCCAATGAATATGTTGATTCATTGAAAGATTTGATTCAAATCAATATTTTGAATTTACTCAGTAATAAAGAAGTGCTAAATAGGGTAAAGTAATTGAAGATTGAAATACAAGATGATATTATCAAGATGCTCGATACCTTCTTAACACTAATTTATCGACATATAGGCACCTCCTGCAAAGGTGCTTTTCTTTTAATTATGGTATAATGTTCACATGATAAATTTCGAAATATTTAATAAAAAGATTGGCCTTTCTTTATCTGGGGGAGGGATAAAATCCTATGCTCAACAACCAATCATTGAGTACCTTTATGCACAAAAAATAAAATTCAGTTATTTTGCAGGAACCAGCATGGGATCGGTCATAGCTACACTTTTAGCACTTGGTCTCAATGCAGAAGAACTCAAAACGTCTTTAATTAGACTAGAAAAGAATTTTTTGGATCGCAAAATTATCACATTAAAAATCACTTCAATCGCAAGAAATAATCATAATGGTTTTCTTGATGGAGAAAAATTAGAAAAGCTTCTTGAAGAAGAATTTTCACTTCATGGGATTACACGAATTGAGAATTTGAAATCCAGCCTATTTGTGGTCGCTGTAGACATACTTACATCTCAGTTAGTTATCTTTACTTCATGCAAAACATTTAAAACTAAGAATCCAAATGTAAAAGTGATTACATCAGGTAAGTTGTCTCAAATAGTTAGAGCTTCATGTTCTATTCCTGTTTTATTCCCATCGGTTGATATAGATGACATGAAACTTGTTGATGGAGGTTTACTAATGGCTATGCCTGTTTCACCAATTATTGATGCAGGTGCAAAAAAAGTCGTTTCAATTTCAATGCTATCTGACCAATCAAAAACAAGTTATGACTCAGTTATGGAAGTAGGATTAAGAAGTCTAGATATGATTTTAGACGCTTCGATTTATATTGAAAAAGGAAAATCAAATGTGAATATCAACATTCCTCTAGGAGACATTACGATTGTAGAAGTAGGAAAATCAGAAATTGTATTTGAAAAATCAAAGCAATGGTTGATTGAAAACTCAGAATCTTTAAACAAACTTTTAAAAGAAAAGGAGATATTATGATTACTAGAAAACTATTAAATGGAGTTGAAATACCCGCTATTGGTTTAGGTACATGGAAAATACCTAATGATGAAGTAGTAGATGTGATTGTTGAAGCTGTAAATTTAGGATATAGACACATTGATACAGCAGCTGTTTATAGAAATGAAGAAGGTGTTGGTGAAGGAATCAGAAAATGTGGAATTGATCGATCCGAACTATTTATTACTACAAAAGTTTGGAACGATGATCAAGGATTCCTTACTACTCTCAATGCTTTTGAAAAATCATTGAACCGCTTAGGATTAGACTATATTGATCTTTATCTAATCCACTGGCCAAAACCTTTAAATGCTGAAACATGGCGTGCTCTAGAACAGTTATATAATGATGGTAAAGTTAGAGCAATTGGTGTTTCAAATTTCCACCCCCATCATTTCGATGCCCTCATGGAAACAGCGAAAATTAAACCAATGGTCAATCAATTTGAGTTACATCCAAAGCTTACTCAAGAGGTAAGTGTCATGTTTTACCAATCACAAGGTGTTGTTGTTGAAAGTTGGAGCCCACTCATGAGAGGGCAAGTTAACGACAGTGAAATACTATTAGACATTGCAAAAAAATATGGAAAGACTCCAGCTCAAGTCATTCTTAGGTGGAATATGGAAAAAGGATTTGTAACTATACCAAAATCTGTGAAACCAGAAAGATTAAAAGAAAACATTTCAATCTTTGATTTTCAATTAGATAGCAATGATATCGCTAGAATAGATTCAATGAATATCAACCATAGAACCGGGCCAGATCCAGATTTAATCTCATTTTAACAACTTACTAATAATCTTCTTATGTGCCGTAATAATTGGCACATTTTTTAGTTCATCAATTTTTAAAGAAATCCAATCTTCATGATTAAGATCGATTTGATTCAAGTATACTTTCAATTTCCAAATCTTATGAGAAAATACATGTTTCACAGTATAGTCTGGAGTTTGCTCTCTAATTTGTTGTATTGTTTGAGGTAACCGATACATACCAGTCATAAGTCCATCTGTGTCATCTAAGCTCATTAATATACTATCTTTTGATGTATTGATAAAGACATCATAATGTTCTTCTTTAACTTTTTTCTTTTTAGATACTTTAGGAAGCGAAGCTTGCATACTATTTGCATAAGCAAAACACTCCTTATTAAGTGGACATTCTAAACATTTCGGATTCTTAGGAGTACACACTAGTGCACCTAGTTCCATCCAAGCTTGAGTAAGAATAAAGTTATTCTCATTATCAAGAAAAGGACTTAGTCTATCCTTAATACCATCTAATGTCGATTTTTTTGAAGGATCTTCATCAATGCCAAACAGTCTTGTAACTACACGGATGACATTACCATCAACTGCAAGGACAGGTTTATTGAAAGCAATAGAAAATATAGCACCGGCTGTATAATCACCAATACCTGGAAGTGAGCGAATATCATCATAATTATCAGGAATGACAGAATTAAAATCACGAACAAGTTTTTTTGCTGCAGCATGAATAAAGCGAGCCCGTCGGTAATAACCTAATCCTTCCCAAGCTTTTAGTATTTCACTCTCTTGAGCAAGAGCAACACTCTCAATAGTTGGGAATTGCTCAATCCAACGTAGATAATAAGGAATCATCGTATCTATTTGTGTCTGTTGTGCCATAATTTCAGAAATCCATATGTGATAAGGATTACGACTATCTCTAAATGGGAGCGATCTTTGGTTTAAAAGATACCATTGTATTAGTTTTTGTTTAATTTCCATAAAATAATGATAATTAAAAAAAGTGACAATGTCACTCTTTTTAATTTATGATTTGTTACCATGAGTTAAGTAATGAAAAAGGAGGGAGGTTTTAAACATTTCTAGATGGTAACTATACAACGATTAAAGTTTACTTTGATGTTGTTGTCATGATTATAACAACCTTTGAAATCATTTTCAAGTAATTTGAAAGATTTTCACTTCTATTTCACAATTGAGTATTTTGGCGATATATTTAACGAAATTGAAAGAATATATATGTTTATAATCTCTTCAATTAATACTTAAATCTATATTATATTTTCATTCATAGTTCAATCAAATT
>DITO01000019.1:0-5119 GCA_002422065.1 Erysipelotrichaceae bacterium UBA6182 | reverse complement strand
TATCACCTGAAGAACTAACAGACATCGAAGCAGGAATCATCCTTTCAAATACATATCATTTATGGTTACGTCCTGGAGAAGACATTGTTAAGGAAGCAGGCGGCCTTCACAAATTCATGAATGTAAAGCGGCCAATATTAACAGACTCAGGCGGTTTCCAAGTTTTTTCATTAAGCGCTATGAGAAAGATTACAGAAGAAGGTGTTGCTTTTCGAAATCATCTCAATGGAGATGCCCTTTTCTTAACTCCTGAAAAATCGATTCAAATTCAAAATGACTTAGGAGCAGATATTATAATGAGTTTTGATGAATGCCCAGCATATCCTGCAACTCATGAATATATGAAGAATTCAGTTGAACGCACACTTCGATGGGCACAACGAGGAAAAGATGCACATTCAAATCCTAATCAAGCATTATTTGGAATAGTACAAGGTGGAGAATTTGCTGACTTAAGAGAATATTCAGCCCGAAAAACAGTTGAAATGGACTTTGATGGATATTCAATTGGAGGAACATCTGTTGGTGAAAGCAAACCTGTTATGTATAAAATGATAAAGGACACCATTCCTTTCCTTCCTGAAGATAAGCCACGTTATCTCATGGGAGTGGGTACAGTCGACGCAATCTTAGAAGGTATATCTCAAGGGATTGATATGTTTGATTGTGTCTTACCCACGCGTATTGCCCGTCATGGCACTGCGATGACAACTCTAGGAAGAATTAACATTAGAAACCAACAATATGATCGTGATTTCACACCACTAGATCCAGGATGTGATTGCATCGCATGCAAGAACTATTCACGCGCTTATTTAAGACATCTTATCAAAAATAAAGAAGGTTTAGGAATGAGACTATTATCCATCCATAATTTAAGATTCCTCATTCGATTAACACAACTTGCTCAAGAAGCAATTGAAAACGGAACATTCAAAACATTCAAAGATGACATGGATGAAAAATTCGGATTCAATAAAGGCAATACAAAGGGGTATTAATGAAAACAAGTGATTTTGATTACCATTTACCAGAGGATTTAATTGCACAAAACCCAACAGATAAACGAGATATGTCACGACTTATGCATGTTCAAGTAAAAGAAGGAAAGTTTTCTCATAAACACTTTTCAGATATTGTTGATTTGCTTAAGCCTAACGATGTATTAGTTGTAAACAATACCAAAGTTATTCCTGCACGTTTATATGGTGTAAAAGAAATAACTCACGCAAAGGTAGAACTACTAATCCTTAAACTAGAAGGTGTCTATGCACAGTGTATGGTAAAAAAAGCTAAAGTTGTTAAGGTAGGTACAAAAATATCTTTCCAACATCCAGATCTTGTGGCTGAGTGTGTTGATGTACTAGAAGATGGACTTCGTAAGTTTAAGTTTATTTCACCAAGACCAATTCTAGAAATGCTTTATGAAGTAGGAACCATGCCCCTTCCTCCATACATCAAACATAGCACCGCAAGCATGGATCGCTATCAAACAGTCTATGCTACAAAAGAAGGAAGTAGCGCTGCACCAACTGCAGGACTACATTTCACACCAGAACTCATTAAGAAAATCAAAGATAAAGGGATAACATTAGTTGAGTTAACATTACATATTGGATTAGGAACATTTAAACCTGTAGAAGTTGATGATGTTTCAATGCATAAAATGCACTCAGAATCCTATTATATTAGTGAAGAAAGTGCTGAAATTCTCTCAAAAGCAAAGAAAAACAATCAAAGAATTATCGCAGTAGGCACAACCAGTGCAAGAACACTTGAAAGTGTAATGCAAAAACATGGTAAAATAGTGAAAGATGAAGGAGATACAAACATATTTATAACTCCTGGGTATGAGTTTAAGGCTATTGATGGATTAATTACCAATTTCCATTTACCAAAATCAACATTAATGATGATGGTAACTGCACTAGGAGGATTTGATCTTCTTATGAATGCATATAAGGAAGCAGTAAATCTCCACTATCGTTTTTTCTCATTTGGAGACAGTATGTTTATTGACTTAGGATGAACGCAAAAGAATTATATGATTTACAACTTAAAACGATTGAAGAAATCAAATTAAGTGGTCGTAAACCGACCCTTCTTTTGCATTCTTGTTGTGGACCATGTAATACGTATCCAATGGAGTATCTATCTCAATTCTTTAAGTTAACTTTATTCTTTAACAATCACAACATTTATCCTTATGAAGAATATAAAAGACGTTTTGATGAGTTACTCAACTATGTTAAAGTATTTGAAAAAAAAGAAGACATAGAAATTGATGTTATTTTACCCCCAGACTATCTCAATGCTTCCTTTAGTGAAAAACTAAGACCCTTTGCGAATGATAAAGAAGGTGGAACACGCTGTAATATGTGTTTTGCACTTCGCTTATCTGAGTCGATGAAATATGCGTCAAAACATGAATTTGAATACATTGCCACTGTAATGAGTGTCAGTCGCCACAAAGATGCCTTAGCTATTCATGACATTGCATCAAGACAAGTATTAAAGTATCCTACTCTTAAGTATCTTCCTTCAAACTTCAAAAAGGGAAATGGTTATAATCGAGGAATTGAGATATCAAAAGAACACAACATGTATCGTCAAGATTATTGTGGATGTCAGTTCTCTCAATCATGTGGAAAGGAATCCATCAAATGCGGATAAAATTAAATCACAACGTAGAACAATTAGAGATGAGTGGCATTCGACTATTCACGGCTCAAGCATCAGCATATGAAAACGTCATTAAGCTAACCATTGGTGAACCAAAATTCACAACACCTGAACCCATTAAAGAAGCACTAAAGAAATCTTTAGATAACAACAGAACATTCTATCCATCTTTTGCAGGAAGTGAAACCCTTAAAAAGGAAATCATTGCCTATGAAAAACGTGTCAATGGAGTAGAATATGCAATGGATGAAGTTTTAATTACTCAAGGAGCTACTGGAGCTATTTTTACAGCCCTAGGTTCAATTTTAAACCCAGAAGATGAAGTAATACTCTTTCAACCAACCTATATTGCCTACCAACCTGCCATTGAGTTCTACAAAGGGGTTCCAGTGTTTGTGGACACAACCCCAAATCAATTTCAACTCAACTATGATGATATTAAGAAAAATATTACCCCAAAAACAAAAGCAATCATCGTCAATTCACCAAACAACCCAACAGGTGTTATCTATAGTGAAGAATCATTAAATGTTATTAAGCGAATACTTGATGAACATGATTTGTTTGTAATCTCTGATGATGTTTATGCTCAACTGGTATACAAGGAAGCAACATTCTTAAACCAAGACATTCGTTATAAAGATAAAACAATACTGACCCAAAGTTTATCAAAACCCTATGCTATGACAGGATGGCGTATAGGTTATCTATGTGCTCATAAAGACATTATAAAGAGTGCCCAAAAGATCCAACAATACGCAACAGCAGGAGTTCCTCTTTTTGTTCAAGATGCAGCTGAAGTTGCTCTAAACACAAATGTTGATGAAATGACAGCCTTCTATAAGCAAAACCGAGATGATGTAGTTTCAATCCTTAGATCTAATAATATTCCATTCATTTATCCAGAAGGAGCATTTTACATCTTTATCGACATATCTACTAAAGGATTAGATTCATGGAAATTCTCAACACAATTCTTAGATGAATATAAGGTTGCAGTCATCCCAGGCGTTATATTTTCGCCAAAAAGTGATTATTTTATAAGAGTATCACTAGCAGCATCAAATCATGATTGTAAAGAGGGAGTGAGAAGACTTGTGTTGTTTCTTTATGGAGAAAAATAATGAAAGATGATGTAAAAAGACTCCTCATATCTTATGCCATAATTCATGGTTTAGGATCGCTTATAAGTTGGATTATGTTTACTTCAAATCATCCATTTAGAGAACTACCTTCTGAATACTTGAGATATGGTATAAGCGTAATCTTTATCATTCTGATCTATATGTCTATGGGTTATATAACTATGTTAGCACGTGCAAAGTTTCTTAAAACTATGGATCATGCCTTTCATAGTACAGGAATCATCATTGGATTAAACTTATTCAGTGCCATACTATTTTGGATTGGTTCATCACAGTTATCCCTTGAATGGCTTAAAGTATTTGCTTTGACTATTAATTTCCCAGGTTATCTTTTTCTATTAATCCAAAACCTCTCATTACTTAATCTAAGTATGATCGTTATCTTACCTCCATTCTCATATATGATTGGGCTATTGATACGACAAGTTCACCATTAAGGAGATATCATGAAACATTTCACTACCACAATCAAGCCACTCATTGTACTTATACTAAGTTATGTGATGTATCAAATAAGTGATTGGTTATTCAATGCTCAACCATACACCATGTTAGTCGCAATCATCACCCTTACAATGTACTTTTCTTTAGGACTGGCACTTCATACTAATAAAAGAAAAAATCAAGACTGGATTAAGAAAGTCTTGATTAGTCTATTACTAATCATTATTGTGTTTGATCGCTTAGGCATCGTACAAATTCAAGTATTATCAATAAGCCGTTTAATCAATGATTACCCTTCAATTATAAATGCTTTTGTAGTGTATTTAGGGTGGTTATTCTTCGAATAAGATCCGCCCTAGTCGAACATGGGTTGCACCATATTCTATGGCTATTTCAAAATCATCACTCATCCCCATGGATAAGCAATTCATGTGGGGAGAGTGTTTTTTTATTTGATTACTAATTAATTGTGCCTTCTCAAATACTTGTCTAGTTAAATTTAAGTCTTGAGAAGTGGGTCCCATGACCATGATTCCTTTAAATAAACAATGAGGATAATGTTCTTGAATCTTAATAAGATTGAACAGTTCATCTTCACTCATGCCATATTTGGAATCTTCTAGTGTTAAGTTGAGCTGTAAGAAAACCTGAATAATCTTATTGATATCTTTTGCTTCTTTTTCAATAACATCAAGAAGCTTTCTTGAATCTACAGAATGGATACATGTGATATATGGAAGAATACTTTTAACTTTATTAGTTTGCAAGTGTCCAATAAAATGCCACTCCCAAAGTTGATCTAATGATACCTTAGTTAACAGTTCTTGAGCTTTGTTTTCACCAAAGTG
>DITO01000184.1:4141-4927 GCA_002422065.1 Erysipelotrichaceae bacterium UBA6182 | reverse complement strand
TTATCATTCTTAGTTCGTGTCATTAAAGCAGCCTTTATGATTCCGATTAGTGCATTAATCTTAGAAGGACTTATTCATTCAACACAAAGAGTCTTGCATCGTACACTATTTGATTAAGCCTTATTTCCTTGGAAATAAGGTTTTTTATTGTGCATTCACATAAGCTCTATAAAATGCTTTTAAATGATTATAAGAAGCACTCATAAGATTCTCAAATATTAAGCGAACATCATCAGGAATATCTTCACGCTCTAAAAACAAAGCATACATCGCTATATTATTCACCTCAGCTTCAACACAAATATAAAATGCATGACTTAAATCAGTAGGTAACACTACATGATTCAGTGAATCATCTTGGACTTCATCTATATCATAAGTTTCAAATAAAGGAGTTAAAGCTTTGATGTGTTTTACTTCACTTTGAATAATTGAAGCAAATGGATTTAATCCTGGATAAACTTCAAGGATTGATGTGTATTCTTGATGGGCTAATAATTCATCTTTCATAGCAAGAATAATCATGTCATTCACTGAAAGAGAATCAACGTTATAGAACACCGATTGAGCTGGTAAATCCATGGATACATAAGGCTCATGACTAAAAGCATCGATGATTTCAGGTGTAGTTTCAATAGGTTCATTTGGTGTAAAAACATTCAGTTCATTAACTTGATTTGAACAAGCCATGAGTAAAAAACTAAGAGTGATTAGGGTAATAAAGGTTTTCATAATGCCTCCTAAACACATTAAACCATGGATGTAGTTTTAGTGTGTGTGAATCAA
>DITO01000184.1:0-4096 GCA_002422065.1 Erysipelotrichaceae bacterium UBA6182 | reverse complement strand
AACAGGAGACGTGCTATGAAAAAAAATAACATGGTAGCTATGATACTTGCTGGGGGACGCGGTACTCGTCTAGAAGAATTGACGGGCAAAATTGCCAAGCCAGCCGTGCATTATGGTGGAAAGTATCGAATCATTGATTTTCCGCTGTCAAATTGCGCTAACTCAGACATAAAAATTGTGGGTGTACTCACCCAGTATGAATCCGTCTTACTTAATTCGTATGTGGCCCAAGATCATATTTGGGGACTAGACACCAAAGAATCTGGAGTCTATGTATTGCCGCCGCGTGAAAAGTCTGACGGATTTGGTTTATATCGAGGAACTGCGGATGCAATTACTCAAAACATCGATTTCATTGATAGTTTTGATCCTGAAACAGTCCTTATCTTATCAGGAGATCATATTTATAAAATGGACTATGAAGCGATGTATAACTATCATAAAGAAAATCGTGCTGATGTTTCAATTGCAGTTCTTGAAGTTACTCTTAAAGAAGCTAGTCGTTTTGGAATTATGAACACAGATGCAAATGATCAAATTGTAGAGTTTGAAGAGAAACCTAAACAACCTAAATCTAATCTTGCATCTATGGGTGTCTATATCTTTAATTGGAAGCTTCTTCGTAAAGCACTTCTTGAAGATTTAGATGTTGAGAAATCAAATCATGACTTTGGTAAAGATATTATTCCAACGCTCATTAATGATGGTAAACGTTTATTTGCATATCGATTTAAAGGGTATTGGAAAGATGTAGGAACCATTGATAGCTTATGGGAAGCTAATATGGACTTACTCTCAACTCGTAATGAACTAGATTTATCAGATCCTAGTTGGAAAATCTATACTCAAGACGTGAATGCTTTTCCTCAAATCATTGGTGAAAGTGCTGATGTTAAGAACAGTTATGTCAATCAAGGATGTGTAGTGTTAGGAACAGCTCATAATAGTGTTCTCTTCACTAACGTGACCATTGAAGAAGGAGCAGTAGTTAAAGATTGTGTCATTATGCCTGATGCAGTGATTCGATCAGGAACTAAACTTGAGCGTGTCATTGTAGGACCACATAGTGAAGTGACCCCTGAAATGAGCATGGTGGTCAAAGCAGATCAACCAATTCAACTCATTGCTAATGGAGGTGAACAACATGGCTAGTGCATTAGGAATTATTCTATTTGAAAACCCAAGTGTTGATGTTGCAGGATTAACAGCTCATCGTCCAATCCCAGCAATCTCATTTTTAGGCCGTTATCGTCTTGTAGACTTTATGATTTCAAACTTTTCAAATTCAGGGCTTAACCATATTCATGTGCATGTAAAAGAAAAACCACGCCCAGTATATGAACACTTAGGAACTGGTCGCCATTACAATATTAACTCTAAAAAAGGGAAAATAAGAGTACTCTATGGTGAACAAGAAACTCTAAACAAAGTCTATAATACTGATCTATTTTCTATGATGTCTAATATTTCTTTCTTAGAAGAAGACAAAAATGAGTATGTTATTGTAAGTTCTTCTTATATGATCTATACAACTAATTTTGATGAAGTACTTAATACTCATATTGGAAGTAAAGCTGATGTTAGTATGATATCTTTAGCAACCGATCAAGCAAGAGATAAGTTCCTTCATTGTGACACACTTACAGTCGATAAAGACAAACGTGTTACCGCACTAGGTTTAAACCTTGGCAAAGTAAAAAATCGTACCATTTCATTAGACACTTATATTCTCAAGAAATCATTACTCATTAAACTCATTAAAAAAGGATATCAAACATCATCCTTATATTGGTTTAATAACGTTATTCGGGATGAACTAGATCGTTTAGTCGTTAAGTCAATTCCACATCGTGGCCATGTCTTTGCGATTAATTCACTTCAAGCATATCACCAAGCTCATATGGAATTCTTAAATCCAGTGTTACTTCGTAGTTTGTTTAACTCAAACTGGCCAATTCTCACAAGAACTAATGACTCAGAACCAACCACATATTGTGACAAGGCTATTGTTTCAAGCAGTATTATTGCGAATGGTTGTGTTATTAAAGGCACTGTCATTAACAGTGTGTTAGGACGTGGTGTTGTTGTGGAAGAAGGAGCCGTCGTTGTGAACTCAATTCTTCTTCATCAAACTACTATTGGTTCAGGAATCCATGTTGAGCATGTCGTATTAGATAAGTATTCAACGATTAAGCATGTTAAAGAATTAAAGGGATCAAAGAATCACCCACTTTATGTGACGAAGCGAGATTCCATTTAAATAAGGAGGAGCCCATGAAACATATCTTGTTTGTGGCATCTGAGAGTTTACCATTTGTGAAGACGGGAGGATTAGCAGATGTGGTAGGATCATTACCACAAGCACTGTTATCCAACTATCGTGTCAGTGTCTTTATTCCACTTTATTTAAACGTCATACCTAAACTGGAGGATGCTAAACCTGTGGTTACTTTTATGGTAAACACACCTTGCATTCAACAACCTGCTACAATTCTCAAACAAACCCATGAAGGTATTGATTTCTACTTCCTTCAACACCAAGCATACTTTGAAAGAGAAGGTCTATATGGCTATCCAGATGATGGAGAGCGCTTTGCTTTCTTTAACTTGGCATGTTGTACGTTTATCGAAAAGATGAACTTACACATTGATATTGTCCATTCTCATGATTGGCATGCAGGGATGATTCCATTATTATCTCGAGTGGTCTATAAACATCACCCAAATCACAAAACAATCAAGCATGTCTTCACCATTCATAACTTAGCTTATCAAGGTCAGTTCCCAATCTCAGTGGGTAAAGAATGTTTAGGCTTAAGTGATCAAATCCTTAATGATGGATCAGTTCGCTTTGATAATGGAGTTAACTTCCTAAAGTCAGCCTTAGTCTATGCTCATAAGATTACAACTGTGTCACCAAGTTATGCTCAAGAGATTCTAGGATTAGCTTTTGGAGAACGACTTCATGAAGTATTAAAGTTAAGACAATATGATTTGTTTGGAATTCTTAATGGAATAGACACTCAGTTTTGGGATCCTAGTAAAGATCCATTTATTCCATACCACTTTGATAGTGACAACTTAGAAGTTAAAGTAAAGAATAAACTTGCCTTACAAAAGAAATGCGGACTAAAGATGAGTGAGAATACCTTGCTCCTTGGTGTAGTTTCTCGACTTACTTGGCAAAAAGGAATTCATCTTATCCTAGATCAGATGAGTGATATTATGGGACTGGATGTTCAACTTGTTGTATTAGGATCTGGTGAAAGCCATCTTGAAGATGGTTTCAGACACATGGTTGAGAAGTACTATGGACGAGTTGCTTATGTGAATGGATATAATGAACCATTTGCACATGAAATCTATGCAGGCTGTGATATCTTACTCATGCCAAGTCTATTTGAACCATGTGGTCTTTCTCAAATGATTGCGATGCGATATGGTACTCTACCTCTTGTACGTGAAGTTGGAGGATTAAAAGATAGTGTTGCACCATACAATAGTGCAAACAACACAGGAACAGGCTTTAGTTTTAGAGAATTCTCAGTAACAGACTTATATCATGTCTTAAGAATGGCAGTGTACCTATATTATCACTATCCTTCAGAGTTTGAACAAACCCAACGTAATGCAATGAATGAAGACTTTAGTTGGGCGCTCTCAAGTGAGCAATATTCTAAGGTTTATGAATCATTATAATGAAGTATATGGAGTATAAGTGAAGTAAATTAATAAATGAAAAATGGGAGTAGTCATTCAATTGAAGAGCTAATCCCATTTTTTTAATATATGATTCAGTAAAAATACCGAATATACTCCGAGTCTGATCAATAAATTAAAGAACAATCATTAAGAAGGATTATTAGATCAATGCATTATAATTCATTATTAAATAGGGAAGAAAAATGAATTTGTGTAGTATCAGGTTGTTGTGAAATAAAACATTAATAGATAGTCATGGTAGAGTTTTCTTACTAAGCTTATGTCATCTATTTTTTAATCATAGATATTCTTTTTAAACTCTATTAAAAGATGTCTTAGTATCATCTAATAAATATTTTATTATTTTGAAAACAACCTAAAAAGAGTCAAATGA
>DITO01000032.1:9568-16380 GCA_002422065.1 Erysipelotrichaceae bacterium UBA6182 | reverse complement strand
GGATTGAATGGACAAAAGAATAGTGCTACACTACGTGAGGCAGTATGCCATCATTATCGAATACCAATGATGAACGCAAAGTCATTACTTAATGCTTTAAATCATCTTAATATCACATATGAGGAGTTACACCAACTGTGTCAAAACCTGTAATAGCATCCATTGCCTATGTCAATGACATCTTAAAACATTATGAGACTCATGCAAAGAAACGTTTTGGTCAAAATTTTATTGTGGATGCTAATATTATTCAGAAGATAGTAAACACAAGTTCTGTTGATGAAAACACAGTCGTCCTTGAAATTGGACCTGGTATGGGTAGTTTAACTCAAGGACTTCTAAAGAAGGCAAAACATGTTATTGCAATTGAGATAGACCCTTTAATGGTAGAATTGTGTAATAAGCACTTTAGTGATGAACCACACTTTACACTCATCCATGATGATGTACTCAATGTAGACTTAAAGACTTTGTTTAATGATTTAGGATTTAGTCATGATCGTTTATTGGTGGTTGCTAATTTGCCATATTACATTACAACACCGATTATCTTTAAACTCATTGAATCGGGTATTCATTTTGAAGAGATGCAACTTATGGTGCAAAAAGAAGTTGCACAACGCTTTAATGCCACTGTAGGGACAAAAGACTATAATGCTTTAAGTTTAATTATTCAAAACTTGTTTGAAGTCAAGATTGCTTTAGATGTGTCTAAGCATGTGTTTATTCCTAAACCAGCTGTAGACTCAAGTGTCATTAATCTTAAGCGTAAGGATGTTGATCTTAATAACTTACTGGATTACTTCAGTTTCTTAAAAACAGCATTTACCCAAAGACGTAAAACCTTATATAATAATCTTCGTGCTTTATATGATTCTGAAGATATTAAGAAAACACTAGAATCTTGTCATCTTAATGAATCAATACGTGCAGAAGCATGTACACATACACAACTGCATCAAGTCTTTAAAATCTTACATTCATAATACAATTGAGTTTGATACAATAAATATAGGAGACTATCATGAAACGTAAAGCGATTGTCTTGGCCGCTGGTCAAGGAAAGAGAATGAAATCTGTGCATTCTAAAGTGATGCATGCAATTCTTAATGAACCTATGTTAGGTCATGTTATTCGTGAACTTGAAGCGGTAAATACAGATTTGATTGAAGTTATTGTTGGACATCAAAAAGAAGAGATTATCGATTACTTCAAAGCTCGTATTCATACTGCTGTTCAAGAGCCACAACTTGGTACTGGACATGCATTAATGTGTTCTTCACAGCTTAGTGATGAAGAAGGATTGGTTCTTATTACCTATGGTGATGTTCCATGTGTCTCTAAGGAAACATTTGAAGCAGTATTCAATCAAGCTCAATCTGTAGATGCTTTAGTATTAACGACGGTTCTTGATGATGCTAGTGCTTATGGACGTATTGTTCGTGATGCTAACAATCAAGTGATTGGTATTGTAGAGGCTAAAGATGCTAATGAAGAAGAGAAGAAGATTAAAGAGATTAACACAGGGATTATTTGTTTTAACCAAAAGAAACTGTTTAAACACTTAAAAGAGCTTAAAAATCAAAATGCTCAAAATGAATACTATCTTACGGATATGATTAAAATCTTTCATGATTATGGCTATAAGGTAGAAGGAATGATTGTTGAAGATGCAAATGAAGTGATGGGTGTTAATGATCGTGTTCAGTTAGCACAAGCGACTAAAGTCATTCAACGTCGTATTAACACATATTGGATGAATGAAGGTGTGACCTTAATAGATCCTGAAAGCACATGGATTGATGCTTCAACAACCATAGGTAGTGATAGCATTATTGAACCTAACAGTTCACTGATTCAAGCAAAGATTGGAGAACATGTTCATCTTAAAGGAGCATGTGTTATAGAACATAGTTCTATAGGAGAACATTCCATCATTGAACAGTCTAAGATTATTGATTCGTCTGTAGGTGCACATACAACAATTGGTCCATTTGCCCATATAAGAAATCATTGTGTTATAGGAAATCATTGTCGTATTGGTAATTTTGTAGAAATGAAGAAAACAATCTTTGATGATCATTCAAAATCAGCCCATCTTACGTATCTCGGTGATGCGATTGTAGGAAAACATGTTAATATAGGTTGTGGTGTTGTCACCGTCAATTATGATGGTAAACATAAATTCAATACAATCATTAAAGATGGAGCGTTTGTTGGTTCAAATTCTAATTTGATTGCTCCGATAAGTATAGGAGAAAATGCATTAGTTGCTGCAGGATCAACGCTCACTTGTGATGTTGAAGATCAGGCAATGGGAATTGCACGTGCTTATCAAGTGAATAAACCTTCCAAAGGTCTAGCACATAAACAAAAATAAGGAGAGCATATGATGAAAGATACAATAGTATTCGCATTAACTTCCTCAGTGGACTTAGCCGAAGAGATTTGTGCTTATTTAGGATTAAAACGAGGGCGAATTGCAGTGAAGCATTTTGCGGATGGAGAGATTATCGTCGAGCCTGAAGAATCAGTGCGAGGTAAACGTGTCTTCATTGTTCAATCCACATGCAATCCAGTTTCTGAAACATACATGGAAATCCTTATAGCTCTAGATGCGATGAAACGTGCAAGTGCTGGAGAGATTACTGTGGTTATGCCTTATTATGGTTATGCACGTCAAGATCGTAAAGCACGTGCTCGCCAACCGATTACTTCTAAATTGATGGCAGACTTACTTCAAGTTGCTGGAGCAAATCGTGTAGTTACCATTGATTTACATGCTCCACAAATTCAAGGATTCTTCAATATTCCAATTGATGATCTTTCTGCAGTATCAATGCTTGCGCAATACTTTAGATCTAAACACTTTAAAGATGAAGTCGTAATTGTATCACCAGATCATGGTGGAGCAACACGTGCTCGTCGTATGGCTGATTCAATTCCAGGAAGTACCATTGCGATCATTGATAAACGTCGTACTAAACCTAATGTTGCAGAAGCATTAAACCTTATCGGGGATGTCAATGGTAAGATCTGTGTTATTGTTGATGATATCATTGATACTGGTGGATCGATACTTGGTGGTGTAAAGATGCTTTATGAAAAAGGAGCTAAAGAAGTGTATTGTGCAGTCTCTCATGGAGTTCTTTCAAGAGATGCGATTGCACGTATCCATGACTCACCAATTAAAGAACTGGTAATTACAAATTCCATTGAATTATCTGTTGAAAAGCGTAAAGAGCCAAAGATTAAGCAAATCTCCGTTGGATATATGCTTGCGAAAACAATAGAAGCAATTAATTCAAACAAGCCTGTCTCAGATTTGTATCATATATTCAATGATTAAACCAAACGATGGAAATTTCCATCGTTTTTCTATTGACAGAATAACAACAGTATTGTATTGTTGTATTAGTTAATTAATACAGTAGTACAGAAAGGAGTGTTATGCAACCATTCATTCATGAAAAACCGATTTATATTCAGATTATGGATCGTATAAAAAGAGATATTGTGTCAAAAGCATTAGTTGAAGGATCACCTATTGCAAGTGTTAGAGAACTAGCATTACAATATCAAGTGAATCCTAATACCGTTCAAAGAGCTTTAAGCGAATGTGAACGTGAAGGTTACTTAAAGAGTGATCGTACCAATGGACGCTTTGTCAGTGCTGATGAAACTATGGTCGAAGAACTTAAAAACAAGTTATTAACTCAATGGGTTAGTGAACTTGTATCTCAGTGTCAATCGATTGGTTTAGATGAGCGCAGTGTATGTGAGTTAATAAAAGCAACGTATGAGAAAGAGGGGAAACTTCAATGATTAGTATTCAAGGATTAAAAAAGAATTATGGGAAAACACAAGCACTTCATGATGTGAATCTTGAATTGCAACCAGGGAAGATTATTGGATTATGTGGACCTAACGGATCTGGAAAGACAACGTTAATTAAGATTCTTAATGGATTACTCAATGATTATCAAGGGAATATTCGCATTGATGGTCAAGAAATAGGTGCACATTCTAAGTCATTGATTTCATACCTACCTGATCAAACGTATCTTGCGGGTTGGATGACTGGAGAAAAAGCAATATATTTATTTAAGGATATGTATAGTGATTTTGATGAATCACGTATGCGTGAACTTCTACTTAAGTTAAAACTTGATTCTAAGCAAACCATTAAGACCATGTCTAAAGGGATGAAAGAGAAGTTTCAGTTAGCTTTAGTGATGTCACGACAAGCTTCAATCTACATTCTAGATGAACCTATTGGGGGTGTAGATCCAGCAGCTCGTGAACTTATCTTAACAACAATCTTAGAGAACTATAATCCTAATTCAATTCTACTTATCTCTACACACTTAATCTCTGATATTGAATCCATCTTTGATTCAGTGATTTTCTTAAAAGAGGGAGAAGTAACACTACATGAGGATGTGGATACACTTCGTAGTATGCATGGTAAATCAGTAGACGAACTATTTAGAGAGGTGTTCAAATGTTAATCAAACTAATTAAACATGATTTAATCGCAACACGTGGAGAATTCTTTGGGATTTACCTAGGTTTTCTATTATTGTCGATTGTTGCACCGTTTCTGATTTTAAATGGTCCTGAATGGATGCAAGTACTTTCAGTGTTCTCAGTATTTGGAGTACTTATAGCAATTATAATTGTCACATTACTTGCGGTTATCCGCTTATTTCAAAAGCGTTTGTATTCAAATGAAGGGTACTTAACTTGGACATTACCGGTTTCAGTGAAGTTGAATCTACTTTCTAAAGTCATAGTCGGTGTTATTTGGAATGTTACTAGCTTTCTAGTTGTTTGGTTAGGAGCAATCATTGCCGGAACTATCTTTTTAACTCAACTAGGTGCTTGGAATCAAGTCTTAGATACAGCAAATATTTTGTTAGTTAAATCAGGTTTTCTTGGTAAAATTTTCAATCTTTCATTAACTTTCCTTCCCCAATCCTTTGTGACGGTTGTGTACTCAGTCGTGTTCTTACTCTTCGTAATCACTTTGATTAATACTTCATGGATTAAAAAGGGAAGAAATGCGATTGGGATCGTTATCTACTTTGGATTATCATTAGTGATTGATGCGATTACAACTCAACTTATTCCACAATTACCAATTAATATAAATAGTAATCTTGCTAATATTATTATCAATCCAACTGATCCATTGCTTTCAGCTTATCAAGCACTTTCTCAATTCAACTACACAATCAATGGTGGTGTAGTACTTGCGATGATTGCATTACAAGTTTCATTCATTGTTCTAATGAGTATTGGTATTCTATATTTTGTTGAGAAGAAAATGGAAATAGAATAAAGAATAATGGCTAGGCTTTGATTATATAAAGACTTTAAAGAACATCTCGAAGGAGATGTTCTTTTATTATCTGAAATAAAACAACCGTATAGAAATTCAATCTAATCAATGATAATATTAAGTAAATAAATGTGGGGAATACAGAAAATCTAGAATAAACTTTCATAGTCATATTGAGAGAGTAGTCTAGGTTGTCTTATTCACAAAGGGAAAACAAAAATGACGGTGAATGAAAAGAGATTTAATTACAAATGGCTTGCATTGCCTCTAGCTACTCTTAGTGCATTTTTCATTGGTTTACTTATGGATGTTCCACTCTATAAGCTTGGAGTTGTGCTTGAATTTACTTTTATCTTATTTCTTGCAGTCACATCACCTGTCATTATTTCTTTAGTTATGCGGTTACCAATTAAAGGATTTTCTACTCGTCAGAAGGAATATCTTTCAACCATCATTTATGGTATCTTATTTCTTTTTATTCAGCCAGATTCAGCTATTATATGGGCATTGTTAATCAGTTGTGTATTGATATTGTTGATTTCTTTGGCAGATACTCTACTTAGTAACATCGATTTTAAAATAGGGAGTAAAGATCAACCGAACTTCTCATGGAGAACACTCAAGACTAAAAAATGGTTCAATTTTTTTACTAATAAACCAGATGGGCCAGTAGAGTTAATTATCTTCTTTTCAGCGTTCTTGTTATTCTTTAGTCTAGTCGTTTACTTTGTACTAAGATACATTACACCTACATTACTATAGGATAGAGCTTATATCATTTCATAAAGAAACAGAAACATCCGAAGATGCTTCTGTTTTTTAATACTCCTTAATTAACACTGCTTCCTGTAAAACGATACTATAGATGTATGTTTTTAATGCAGGGGCATAACTTCTTAAAGCTTGATCATAGGCAAGTAATTGTAATGAATATCGCTCCTTGAGCTGTTCTGCATTAGTTACCTTATCAGTCTTAAAGTCCACAATAATCCATTCATCATCTTTCTTCATAAGTAAGTCAAGATAGTACTGATGATATCCAGTTTCATTCTTTGTAATGATTGGAAACTCACTATGTTTTTGGTATTCACTCCAATGCTGTGTAAGAGGGTGAGTAAAGAATGAAATCATTCCATCTTTTTGTGCTGTGGATAAATCTAAACTCATGGTTTGAATATCTTGAATAGGATTGTTTGAAAGAACACATTGTTCAAGAATACTATGGATTAGCGAACCTACTTCTATTGGCTTCAAACGATTTGAAATATCAAGAGGACTTAGTTGAATAGGGTCTTGCTTAGTCACTTCATGAACAGACAATGCTTTAATATCTTCTACTTCTTTAACTTTTAGTGCTACTATTGCACTTCGATCTGGATCTTCAACTACATGGATTGATAGTAGAGACTTTGGAAAGAAAGTTTGAAGTCCAGAGAGTAAACCATTAATTCCTTTAGACTTTAAAACT
>DITO01000032.1:0-9401 GCA_002422065.1 Erysipelotrichaceae bacterium UBA6182 | reverse complement strand
GTCATTACCTTAACCACATTATCACTTAAGGAAACATCCATTGCTTCCGCAATCTTAGCATCCTTTAAATGTTCTAAACTTTGAATGAATGCAGCAAGTCCTCCTTGATGACTGTTTTCAAAATCAACAGCTTTTTGCACAAGAGCATCACCATTAAGCTTTCCTTGAGAATCACAACGATGATAGAAGTCATTGTACTTCAAACATTCATGGATGGCTTTTGAAAGTGAACTTGTTAAGACACGATGTTTAAGTTCTAATAATGAAGCAAGGAGCTCTGGGTAGTGATTCAGTAAAGCAGAATCTAAAGATCCTTGAAGTTTTAGTTGGGCAACATCATCAGTCGTAAGGTAAGAATAATCACTTAATAACACTCCACTAAGATAGAAGTCATTAGGGAATAAGCAATACTGCGCAAGCATCAGTACTTGGGTAATGGTGGGGTGCTTAAGGAAGCCTTGAGGGGAGTTAATGAAATGAGGAATTCCTTTCTCATCAAAGAGCTTCTTAAGAATATCTTTTTGAGCATGAGATTTCACAAGAACACACATATCTTTAAAAGGAATGTTCTGATTTAGATGACGCTCAATGATGTCTTTAGTAATCACACGTGCTTTAACATGATCCGCTGCTGTTTCATATGATCGTGTTTTAAAGAGTTCACCATCTTCGTTATTCTCTTCATAATCACTATCATCTTCATCAATCGATTCTTTAATTAACTCTTTATCAGGTTTGTTTACTTTAAAGTAAGTGACTGGTGTTGTGATAATTCTTTGTTCATCTCTTCCTACACTCACATGATCTTGGTCTTGATACACATCACTAAATCCATCTACATTCATCAATACATTAAACAAATGATTATTGAACTCAACAATCGGTTCACTGGATCTAAAGTTATGGGGTAAAGTAAAAGTACTAAGGCTTGAATCATGTATCATTGAGCGCATAAGCTGAGGCTTTGCACCTCTAAAGCGATAAATAGATTGCTTAACATCACCAACTCTAAAGACGTTGTTTCCAGTAGAGATTAAAGTAATGATTTGGTTTTGTAAGTCATTTGTATCTTGAAACTCATCCACTAAGATATCAGTGTAACGTGAATGGTAGAATGATGGGATATCATATTGAGGGTGGGTAAGTATTTCATAAGCTAATCTTTCCATATCATCAAACTCAATGACTTTAAGATCACTTTTCTTTGACTGCATCAACTCAGTTAAGTCTTTCACTAAATCAATCACCACTTGAATATGAGGAAGTAAACTTTGAACATGCTTTACATGATCATCTAAATCATTGAATGAACTGACTAACTTCTTAATGCAGTCTTGTAGATTTGTCTTTGCTTCGGCATAAGCTTCATAATCCTTAATCCTAGGAATCCCTAGAACCCAAGGATGATGAAGATCAATTATTACATCACTAAGTTGACTATTTTCAAGCTTAACAAGCATTGTATTAAGACTGATTTTCATTGATTCTACATCCTTCATATCTTCACCACTCGCAGCTCCAAGTGATATAACTTGGTCACACAAGTTGATTGCTTCAATGAACTGATGAGAAAGTTTCTCACATAAAATAGGTTGAATGACATTTAAAGGATCTTGATGAAGTAATAGTACACGCTCATCAAAGGACAATGGATTGACTTGTAAACGTCTTATCTGATAGATCTCTTGAATAATTTCTTTAAGTGTAGTGAAATCAAAAGAAGATGTAGAAACAAGACTTTGTAGTGATTGAATGGCATGAGGTTGATGTTGAATTGCCTTTTGAATCACTTCATCACTGCATTCACTAAATAGAAGTTGACTAGTCCCATCATCAAGAACATTTTTACTCATTTCAGGATTTATGTTTAATACATAAGAAAAGTCTTTAATAAGTGACAGTGCAAAACTATGAATGGTTGAAATCATTGCAGTGTCTATGAGTGAAAGTTGTTCTTTAATAAAGGAAGACAATTCCAAATCTTGACATCCTTTAAGCTCTTCACGTAGTTTAATCTTTAAGCGATCTTTCATTTCATGAGCTGCTGCTTCTGAGAATGTTAGGGCACAGATTTGATTAACACTAATGCGATCATTAATAATTCGTGTCATTAATCTCTTGATAAGTAAAGTAGTTTTCCCAGCACCTGCTGATGCAGAAACCAGGATATTCGTATCCTTTAAATGAGCGATGTGATGAGTAAGTGCTTCGATATTCATGTTTCTTCCTCCACAGATGATGCTTCTATATCAGAAAGGGTAATAGGGACATTAAAGAGGGGTTGACGTTTAGGATATGATCCTGAAAAATGACAAATTGATTGATAATCACAATACTGACACACAGAAGGTTCAGCAGGGTTCTTATCAATGGTTCCATCTCTTAAAGATTCTACAAAGACATTAAAAATGATATCAAGTCCTTTTTCAATTCCATCTTCTAGATAGAGAGCTTTCTTATTGACTGCTCCTTTAGTCGTCATATTAAAACGATTAAAGTCTTTAGAGTAATATTGACCTGACTCAGGATTAATATAGACACTGTTTGTCTTTGCTTTACTTAAGAATAACTCTCTGGTTTCTAAAGAATTAATGATAAGCTTAGGAACTTTAGGTACAAAGTTTAAGGTGTATTTATCTTTAGCATGAATCACATCATTCTTAAGGGTATAGTAATGAACACCAGTAGGTGTTCTTTGATTCTTCTTGGCATAAAGTAACTGATAGGTAAATAATTGGATTTGTCTTCCTGTAACAAAGTTAGCTTTCTTAATGCTCTTAGTTGATGATTTATAGTCGATTATCCTAAAGGCTGTGTCATGATGATCAATACGGTCAATAAAACCTGTAAAGCTTAAAGTTGAATCAAGAATGGATAACTCATCATTAAGTTTATGTTCACTCTCAAATGGTTTGAAATGGGTTGAGTCTTCAAGAATACTAAAACGTTCAATGGTTAATAACATTTGTTGAGTTAATAACTTAAAGATAAGATTTAAGGATTCTTTATGATATGGAAACACACGATTTGTGTCATGAATATAGGGTTGTAGAGTTTGCATAATAAAGTCTTCACTCATTTTAGGTTTGTTTTGATTAATCCATTCTTCAAGAACAAAGTGCATCATGGTTCCCATATGAGCTACATTGATACCACTACCTAACATCTTTGAGATTCTTAAACCTTTTGAAAAGAAGTATTGATAGGAACAGTTATAGAACTGTTCAATGGAAGATACAGAACCTTTAATTACGTTGTTCTTAAAGAACAATGCTTTGGAAGTTGATGAAGATAAAGCAAAGGATTTCTTCAGTGGATTCATCGTATGACGATGAACAGGCCATGGAGTAATTAAGACATCACTCATTCGCTCCTTAAGATTAATAGCTATTTCTTGAGGCTTACCATCCATTGATGCGGAAGGATAAGACAAGATTGTAATCGGGCTTTGGGCAAATATTAGTTCTTCATGAGATACTAATGCTTGGTTACGCTCACTTAAAGATGGGTATTGTATTATCTTTTGCAGATAGGACTCATCAATGAGTCCATTATGTTTTTGAGTTGGAGGATAATGTTTTGCGGTTGTCCCCATGATAATTAATTGATCACACGCACTCACCAAGACTTGAGATAATTCATGGATTGAAACAAGCGCACTAGATTGACTGGTGGAAAATGATTTTGATTTCAATTGATGAATGAGTAGTGTGTACTTTGATTTAGAATCTAAAGAGGAACCTAAGATTGTTTCACATAACGATTTAACTTGGTTTAAAGCAGATTGTTGATTGAAAGATAAGTCTTTGCGTTGGATAAGAAAGGCGTAGACATCTTCAATCCAAGTCAATGAAGACCATGATTTAATGACAGACATGATATGACTGCGTGCAAGTTCTGCTTCTTTTTCAAGTGTAATGAAATGATGGATTTCATATTTAAAGAGATCACTCTTTAATGAAGTCGAAACAACATGATTAAATGGATAATCACATGCATCAAGAGGAATATTGAATATGTCCATATATTTAATTAAGGAAGGGGTATATTCATGAGGGATAAGATTATGTTTACAGCACTGAATGAAGTGTTTACGATCTAACTGTAATCCATACTCACATGCACTAATGAGTGTCGAGATTATTGGAGAAGAAGCATGAGATAGTGTGGAGTTAAAAGGAATATTATATAGATTGAAAGCATGTTCTAGACTAGAAATATCAGAAGGATTTGCACAAAGAATACTTGTTGATAGAGTAGGATGTTTAACAATATGTTGTGCTATCGCATGTGCTTCAAGTGCAGGATTTAAAGCATTATGAATTCTATAGGTACTTGAGACTTTATTTACAGGATATAAGAGGGCTTTTGATTTAAGTAATGTGTTTAACAGAATAGAATCCATGGCTGTGGTTGGATGTGGATGAATCCAAATTTCAAGTTCATCAGAAAGCTTTTCTACAGCATTTTCGATACTGTCAAAATGAGCTAACAAAGGAGCTAAGGATTTACAGACAGTCTTAATATCTTTATCTTTATCACTTTCTTCAGGGAGTGATTCTATATCAATATTTAAATAATGACATTCAATAGCAAATAAGAGTAAGTTCATTTGATGATCTAAGAAAGAAAGAGAATCACTCAGTACAGTGCAATGATTTCGAATATTTGATATGATAGGGAATGCTTGAATCATTAAATCAATATTTAGTTTAGGAAGACTTAAAAAACGCTCCTTAAAAACAGAGAGCGTTAATACAGAAACATTGAAAGCAGACTGCTCATTTTGCAAAGCTTGATTCATGATCGCATCATGAAGTGATAATGGTGCAATAATTATTTTCATTAGATTATCCCCTGAATAACATTATACAAGATAAAGGAGTAGATATGAGCGCAGAAATCAAACTTGCAAAGTCATCATTATTTTTATCAGCATTTTTATGGGGTTTTGGTTTCGTAGCAGTTGAGGGTGCCCTAATTTCTGGATGGGACCCAATGACACTGCTAGCAGCTCGTGGATTCATTGGGGGACTTTTACTTCTTATGTTTTCATATCGAAGAAAATTCTGGAGAAACAAAGCATTAATGATTGAAGGGATAAAGGCAGGGATCTTCCTTACTTTAGGCTTTGTCGGACAGACATATGGACAAGCTATTTCAGGTCCTGCGAATGCTTCTTTCATTACCGCAATGTATGTGATATTTGTTCCTATTATTGGAGCAATTTGGTATAAAGATAAGATTCATCCATTAGAGATAATAACTTCGATTACAGCATTCATAGGAGTTGCATTAATTAGTGTTCAAGGTTCAATTCGTGTCAATTTTGGGGATATTTGGTTACTAGCAGGTGCACTGTTCTTTGCGGTTCATATCATCAAATTAAGCCAATTATCACATTTTAATGACAGTTTATCGCTTACAACGATACAATTATTCACGATGTCAGCAATTTCTAGCACTTTTTTGCTATTTACGGATACAAATTTTACCGCTTCTGGTTTATACTATGTGTTGTATATTGGTTTAATTAGTAGTGGAATAGCTTTCTTTCTGCAAACGTTTGGGCAGAAGTCAGTGGCCTCATCAGTGGCCTCCATTATTCTTACTTTTGAAGCCATATTTGGAGTACTTGGTTCTGCGATTGTGTTTAAACTTGTGATTCCAACACAAACATGGATTGGTGGGATTTTGTTACTTGGATCAGTTTTTTTTCTAGAAGCAATGCCACTAATAGTTAAGAAGAAATCATAACCCATCCGAAAGGGGGCAAGTCATGTCTGTAACGGAGATTTTATTGCAGATTCCAGACGTTCGTAAAGAAAATGGACGTTGCGCCTTCAATGGCTACTTAGAAGACTTCCTCACTACAATCAGTGAAGAACATTCTTTGTATCCACTCTTCCAAGAATTGTTTGAGATGAATCCTAATTTTAGAATTATGGTGGATTACTCATTTGGGGTTAATCCTAATTTAGTGACGAACCAAATCATACGTTACAAGGATATTCTTAAACTTCCTGAAAGACCGATACATGTTCCTTACATTGTCTATGGAGATACTCAAAAGAAAGTAGGGGTAGGCTTTATCTTGGGTGGCCCAAGTAAAGAGGATTATCTAATTTCTAAAGGTTATTATTTTGCACTAACAGAACCAGAAGCTATATTTCAAGATCAAAGAAATTTCGTAATGTCATGTGTCACAGATTCAACCATGTATGATGCATCATTAATTAAAAAAGTTCTACAAGATCAAATGACGATTGGGAATGCACAACGAGTACTCGATAACCATGTCTTTAAGAAACTTGATGAAGCTGTCGCAGCATGTGTTGCTTTATCACAAAGCATTAAAGATCATGTCATTCAAGTAGTACCAACACTTGAAGACCGCAGTCCAGTGATCCATAAAGCCATCGTTTCATGGTACTTACTCAAGAAGACATTGTATGTTATGACAATGACAAACAAACCACTTCTTGCACAACTTGAAAATAATGTTAAAGCACAACGTCATCAAGCTAAAGTGAATGCAGACTCCCTTGTCTTCATGCCTTTATCTGAGATGTGGAGATTATAAAAAAACTAAGGTTCAGTGAAAATCACTGGACCTTTTTAATAGGAAAAGAACTTCACTTTTATTAGTAAAGTTCTTTATTATCATTGATTAATACTTTTGTATGGTCTTATCTTATATTGTCTTACCAAAAAGAAAGACTAGTGTAATCAATCTTCAAAAGAGAAACTACTCAGTTATTTCACTAAATCTAATTCTTTTTTCTTTTTAGCACATGCTGAGCATAAACCTGATATCTCAAGTTGATGAGATGAAACCACAAAGTCATAATCAGTTTTAATGGTATCTAGAATGCCATGCATTGGACACATTTTAATAGGAATCATTTTATGACACTCAACACATACAAGGTAGTGTTTATGAGTTGGAGCAACTAATTCTATCATTGTGGTTTGTGTAATGGAATTATAGGTTTTATGAATCAGATTAACTTGTGAAAGAGAATCAATGGTTCGATAGATGGTGGAGAGATTGATTGGATGTTGGTTTTGACGACAGTAGTCATCCAATTTCTCCACAGTAACAGGCACCTTTAAATCACGTAGAGCATCTAGGATGATTTCACGCTGTTTAGTGTACTTGAGATTGACTCGTGCTAATAGTTCTTTTGTGTTGTTCATGATTATCGATTATATCATATTTCAATTAAGTTTTCTGTGATCTCACCATAACAAGAACTAGGGATTGGACTTAACCAAGCCATGATTTCTTCTTTACTACACATAATCGAAAAGCTTAAATATTCATCATGTTGTTTAACTTCAATATTCCATTTCTTTCTCTTTAATGTTTCCCATAAAGAAAAACCATATTCAAAGCATAGAGTGAAGTGTACTTGAGGTTGATGTTCAATGGCTTTGATTTGGGTCTCTTTAAGTGTTTCTGTAATTGCAGTGGTATACGCCTTAACAAGACCACCCACTCCTAAATTAATACCACCATAATAGCGGACAACAAATGCACCAGTTCTAAGAAGATTTTGCTTCAAAAGAACATTCAGCATTACTTTTCCTGCACTATGGGTTGGTTCTCCGTTATCATCAAACCATGTATCATCTATGTTATCTCCCACAAAGGCAACACAAATGTGGGTAGCCTTTGGATGTAGTTTCCAATGTAAGTCAAGCTGTGTCTTAAGATCATCTTTATTTGAGCAAGGAAAAACATAACCAATAAACGTTGATTTCTTAATGTCGAAAGTTGTTGTTGCTACGGATTTAATCGTATTCATAGATTTAGTATATCAAAAGATGATGAAATTCATTTCACAATTACATGATTTACTTAGATTATCACAAAAAAATGATGAAATTAAAGTGAAAAGGCGAGTATGAAACCCATATGGTTTGACATTCAAACCTTCACTCTCTATAATGGCATCATACCCTATTAGGAGGAGACTTATGTCAAAAATATTAATCGTAACCGACTCATCTTCGTCAATTGACTTAGATGTAGCGAAAACACATGGAATCGAAATCGTACCTTTATCAGTAGAACTAGACGGTAAAGTATATCGTGATCAACTAGATATGTCAGTTGCAGAACTTAGAGAAAAACTGAAAAACAAAGCAGCACCTAAAACATCACAACCAAACTTAGGTTATGTTAATGAACTCATGGTGAAATGGAAATCAGAAGGATGGGATGATATCATCATCTTCTCATTATCATCTCACTTATCAGGAACATTCCAAGGTTATAACTTAGCTAAGGCAGATAATGACATGGATAATGTCACTATAGTAGATACCTTTAGTTTAGCTGGGGCACTTCGTGATATTACGTTCAAAGCGGCAAGTATGGTTAAAGAAGGCAAGAGCAAAGAAGAAATCTTAGCTATGGCACAAACTGTTATTGATATGACTCAAGGATTCTTAATTCCTGAGAATTTAGATCAACTCGTTCGTGGTGGCCGTGTATCACCAACACTAAAGACAGTAGCATCACTTCTTAAACTGAGAACATTAGCTGCTCTTCGCAACAGAGGGACAACTTTCGAAAAAGCTGGAACTTCACGTACTGAAGCTGGAATCTTCAAAATGGTGATCGAAGATTTCGCTGAAAAGGGAGTTACAGTGGGAGTTACTAAGTTCGTAATCTGCGAATGTGAAGCTCAAGACATTGCTGATCGTTTAAAAACTGCATTAGTAGAACGTTTTGGACCAGTCCAAGTAGACATTATTGATTTACCAGCAACACTTACAGCACATGCTGGATTAAGAGCTGTAAGCGTTCAATCATCATTAGAACTTTAATATAGAAATCTTTGTAAAGGCAACATCTCGCGATGTTGTCTTTTTATTAGTATTCTCAAAGTTATTAACTTTCATTAAAAGAATCAAATCAAAGACAAAATAAGTCACTTTTAATAGTGTAGAAATCATATTTTCTAACAAATAGTCATTAACTCGTAAATTTCATTAATTTACTGAAATAAATTATGTAACTTATTGGGAACTATATGCATTTTACTATAGAATCATTGCAAACAATCATCATAAGTGCTAAGATACATCATCATGAAGAATTTAAATTCTAAAAAATATTCTCAATCATTCATTTATTGGATGATGGTATCATTTGGACTAGTTCTAATCATAGAACTATTCAATCGACGTTCAATATCAGAGATGATAGACTTTTTAATCAATCATCCTATGGTGTTTTTTTATAATGCATGTTTAGTTGCATTATCATTTTCATTTGTCTTCTTTACAAAGCGTCAACGCTATACATTCTATCTTGTCTATGGAACATGGATTTCACTTGCCATCGTCAATATGGTCATTCGTACCTTTAGAATGACACCTCTTACACT
>DITO01000201.1 GCA_002422065.1 Erysipelotrichaceae bacterium UBA6182 | reverse complement strand
GAATATGTTCGCCAATCATTAAAGCGTAGCATTACATCAAAATTCTCAGAGAATAAATCCATGAAAGTACTAACGTTGGATGCTCCTATTGAGAAAATGATTATGGATAATCTTAAAAAGATTGATCAAGGATCTTACTTATCGCTTGATAATGGTTCCATTCATCAAATCATTACTGCAACCAATGTTGAAACGGATCGTATTAAAGATCTTGTCCCTAGTATTATCATTCTCACTTCTCCCATTGTGAGAACTTACTTCAAGCGTTTGATTGATCAGTTCATTGATGGTGTTGTTGTGCTTTCATACAATGAAATTGATACTAATATTCAAATACAGTCCTTAGGAACAATTCAATTATGATGGAACTAAGTGCAAAATGTACAAGCTACCAACTGAGCAAAGATTTAGATGAACGTAATGAACTTATTCTTGATAGTTTACCTTTAATTGAGCAGTTTGCTAAACGTAATCGAAACATGTATATCCACTATTGGAATGTGGAAGATACGATTTCCATGGGAGTGTTATGTGCCATGGATTGTGTTGAAAGCTATGATGCACAGAAGAATATAACCTTTGAAGCATATCTCTATTCAAAACTAAAGTTTAAACTCATTGATGAATTAAGAAGTTATGGCTTCGTACCTCGACGTGTTAGTCAACAAGGCAAGCAAGTGAATGAAGCCTTAGAGACATTAACTCAACAGTTAAGTCGGACACCCACTGATGAAGAACTAGCGTCTTATCTTAACATCGAAGTGAATCAACTATCTTTGCATTATTATGAGATATCAATGAATTATCTTATGAGTATTGAAGAGATTGCAGAAACCACTGGGGATAGCTTTCTTGAAGATACACTTACTTTATCCCCTGAGCAAGTCTTTAATAAGAAGCAAGACCTTGAATTACTCAAACAAGCCATACAAAGCTTAAGTGAAAAAGAACAGATTCTAATTAATCTTTACTATGTAGAACATTACAAACTTAAAGAAATTGGTGAGATATTTGAAGTGAGTGAAGCGAGAGTATGTCAAATGCATGCGCAAGCCCTTAAAAAAATGAAAGAAGTTTTAAAGGAGAAGAATGATGAATAAAGGATTCTATCTAGCAGCGACAGCCATGTTAATTCATGAGCGACGTCTTAATTCGGTATCTCAAAATCTTGCGAACATAAAAACTCAAGGTTACAAAAAAGAAGAAATGATTGTCGGAACATTTAATGAAGTTCTAAGTTATCGCTTAGATTCACAAGGGAAAACACTCATTGGGTCAACTGAAAACCTTCAAGCTGTCTCAGAAATAGCGCACTATTTTGATCAAGCAAGTATTACTAGTACTCAAAATCCTTTAGATTTTGCAATTATGGGAGAAGGATTCTTTGAAGTGAATTCCAATGGGCAAAGTTTATATACTCGTAATGGCAGTTTTAAGATTGATAATGAAGGTTATCTTACCATGCAAACAGGACAACGTGTACAAGGACAGAATGGAGACATCTTCATTAATCATGATCGCTTTGTCGTGAATGATTATGGAATGATCTATGATGAAAATGGCACCTATATTGATCGTTTACGTTTAGTATCCACAGAGGACTATAGTTCACTTACAAAAGAACCGACTGGATTGTTCTCAAGTGCAGTTCCACTTGAAACGATTGAAACTCAAATCCTACAAGGGTCAATTGAAGGATCAAATGTAGATATGACTGAAGAACTTACTAAGATGATGGAAATCCAAAGAAACTTTCAAAGTGTAGCCAATGCTTTGAAACTTATTGATCGCTTAAATGAGCGAGCAGCCAACGAAATAGCGAAGCTATAAGGAGTGAATTATGAATATTACATTCTATAACGCTTATACCGCTTTACAAGCTTATCAGCGCAATGTTGAACAGATATCGCATAACATTGCCAATGTAAGTACACCAGGCTTTAAAACGCAGAACGTTCGTTTTGAGGATGTCTTGTATTCTCAAATGAATACAAATAACCCAGGAAATATGCTTCGAGGTCATGGAGTCAAAGCAGGACCCATGATTAGCGACTTCCAACAAGGTCCTCTGCAAACAACTAATCAAGTTCTTGATTTTGCGTTAATGGGTGCTGGTTTCTTTGCGAAGGAAACACCAGATGGTGTGGTATATACACGTAGTGGAGCATTTAATCTAGGTACAGTGGATAATCAAACATACTTAGTGGATTCTAATGGTTACTTTATCTTAGATACACAACAACAAAGAATAAATATGAATACGACAGAAGTTACAGATGATGACATTTCATTTATTAAAGATCGCATTGGTATATTCCAATTTGATAATATCCAAGGATTAGTTAAAGCCGATGATACTGGATATCTTGAATCTGATGCATCAAGAGAAGCTTATATCGATGCTAATTCAAAGACGACGCTTGTACAAGGAGCTCTAGAACTTTCTAATTTAAGTTTAGTGGATGGCATGGTTGCTCTTATGGAAGGACAAAAAGCCATTCAAGTGAATGCTCGTGTGATTCAAACCGCTGATCAGTTAGAGGATATTATTAATAATTTAAGATAGTCCATGGAAAGGAGTCTCACCATGACCACAGTCAATACGAAGTTACCCACTAAGAAACATGATTTTAGAGCCCCTAAGAAGTTTGGTAAGGATCAATTAAGAACCGTTGAAAGCCTTCACGAAAGCTTTGCGAAGAATCTAACATCATATTTAACAACATCTACTCGCATCGATTGCGAAGTTCTTGTGAATAATGTTGAAATAAAACGTTACTCACAATATACTTCAGCACTTGAAGAGCGAGAAATCACTGTAAACTATGAAATATCCCCGATCGAAAAATCACTTAATGAGATTACGATGAGTGCGAGTTTTAAACCTAATTTAGGTTTCTTTCTAGTGGATAAATTTCTTGGTGGACGTGGGAATGATGTCTTTTATGATCGTGAGTTTACCGAGATTGAAATGGCCATATTTGAGCACTTCTTAACTAAACTAAATCCTTATCTTGAAGAAAGTTGGATGAAGTATCTTGATGTCACAATCAACCAGAAGTCATTAGAACTTAATCCTAAGTTTGCGCAAGTTTTCTTAAGTGAAGATGTTGTAGTTATTGTAGAGTTTCTAGTAAAACTTGGAGAAGTTACTTCAGGATTCTCACTAAGTTTTCCTTCGATAGAACTCGAACTTATGATGGATAAGTTCTACAACAAAAGTGCTAGACCAATCAAGCGTATGGATACCTCTAAAGAAATAGAATATCGACAAGCCTTATTGGCATCCATTAAGAATGTCGATGTGGAAATGAGTGTGGTATTTGATGAAATTGAGCTTAATTTGCATGATGTTTTACAACTTGAAGTTAACGATATTATTCCATTAGGAAAAGAACTTAATTCTCCTGTCAGTGTCTTAGTTGATAACATTCCTTGGTTTGAAGCACAGATGGGAGAGACCCGTCATCGTAAAGCAGTTAAGGTATCTAAACTCATTGAAAAGGAAACACTAAAATGATGAACTCAAAATCCGATCAAGAAATGATTAAGAAGATCAAAGATCTTATTCAAATACCCGTTAAGGAAGCGATTAAGGAAGTATCAAAGACTTTTGGAAATAAAGAGTTTCTTATCCAAAGCATTGATGTAAGTACGTGTTATCCTTCTGAGTTTGCCTTAAAGATCACTGAAGGTAATATCTTGGCTGTTTCAGATTTAAAGTATGTCGTAGGATCAAAGATTACGATCTTATCTTCAATAAAAGAAGTTAAGGCAATCCTTAGTACGTTACTTGAAACTGAATCTAACACTAAGTTTGATGAGTATGAACTCAGTATATTTAGTGAACTGGCTAATCGTTTTACTGGAACACTATTAACTCGCTTTGGTAAGTCAGTTAAAACGAGTTTAGAGTGTACCCCGTTTGATACACTTGTAGTTACAAAGGATCGTGTTGGATTTACGCCGTTTGAGAGTAGAATTCTATTACTTACAGTGAAGGTTCAGTTAGAAGAGACTACCTTTGATATAAGATTCAACATTGAGCAAAATGTATTCACAACACTCATTGAGAATGCGTCTGGATCAAAAGAAGAAGATATAAAACTAAAAGAAGTGCGTCTTCCTAAGTTTGTTGATAATAATGACAAGCTACATGATAATTCGAATATGAATAATTTAGACTTAATTCTTAATGTTCCTTTAAAGGTCTCTATTGTGATTGGACAAGCAAAGAAAAAAGTTAAAGAAATCATGAGTATTACTTCTGGTTATGTTATTGAACTGGATAAACAAATCGGAGCACCGGTTGATATCATCGTTAATGATCAACATCTAGCAAAAGGTGAAGTGGTTGTGATTGATGAAAACTTTGCGATTCGTATTACTGAAATCGTGAATGTAACAAACTTAATTACAAAAGATTAATTTTTATTAAATTCTCCTTAAGTATTTAATGAGTCCTACGATATATATGGTGAGGGAGTAAAACACCTCGTTCTCATTAAGCGAAAAGGACTTCGCAAACAAATTCAAGGAGGAATTAAACATGAGAATTCAGCATAATATTATGGCGTTAAACGCCCACAGAAACGCAGGAGTAAATCAATCTGCAGTTTCAAAAAACATGGAGAAACTATCTTCAGGTTACAGAATCAATCGTGCAGGGGATGACGCTGCTGGATTGTCCATTTCTGAAAAAATGCGTGGACAAATCCGTGGTTTATCTCAAGCATCACGTAACGCTCAAGATGGTATCTCATTCATTCAGACTGCAGAAGGAGCTTTAAATGAAGTAAGTTCAATGCTTACTCGTATGAAAGAACTTGCGGTTCAAAAGGGAAGTGAAACTTATAATTCAGATGACATCACTAACCTTGAGTTAGAAATGACGGAATTAGGTGCAGAAATTGATAAGATTATCACTGACACTAAATTCAATGGAATTGAAGTCTTCACGGCAACTAAAAATATCGTTATTTCTGATGATGATGGTGATACGTTTGCAATTGGTTTTGCATTATCAGGTCAAACATTGACAAGTGCTTCAGGAACAAGCGACATTGAAACAGCAATTACTAATGTTAACGAAGCTCGTTCAACATTAGGAGCTCAACAAAACCGCCTAGAGCACACCATCAACAACTTAGGAACTACTACTGAAAACCTAGTTGCTGCTGAATCTCGTATTCGTGATGTTGACATGGCGAGTGAAATGATGGAAATGACTAAGAATAACATCTTAGCTCAAGCAGCTCAAGCAATGATTGCTCAAGCTAACCAACAACCACAAAGCGTATTACAACTTCTTCGTTAATTCTTATTAACAACTAAACTACATAGGCAACTATGTAGTTTTTTTTAAGTTTTTATGACTACTGCCGATAGACTACTAAGGAGTATTCCATGGCAGATATCAAGATATTACCAACTCACCCTAAGACAATTCCTGCTATAGCACGTGAGAGTACACCCATGCAGACTCCTTTTAGAGTGTTTCATAGTCAAAAAATTAATAATCTCAATCATTTAAAACATACGGATCAACAAAATAATACTTTATTGAGTGAACACACTAATCCATTACTGCTAGGACTACTTGAAGATGCTCAAAGCGCAGTGAAGTACATTCATAGTTTAATGATGATTAAAGAAATCATTCCTTTAATGAATATAGGATCTGAGTCATCCATTCTTGAACTTGAACAACTCTATAAATCA
>DITO01000272.1 GCA_002422065.1 Erysipelotrichaceae bacterium UBA6182 | reverse complement strand
CCAATAGAAGATATAATTATATTTTTAGATGATAACACCACAAATTATAGCAAAGAAAATTTATATCGAATGAAAAGAAAGGCACACATTTTAATGGTTAATCATAGATTTTATGGCAATAAAAGTATAGATAAACTATCACTCATAAAATTTTGCGAATGGAAAGAAAAAATATTTATCAAAGGAGAAAAAATATGACAACTAAACCCACACTAAAGGAAGCACGTCAATACGGTATCGAGATATTAGAGTATGAAGAAGTATCGAGTGAAGATAACGCAACAAAGGAAGTTAAGGAGTATATCAAGAGAGAGAATGAGAGGGAGAGTAAGAGATGAGTGAAAATATAAAAGGTTTATTATTTGCAATTTTAATAGGATTAGTATGTGCATTTGTTGCTTATGGTGGATACAATTCAGGTAGGAGAGAAGCACAAGCACAAATTGAACTCATAGAGCAAGAGAAAGAATACTATGAGATGATGGTATTATATTTAGAAGCGAAAGCCGACTACTACGAAACGGTACACAATATTGATTTAGATGACACTGATGACGGTTTCATACTATACATGATTAAAGAGCACCCTGATGTGTATATCTACTTTATGGAGAGGAAAAAAGGAGAATAACAAATAGACATGGAAAACAAAAGAAGAATAATTGAGGTTGAGATTAAGAACTTTAGAAATATCACGCATGAGATTATCGACTTTAAAGGTGGGCAGAGCGTGATTATCACAGGGCGTAATGAAATGGGTAAGACCAATCGGATCGAAGCAATCCTATGGTTGCTAGGTAATACCCTATTTGATGGAACAGCAAAGGATTCTATGGGTAATCTTGAACCTGAAACAGCACCTAAGGGAACGACTGTATCGGTTAAGGCAACGTTTGATGATGGACAATCGGTAGAGAAAACCTATACACGTCCATACATTGAGGGTGAAAATGGTGATTTAATACCTAAGAACGCAGTAGTGAAATACATCGTGAACGGTGGTAAACCACTATCAACAGTGGGTGATGGAGTGGCGTTTATTTACGAACAACTTGGGTTTACAGAACTTCAAAACCGATTCAATAAAATCAGCACTCTAAAATCGAATGTGAACTTGGCGTATCTACTACTCACTACAAGAGGAATTAGAATGTTTGATAACGCAACCATGAGAGCGTTGATTACAGACATTGTAGGCGATGTTAAACCACTTGAGATTGCGACTGCTAACAAGGACACCTATGGTAATCTAATACCACTATTGCAAAACTCTAATGATGATATCAACAAAGTGCGTGATGATCTAAGATACGCTATTCAAGACAAGACAAGCGGACTTGAGGTTATGGTATCGAAATCTAAGGGTGTTATTGAGGACTTAGAATTAAAGGCTAAGGAAAATATTGATGAAACCGCAGTACTTCAAGCGAAGGATGAGGTTAAAGAAATCAATGGTAAAATCACTGAACTTGAGGTTAAGAAACAATCGGTTAAGAGTGGTAGCACCGATAAAATTGATTTGGAAATCTCAAAACTTGAAACGAAGAAATCAAACCTTATTGGTGAGATAAGAGAAAAGTATCAGCAGGATCTGGAAGCGTCAAAAGACAACGATTTAGAAACTCAAATACGACTTAAGGAACAAGCGTATCAATCAGCAATGAGTAACAAGCGTGTTAAAGAAGCCGAACTAATTGGTGAGAAACTCAAACTATCATCACTTGAAAACACACTTAAGACTAAGAAATTAGAAATTGAATCTATTAAAGAAACCGTTGGTAAACTTAGTGTTGAATACAACAAGATTGGTAAGGTTGAAAAAACCGAAAACGTGTATGTAACGTGTACGCATTGCAACCAAGTGATTGACTTACAAGAAACGAAAGAACATAAGGCAATACGCTTACAGCATGAGCAAGCACAGAAGCGTGAGATTACTAAAAAGCGTGATGAACTCAAGCCTAAATTCGATAAACTTAAGGAAGAAATTAACGATATTGAATTGAAAATTGTTACTCAACGTGCGAGCGTAAACACTAAGACAAACGAATCAACCACAGCGATTGAGAACGAAAACACAATCTTACAAGAACTTATCACATTAAAGAACTCAATGTCAACGCACAACGCTTCAAGTAAGCCTGTACTTAATTTAGATACTAAGGAGATACAAACTATCAATTCAGAGGTAGAACGCCTTAGAACTCAAAAAACAGATGTTTTATCAAGTCTTGATAATGTAATCAAGGGTTATAATGATGAGATTTCAAAGCACATGATTCGTATCACCGAACTTGAATCCATCATTGATACCGAACGTGTTAAAAATGCTAACCTAAAAGCACTTGCACCTAAGAGATTAGAGCATAAAAAATTGGAAGATAAACTCACTGAAACTAAAGAACTATATGCACTTTCTAAGTCGCTACTTATCGAAACATTTAGAGAACTTGAAAAGCGTGTTGAATTGAAATTTGGTAAGGACGTTTACTTTAAACTCTATGAACCAAACGCAAGCGATGGCGGACAAACTTATAAGACATCGGTATGTGAAATGTATGTGAGAGATAGTGCGGATCGACTTGTACCAGCACTTGCTAATGGTGTATCAACCTCAATGCAAGAGGTGAGAATCGTTGAATTCATCGAACGATTGAAAGCACATTATGGTGTCATGGATAGCGTAATCTTAATTGATAGACTTGAAAGTTTAGACGATATTAAAATGGCAATGTTAAAAAAATCGACCAATCAACTGATTACAACTGCGGTTGCAAAAAATGTTGATGGCGTAAAATATGAGGTGATTTAGGATGAATAAATATGTAATAGGGCAAAAGGTTATTATAAAATCCGTCAGTGGTTCAATTCCTGGATTAAGACGTGTAGGAAACATTTTTAAAATAGAAGTTGATGTAAGAAGATATGATGGTATAACAAAAAAATATCATATTGAAAGTGGAAGTCAAATATTTGTATGTAATGAGGATGAAATTATGGCTTATGAAGAAATGAAAATATCACAAAATATTGAAATGGACAAAGATGGGTTTTTAAAGTGTGTTGATTCTTTAAATAAACCAAATCCGTTTTACAAAAACTATAATCAAAATGATATGATAGATGACGCTTTAAAATATGCATTTCCATACTATCATTTTTCATTAGACAAAAAAGTAGAAGAAAAATTAAGAACGACAATATCACCATTAGGAAAGGATATAAAGGGTAAAATTATGTTATGGAATAAGAAAGAACGTGTTGGATTACCATTTGGTGTTCATTTCAAAGAAAAAAAGAATAGAACAACTTTAGTATGGCGAGATAATTTAGATGAACAAAAAGTGGAAAC
>DITO01000085.1 GCA_002422065.1 Erysipelotrichaceae bacterium UBA6182 | reverse complement strand
CACATGAAACAGTGATATAAATAGTGAATTGTAGGTACACCTTTCTTTAAAAAGAGAATCTTCGTGACTAACCATGCAAATTATAGTCTATCTCTTTCATCATTCTATAAATAGGTATATAATTAATCTATAAATTCATACCAATAAAAAAGGGTTATACCATGATATCTAAATATAAAACAGTGGCTGATTCAATCGAGAATGATATTCAAAATGGAGTCTATAATGATGTAGATAAACTTCCAACGGAAGATGATTTGATTTCGACATTTCAAGTTAGTCGTAATACCATTAGAAAAGCAATCGAGATTCTTGTTAAGAAGGGATTAGTTTTTTCTATCCAAGGAAGTGGATTATTTGTTCGTCGCTCATCATGTGAGGGTTGTGTCAATTTAGAAAACTTCCATGGATTAACTGCCATCTTCAAAGACAATGTAAGTTCAAAGATTATTGATTTTCAGCAAATCCCTGCGAATGAATGGGTGGCTTCAAAACTTAATTGCACAGTAGGGACACCAATCTATTACATAGAGCGTGTACGATATCTTAATAAGAAACCTTATGTATATGAGTATTCTTACTATAATAAAGACATCATTCCTTATTTAAGTAAAGAACTTATTGCGGGTTCAATTTATCACTATATACAAGAAGATCTTAAACTACAAATCGGATATGTAGACCGAATTATCTTTGCGGATAAACTTACTTCGAAACAAGCGATTGCTTTAGAACTCAATGAAGGTGATCCTGCGTTGGTCACTCATAATTTAGCCATGTTAAAAAGTGGTGTTGTCTTTGATTATTCCATCGACATCCACCACTATAAAGAAACTAAATTTTTAAAACTAGCTAACTTCTTCTAAACGATCTCAACATTAAAGAAAAGTGCAGTCCCAAACTCAGACGATTTAATCGTCTTTTTTACTATCGACTGTGCTAAGACTTTATCTCCATCATGATTGAAATATAATTTCATTCCTTCTTGTTTCTCAAAGGAAAAAGTAATCCCTTCAATGGTTTGTTGATCAATTAAACTCTTGATGTAATCACGTTTTAATGGAGCATTCACTAGAATCATAATGTTACCTCTCAAATTGATGTTTCATAGCATATAAGCGAGATTTAATTCTTGATTTAGACAAGAAATTTAAACCAGGTAATGATAATAGAGCGTAGTTTAGTCGACGTCCTACTGACTTTGAAGAAGCGTGCTCTATCAATGTGACTTTACACTCAGACTCACCTAGACTCTCTATGGAGTAGATAGTAAGTATAGTATCATCATTGATCATGCTTTCCATAGCAATCTTTTGATATGGGGTTAGAGTGGTAATACGTTGTGTTACTTTAAACGTTCTATTATGTTGATTCATGGTTGTTTCAAATGAATCCTTTTGCAGATCTTCTTTTGCACATTTAAACGTTGTGCATAGCATATCGACAAGATTATTATATAAGGTTTCAGATGAAATTGAAAATGATAACGATTGATGAGGCATAGACTCTCCTTTAAAAAAAGACATAATCACTTATGTCTTTTTAATGATTAATCTTTTTGTTTATTAGCAATGTAGACGAATGGTAGGAAGATAAAGAATGCGATAACAATGTTTATAAGGGAAATAAATGCTGCTCCAATAGAACCATTAGTTGCTAAGAAAGCATTCAATACTGGTGGAGTAGTCCAAGGGACTGAGTTGACGATTGGGCCTGCAATACCAGCCACTGTTGCGAAGTAAGCAACAAGTGTTAAGACAGGTTGTACGAGGATGAAAGGAATGAAGTAGATAGGATTTAATACAACAGGTAAACCGAAGAGGATAGGTTCATTAATCATAAAGATACCTGGAGGCAATGCTAGTTTAGCAATTTCACGATCTTGTTTACGTTTTGAAGCAACCAAGATAGCTATGATCAATGCAATGGTTGCACCTGATCCACCAGCAAATACATAAGCATCCCATGAGCCACGTACCCAAACTGCAAGTTCATTTGCACCTGAACCAACAGTAGTAATACCATTCTTATAAAGTTCGATATTCATTAATCCAAGAGTACCATAGACAGGGCTCATGAATGCTTCAAGCATGTTAGCACCATGTAAACCGAAGAACCATAATAATGGAATTAATGTGGAAACTAAGACGATTGAGAAGATGTTTTGTCCAAGACTCATTAAGCTTCCTGCGATAGTAGTTTCAAACCATGTGAAGATACTAGCACCAGCTAAGACGTTGAATAAGTAAGCAACTAATGCCCAAACAAATACAGCGATAAATCCAGGAATAACTGCTGAGAATCCACGGGATACTGCAGGAGGCACGGAGTCTGGCATTTTAATAACCCAGTTTTTACGTACAACCCAGAAGTAGATTTCAGGAGTAATTAGACCAACAATTAAAGCAACGAAGATCCCTTGTGCTGCTAGGAAGTTTCCTACCCAACTTGCAACATCAGGATTATTACGGGATAATGCTCCAAGTAGAATGAAAGCAGCAACGTTAATTAATGATGTTGATAACGCGTCTTGTTTTTCATACATAGCACGGTTGTATCCAACAGAGAATACTAATCCAAGAGCTAGAATTGATAATGTTCCACTATCCATAATGCTGAAGAGTGGAGCTAAGTTAGTGTTAGCCCAAACGATGAATGGATGTTCTCCTCCAATAAAACCTGCTAGTAGTGACCAAGGCACAAAGAATACGTTGTTTAATAATACTGCCATTGAACCAACTAGAACTAATGGCATTAATCCAGCGAATGCATCGCGGATTGCTAGAAGATGTTTCTGTCCACCTATTTTAGCTGCAATAGGGACAAATTTTTCTTCTAAGAAAGCTACAAAACCTGACATAAGACCCCTTTCCTTTCTGATTACCCTTTGTAATCATTGTACCAAATAATATTCATTGGTACATCTATTTACCATTTTATCAAAGAAAAAGGATTTGTAAACCCTTTCTTAACATATTTTTACAAAATAATCAAAATTCATACCTACAAATAACACTTGTGCTAAATTAAATTATCATGTAAGATAATGTCAATGATGAAGAAGGAGAAAAAAATGATAAAAATAGTAACTATTGGGGGTGGATCCTCATATACTCCAGAATTAATTGAAGGAATACTTAAAAGATATCATATCATGCCTGTCAGTGAATTGTGGCTTGTAGATATAGAAGAAGGTTTAGAAAAACTTAGAATTATTACGGACTTAGCGAATCGTATGGTTAAAAAAGCGAATGTTGATATGAAGATATTCGCAACAACTAATCGTAAAGAAGCATTAAAGAATGCCGATTTCATTACGACACAGTTTAGAGTGGGTCAGAATGAAGCACGCTATCTTGATGAGAGCATTCCTGCTAAACATGGTTTAATTGGACAAGAAACCAATGGTGCTGGGGGATTAATGAAAGCACTACGTACTATTCCTGTGATTCTTGATATTATTAAGGATGCTAAAGAGGTTGCACCGAATGCTTGGATTATTAACTTTACTAATCCTGCAGGGATGGTAACGGAAGCTGTTCTTGAACATGGGAACTGGGATCGTTTTATTGGAGTATGTAATGTACCTCATGGTATGCAAAAGATGGTCGCAGATTTACTTGAAGAACCAATGGAAGATGTACGCATTGATTTTGCTGGATTAAACCATATGGTCTTTGGATTAGATATTTATTTAAGAGGAGTGAGTGTTAAGGATAAAGTTCTTAATGAACTTATGGGTAAACAATCATTCTCAATGAAGAATATCACGGATATTCCTTGGTCTGTTGATTTTATTAAAGGAAGTAAAGTATTACCATGTTTCTATCATCGATATTATTTCCAAAAAGAAGAGATGCTTGAACATCTTCTTGAAGACTATAAGAATAATAAAACAAGAGCACAAGTCGTTATGGAAGTTGAACGATCATTGTTTGAGAAATATAAAGATGTTAATCTTGATGTTAAACCAGAAGAACTTCAACTACGTGGAGGAGCATATTACTCCGATGCTGCATGCAATCTTATGGTAGGGTTGTATAATGATGATAAGACGATACAAGTCGTTAATACACGTAATAATGGAGCTATTTCATCTCTTCCTGATGATGTTGTTGTGGAAGTATCAAGTATCATTACTAAAGAAGGTCCACGACCATTAAGTATGGGAGCATTACCTCCGATTGCTCAAGGGATTGTAAGTCAAATCAAAGCCTTTGAACAACAAGGTATTCTAGCTGCTGTGAGTGGTAAATATGAAGATGCTTTAGTGGCTATGGTTATGAATCCATTAGTCGCAAGTGAACACTTAGGAAAGATAGTTCTTGATGAAATGTTACTTGCGAATAAACGATATTTACCACAGTTTAAAGCCGCAATTGAGGAACTAGAAAATGAAACTAATCATTAATTCAGATGACTTTGGGTATTCTCAAGGTCACAATTATGGAATCATCCGTGCGTTCACTCATGGGGTACTTAAAAGCACGACATTGATGGCCAATGGAAAAGAAGTAAAACATGCCATTGAACTCATTAAAGAGAATCCAACCCTTGATGTTGGGATTCACGTTGTATTAGATCATGGATCACCTCTAAGTCCAACTCATTTAATACCAAGTCTTGTGAATGAGAATAATAAATTTAAGAAACTAACACTTGAAGAGGTTTATAGTTTAAATCTTGAAGAAGTAGAGATTGAAATTAACACTCAAATTCAAAGTCTTCTTAATCAAGGGGTTGAACTTACACATATGGATTCGCATCATCATATTCATATGCATCCTCACTTATTTCCAACTTTCGTTAGTCTTGCTAAGAAATATAAACTTGTATTAAGATTGGTTCAAGGTGAAGATGCTTCTTTCGAAGAACTATTAAAGAAGGAAGAAGTGAAGTATGTTCATTGTAATGCTCGCTTCTATAAAGAGACTGTTTCATTAGACTACTTTCAACCTTATGAGTTCAGTGAAGAAGTTGAAGAATTAATGACTCATCCTGCTTACTGTGATGAAACCATTCTTCGTGAAAGTAGTTATGCGATGCATCGTGTCCTAGAACTTGATGTGCTGTGTAATGAATCACTTCCATTACTACTCCAAAAACAAAATATCGAACTAATATCATTTAAAAACATTAAGGAGAAGGTATGAAACATATCATTCTATTATGCTCAGCAGGCATGAGTACCAGTTTATTAGTGAGTAAGATGCAAAAAGAAGCCAAAGAAAGAAACTTAGAACTTCATATAGAAGCTTTTGGAACAAGTATGGTAGATGAAGCTTCAAAAGTTGCGGATGTTATTTTATTAGGACCACAAGTTCGCTTTCAACTACAAGATATCAAGAAACGTGTTTCTGTGCCTGTGGATTCCATTAATATGCGTGATTATGGCATGATGAATGGGAAAGCAGTATTAGACCAAGCACTACAATTAATGGGAGATTTATAATGCAAGGAATTGAACTAATTAGTTTTGAAATTATATCTTCAGTAGGAATGGCTCGCTCATGTTTCATTGAGGCCATGAGAAAAGCAAGAGAAGGCTTATTTGAAGATGCACAATCACTTATTAAAGAAGGGGAAGGCTACTTCATAGAAGGACATCGTGCTCATACACGCCTTATTCAACTTGAAGCAACCGGAGAACCATTAGTTCTTACGATTTTACTCACTCATGCACAAGATCAACTTATGAGTGCTGAAGGATTTAAGATCATTGCGGAAGAATTTATTCATACTTATCAAAAAATGAATTAACATACACCTTGTGTATGTTTTTAATGTGTCAAGCGGAAAGGATTCTCAATGAATATTATAGTTTGTAAAACACCCCATGAAGTTGCACTTCATGCTTATGAAGTCTTTAAGAATCA